>JBBQJF010000110.1:0-14007 GCA_038325665.1 Dehalococcoidia bacterium | reverse complement strand
GATAGTCGCCCCGATCATGATGATGACCAACCCGCTGGCGGCCAGCGGGGTCAGCCCTGGTCGAATGCGCGCAAGACCAGGCAAGATCAGGCCGAGTGCACCGAGCATTTCGCAGACACCGATGAACCGGATGAACAGGCCGGGGAACGCGATGTCCCTCGTCAACTCCTCGATCGGCATGACCAGCTTCATGCCGCCGGCGAACAGAAACAGCAGCGCGAGCAGCCCCTGTACGGTCCACAGCAACATGCTCGTCTTCCGCCGTTCGCCGGCGCCATCGCTCGCATGACCCACCCGCGTAACGTACATCTCGCCTCTCCTTCCCGCTCCGCCGTGCGGCAGATCCGGCTACCGGACGGTCACAACCGGCGTGACCGGTCTCTACCTAGACGTCGAACGAGGCGGAGCCAGATCGACACGTCGCGCACTCTTTTCCAGGTGATTTCTGGGATTCGGACGCGACGTCGCTGGTGAGGAGCCCAACGCACTGCGCCAACCCACCCCACACGGCGGACGCGGAACTGATCGTCTAGAAGCACTAACGTCAGGTGGACCGGCCCGGTATGGCGCTCACGGCGACGGTTCGCGGGGCGCAGAAGAACCCCGGCCGTTCAGCCGGGGCCTCGTGCGATGTTATGGCCAATCACTCGTGGAGCACGTCGTGCTCAGCGGAATGTGACGGTATCGATCTCGCAGAGATTCACGTCGTAGAGCACACCCTCGCCGCCGCCGACGTACACCACCCGGATGTCATACAGGCAGTTGTCGGGGGTGAATCGGGTGAAGTAGATGAACACCGATTCGCCGGGAAGGAGCACGTCTTGGCCGAGGACATCGTCACCCCAATCGCTGGAGCTGGATGGACCGACATACACTTCGGTCAGCGTGACGCTAGGGTTCGCGTTGATCAGCGTGAAATCCCGCGGATCGGCGTGCGCCACCCGCGCGTCGGAAGCAGCGACAAACACCAGTGCCAGTGCAGCGAGGATGGGCAGGAGGGCGAGGCGTCGTATCATCAACTTCTCCTTAAATGTATCTCGGGAATTATATCGAGATGATTGCTTACGCGCAACGAGGAGCGACTTTTTCTGGCTGCCACGCCAACAGGCCGGACAATTGTGGCAACGGGTGGGCACATCTCTACACGCCCTCCGCCTCCAACGCGCGATAGATGCGGCGCACCGATCCGGGCAGCATCTCGCGCCCGTGCCAATCGCCAAAGTCGGCGAGACGGACCTGCTCGAACGCGGCGCGGGGGTTGGGAGCGCCGGCGTCGCGGGCCGTGGCGACCTCGCCACACAGCGCCGTCAGACAGCCGGCGAAATCGGCGAGGTCGTCCGCGCCGCTGAGCGAACCGTGCCCGGGCACGATCGCCGCCGCCTCCATCGTCGCGACCTGGTTGAGCACGCGGCCGAAGTTGACCGGATCGCCATCGCCGACCACCGGGATCAGATGGTTGCAAAAGACATCGCCGGCGAACAATAGCTTTTCGGCCGGCAACCACACGAGCGTATCGCCGAAGGTGTGGCCGGGACCGAGGTGCAGCAGTTGGACCTCGCGCCCACCCACCCACAGGCTCGCCTCATCGGTGTAGGTCGCGGTCGGCAGCGTCAGATCCAGCTCGTCCAGTTGAGCGGCGAACGACGCGGGGGTGATGCCGTACCAGCCGGCGGCGGTGTCAGCCATGGCGTGGACGATCCGAAGCTGGCCCTCGGGGTCCGCCGCCATCGCCGCGCGGGCCGCCTCATGCCCGATGATATGGGCGCCGGCGAACACCTGATTCCCCCACGAGTGATCCCAATGGTGGTGGCTGATGACCACGGTGGTCACGGGCTTAGGCGTGATGCGGGCGATGTCCGCCGCAATCTCACGAGCCGCTCGCGGAGAGTAGCCGGAATCGATTAAGGTGACGCCCTCGTCGCCGACAATGATGCCGCTGTTCGGGTCGAGTGGACGCCCGCCGATGCGAGCAAACACGCCAGGGGCCAATTCTTCGATGGAGAACATGCGTGCACCCCATTCAGCCGTGGCCGGCACAGGTTCAGGATGGTCCGGCCGCGCGCCGGCCGGCAGCGGAGCCGCGAACGGCGCGTGGCTGCCACGTCCGGACGCGTCCGGTCACGACGTGACGTGCGTTTCGCGCTCCCACTCGATCAGCTCGCGCACGATAGGCAGCACGTCGCGAGACACCCGCCGGCACTCCTCGACGTGAGGAAAGCCGGAAAGGATAAACTCATCGAAGCCCAGCCGCCAGTAGCTCAGTAGCTCGTCTGCCACCTGCTCGGAACTGCCGACGATAGCGGTGCCGCAGTTGACGCGCACGGCGGAGATGCCGTTCCACAGCCGGGGCGCACGCTCGCTCACGTCCGCCCGCAACTGCGCCCTCTGGCCCACCATCGCGCCGCCGGCGAAGACCGTCTGGCGTTGCTGCTTGACCTGGTCCGCGGCCCGCGACAGCAGATCATCCGCCGCGGCCCAGGCGCCGTCCTCGGTCGCGCGGGTCACGAGGTGCGTACGCAGCCCAAACACCGGCGCACGGCCGGCCGCCGCGTACCCCGCACGAGTGCGGTCGAGCAACGCCGCGATCTCATCCCGCGGCAGGATCCACGCGAGGTAGACATCAGCCTGACGCGCGGCAAAGTCCAGCGCACGCGGCGACGCGCCGCCCACGTAAAACTGCGGCCCGACACCCCCTGGTCCCGGCGCGTTGACGGGGCCAGGCGACACGACCGCATCGGTCAGTTGGATGATCTGCCCGTCAAACGACACCCGCTCCGGTTTCGCCCACAGGGCGCGAAGGGCGGCGATGAACTCCTCACCGCGTTCGTAGCGGGTGTCGTGATCGATGTGCTCGCCGAAGCGCTCGAATTCACCCGCGATGCCACCCGGCACAACGTTGATGTCGACGCGGCCATGGCTGATCTGATCGAGTGTGGCCGCCATCTGAGCGAACAGGCCGGTCGAGATGAATCCGGGGCGCACGGCGACCAGAAACCGAATCCGGCTGGTGGCGGTGGCCAGCGCCGTGACAGTGGTCCACGTCTCGGCCAGGGGAGCGGTCTCTTCAAACAGACCGTTGGCGAAGCGTGTGGGAATGAGCAGCGAGAAGAAACCCTCGTCCTCTGCCGTCCGCGCCACCTCGCGTAGATAGTCGAAGGTCGGTGGTCGTTCCGCTCGCAGCGTGCCGATATGGGCGCCGTCACCGTCGATCGGGATGAACCAGGAGAATCGGGGCGCCGGCCGCCGGCCGTCCGTCGTCATCACACGCCTACCTCCCGCGATACGCGCTCGCCACCGGCCGGGCATCCTCGCCCATACGGCCGGACGCGGCGCAACCGGCGCCAACGGCTGATCGGGTTCTGGCCGGAGTATGGCAGAAGCCGCGATGGAGGTGAAGGCGCGGGGGTAAAGTCGCCGCCACATCACCCACGCGTCATCAGCGCTGCCAGGAGACGGTGAATGACGCCAGCGCGTACGCCGTGCCGCCGTCGCACGGACAGCTTCGCCATGGACGACAACCGCCGGACGTTCCACGGAACTGGTGAAATCCCCGGCTGTTGTCGCCACGCGAAAATGGACGTGCCGCCGCGGCTGGGCTGTATCAGCGCAACGCCACGGCGGCGACCTGACCGCACTACGCGCGGCGCTCGCTCCCGGTCCCGGCTTGACCATCGGCGGCCGGCTCGCGGCGCGGGGCAGCCGTGCGGACCACCGGCGACAGCGGCCTCCGCACGGGACGGGCGCTTGCATGGTGTGGGCGGCCGTTTGGGTTCGCACCCCGTGATGGCGGCGTCGCGTTGGGACGTACGACCCGGCCGCCGTCGCCCGGTCGGTGATTGTTCACCGGTGCGGCCGGGACAGAGCGGCGGCCGCCGAAGGGGGGTGGAGGCGCGGGACGCTCCGCCGGCGCGGGGCGCAGGACCATCGCGGCCACCGGCGCTCGCGCCGGTCCCGTCTCCACCGGGGCGGTGGACGAGGAATCATGGTTGCCCCGCCACGGGCGGCGCACCGGGTGGCGTGCCAGCTCGCGCAGCAGCTTCCGCCAGGCAGGCTCGTCCTCGCGCGTCAACAGCGTGATCGCCTCACCATCGCGGCCCATCCGGCCGGTACGCCCGACACGATGGGTCAGCAACCCGGCCGTCTCGGGAAGTTCGTAATTGATCACCCGCGAGACGTGCTCCACGTCCAGCCCACGCGCGGCGACGTTCGTCGCCACCAGGATCGGGACGGCGCCACTGCGGAACTCGGCCATCACGCGATCACGCGCATTCTGGCTGAGGTTGCCCTGCAAGGCCGCGACAGGATAGCCGGCGTCCTCCAACTGGCGGGCCAGCTTCTTGACACCGTGCTTCGTCCGCCCGAACACGAGCGTGACTCCCGGCTCGCGCGAATCGAGCAACGCGCGCAACGCCGCCGGCTTACCGCCCTCCGGCACGTCGTACACGGTATGCAGCACATTCTCAACCGGCTGGTCGAGCGCCTCGACCCGCACCATCACCGGCTCGCGCAGGTAGCGCGCCGCCATGCCGCTGACCCATTCGGGCACTGTCGCCGAGAACATCGCGGTCTGACGGGCGGTATCGCTGGCGCCGATGATCCGCTCGACATCACGGGCAAAACCGCGGTCAAGCATCTCGTCGGCCTCATCGAGCACCAGCAATCGGAGCCGGTCCAAGCGGAGGTCGCCCTGGTTGATATGGTCGAGGACGCGTCCGGGGGTGCCGACAACGACCTCGATGCCGTGCTTCAATGCCTGACGCTGCGGCCCAAGGGAGGTTCCGCCCACGAGCAGCAGCACGCGCACACCCCGCCCGGCTGCCGCGTCGCGCACGACGCCGGCGACCTGGGAGGCCAGTTCCCGCGTCGGCACCAGCACGAGCGCTTGAACATCGCGACGGCGGTCCTGGATACGTTCGAGCATCGGTAGGACGAAGGCGAGAGTCTTGCCGGAACCGGTGCGCGCCTGGCCGATCACGTCGCGGCCGGCGATTAAATGCGGGAGAGCGGCGGCCTGGATCGGCGTGGGAGTGGTCACCGACATTGCCGCGAGGGCAGCCCGCGTCTCGGGCCGCAAGGAAAAATCATCAAATCCGGTCATGGAGTTCCTTTAACTACCTATCGGTCGGAAAGGTGGGCCGCACGGTCGAACGGCGCGACCACGTATCGGTCTCGCGCCGCTGCCACCGTCAGCAGGATCACCCGGCGGCGGGTCCGCCGGTACGCCTAAACGAACCCGGCCGTGCCGTGCGCGCCGCCAGTTTCGCCGCGCGCCGCGCCCGCTTTCGCGCCGCTCGCTGAGCGTCCAACCGGCGTTGTTCCGTCTTGGACACGAAATGGCGACGCCGTTTGAACTCGCTCAGCACACCATCACGCTGTACCATCTTCGTGAACCGGCTCACCATCGCCTCGCCAGATTCCTGGTCGCGTGCGTAGATCATTACCATCGAGAGCGCTCCTCCTGAGCTGTTGGTATGGGGGACACCGCACCGGCGCCCGTTGTCACCACAAGACATGCCCCTGACGGCCGCACCCCGGCCACCCTCGCCCGGGCCGGCCATCGCCTCGTTCCGCGGGGCCGTGGCAGCATCTCGCGCCGCGCTCATGATAAGTGCGAATCGCGGGTTCTGCTAGCATGCGACCGCGAGCGTAGCAACCACAGGCGCCCGAGCGAGCGCCGCGAGATTTGAAGCCGGACGCGGTCGGGATCGTGAGTGGGAAATGCGTCACCGCATGCGATGGGACTAATGAGCGCCTGGGCACGCGTCCGCGCGTCATTCACATCCACGCAAACCACCGAACGTACACGGGCGCCTCGCACTTTACGTTACCACAAACCCGCGATCTCCGCCATGGTCGATGGTCGCGCGCCGCCGAATCGTTCGCGGCATGGGCGCGTGACTGCGAGCATTGCGCCCAATCAACCAGCGGATTATCGTTGGTATACCGACAACGGAGGAGGCGAGCGATCCCCGGACCGGTGTACCCGGCCACGACGCGAGTTTGACTCCCCGCGCGGCTGTTGCACACGTTCCGACGGGCCGGCGAACCAGTCATTCAGGAGGAGTACCGATGCGTATCGAGATGTTCCACCTCATGCCCTATCGCGAGTTGCCGCAGGACTTCGATGAGAAATATCGCAGCGTTTGGGTCGATGTGCCGAGCCATCTGTTCGACCCGATGGCGGCGCATCGTATGTACAACGACACCCTCGATGAATTGGAACTGGCCGCCGCGATGGGCTATGACGGCGTGTGTGTGAACGAACACCACCAGAATGCCTACGGCTTCATGCCCTCGCCCAACATCATGGCCGCCACCCTCGCCCGCCGCACCAAAGACACGGCGATCATCGTGCTCGGCAACTCGATCGCCCTCTACAACCCGCCGATTCGCGTGGCCGAAGAGTTCGCGATGCTCGACTGCATCAGCGGCGGGCGGCTGATCGCCGGATTCCCGGTCGGATCGAGCATGGATGTCAACTACGCCTACGGCGCCAACCCGGCCACGTTCCGCGACCGCTACTACGAGGCGGAAGATCTGATCATCAAGGCGTGGACCGAGCCGGACGTCTTCAGCTACGACGGCAAGTACACCCAACTCCGCTATGTCAACATCTGGCCGCGGCCGGTGCAGAAGCCGCATCCGCCCGTCTGGATCCCCGGCGGCGGCTCAATCGAAACCTGGGGCTGGTCGCTACAGAAGGGCTATCTCTACGCGTATCTGTCCTATTCCGGCTACAAGCGCGGCAAACAGGTCATGGACGGCTTCTGGCGCAAGGCGGATGAACTGGGCATCGAGCGCAACCCGTATCAAGGCGGCTTCCTGCAGTTGGTGGCCGTCGGCGAGACGGAGAGCGAGGTCGAGGACAAGTACGGCCCGCACGGCGAGTACTTCTACAACAAAATGCTGCACGTCTACCCCGGCTTCGCCGACGCACCCGGCTACCGCACCATCGACACGATCAAGGCGGGTCTGCTGGGCCAGGTCGGTCAGTTCGGCGACCGACCGCCGAAGATGACCTGGAAGGATCTGCTGGCGCAGGGCAACATCGTCGCCGGCACACCCAAGCAAGTCACCGAACAGCTTGAGCAGGTGACGAAAGACCTGCACATTGGCCACCTGATGGTGCTCAACCAGTTCGGCTCGATTCCGCACGACCTGGCGATGGAGAACATCAAGAACACCACCCAGAAGGTGCTGCCGAATCTACGCCACATCTGGGACGGCCAGTACGAGGACAAGTGGTGGATTCACCCCGAGTCCAACCTCCAGTCACCGGGGCCGATCCTCAGTCGGGGCGCGGTGGCGGATGCGCTCAGCGGCGCGGCGCCAACGCCGGCCCCCGCGCCGGTCGGAGACTAACCGACCGCGCCGGTGCGACCATATCGACGCTAACGAACAGGGGACGCCACGCGGTGCCGGCGTCCCCTGTTCACGAGTATGCAAAACGAGGGACCAATGCAGACCAAGACCGTTCCGACTCGCGGCGGTATGTTCAGCACCGAGGTGCTGGAAGATGGATCCGGCAGCCCGCTGTTGTATCTCCACAGCGAGTTCGGCCTAGAACCGAACGAATTCCTCACGGCGCTCGCCACGCGGAACCGTGTCGTGGCGCCGCGCCATCCCGGATTCGGCGAATCGACCGGCACCGAGCACCTACTCGACCTGCATGATCTGATGTACTACTACCTCGACCTGCTTGACGCGCTGCAACTACGGAATCTGCCGGTGGTCGGTCACGGCCTCGGCGGCATGTTCGCGGCCGAGCTGGCGGCGCTTCAGCCGGAACGGTTCACGAAGCTGGTGCTGATCGCCCCGTACGGCGTGTGGAAGCCCGAGGACCCGTCGTTTGACATCTTCGCGACCACACCGAAGGAACTCGCCGGCCGGCTGTTCCACAATTCTCAGGCTCCGGGCGCGGTCGCGATTGCCGAGGCGCCCTCGGATAAGGATCGCTTCATCGACTACATGGTCGAGCGCGCCAAGTCGATGGCAACCGCCGCGAAGTACCTGTGGCCGATTCCCAACCGCGGCCTGCGCAACCGTGCGCACCGCATCGCCGCGCCGACCCTGCTGATTTGGGGCGCGAATGACCAGATCGTCCCACCCAGCTATGCCCAAGAGTTCAAGGCGCTGATCCCGCACGCCCAGACCGCGACGATTCCCGATGCCGGCCATCTGCCCGATGTCGAGCAGCCGGGGAAGCTTGACGACGCGATCCGGTTATTCTTGGAGAGCTAACAGGACGGCATGACGGTCTCCGACCGCGCGACCGGCCGTGTGCATTGACCGAGGGGCGCGGTCGGGCCGGTCCCGCGATTGGTCCGGTCGCGTCTCGCCCGGTGGGGGACGCCGTTCCGCGATACACACGCGGTCGGGGCGCGGCCGTCGGGTATCACCCTCGTCCTTCGCCAAGCCACGAACCGGGAGGAATGACCGTCCGTGCTGCCTTACACACGTATTGATCACATCGCGTTCGCCACGCACTCAATCGACGAATCGCTGCAATGGTTCACCATGCTGTTCGGGGCGCGCGAGATCAGCCGCAATCGCTCCGAGGACAAGGGCTTTGCCACGCTCGCGCTGGAGATCCCAAACGGCCAGATTCAGTTTGAACTCATTGAGCCGATTGGCGATGACAGTTTCGTCGCGCGCTTTCTGCGCGAGCGCGGCCCGGGATTCCACCATCTCACCCTCGATGTCGAGGATGTGGACCAGGCGGCCGAGGCGTTGCGGGGACTCGGCATTGAGCCGTTCGGCGACGTGCGCGGCTCCGGTGAGTGGAAGGAGACGTTCATCCACCCGCGCGACAGCAACGGCATCCTGATCCAGCTGTCGCAACATGTCCCCAATGGCAACGACCCTACCTAGGGTCGTACCCCTCGTGCGCGTCCCCGGTGAAGGCGGCGCGGGCGAGCCACCGGGCCGGCCCGACGTGGGGAAGACCGGATTCTCCGGGGCGAGCCTGCCCTGACCGGCGAATCGCGGGACCGCCCCGAACCTCCGGCGAACCCATCATCCCCCGCCCCGGCCACGGCGCACTACTCTTCGTGGCGCTCTCCCCACCGCTCGTCAAAGACATATTCGTCCAGGGGCAGACGCGGTCGCGGCTCGCGGCCGGAGTCCTCGGCAGCGGGATAGCCGAAGGCCAGCACCCAGGTCACACGGTGGTCGGGCGGCAGCGCCAGGACGCGGGCGGCATCGTCGTGGCGGTGCATCGTCACCGGGCACGAGGTGATGCCCTCGGCCCACGCCGCCAGCATCATGTTCTGCGCCGCCCGGCCGGCGTCGAACGAGGTCGCTCGCACGGGGTCCCACTGACCGGCGTCGGGCAAGGTGACGATCGCCACCACCACGGCAGCGCTCGGCAACTGCGCGGTGAAGTCGCCGCGGGACGCCAGTTCGCGCGTGTGCTGCTCGTCACGCAGCACGACGAAGCGGCAGGGCTGCGCGTGCTTGGCGCTTCCGGCCATTCGTCCGGCCTGAAGGATGCGCCGCAAGGTAGCGGCCGGAATCGGGCGACTGTCGTAGGCGCGGCTGTCGCGCTTGCCGCGGATGAGATCATAGAACCGCGTGCTGTCGGAGATGGTCATGACACTCCTCCTGGCTCATGGGCGCTCATACCGCGGGGCGACGGCGGCGGAGGAACCGTACGGATTTGCATCGCCGCCCGTGCCGGTGATCTGCCCCCACAGGTAGGGAACCGCGCTGGTGGCGAAGACAAGGATGAACAGGACCAAAACGGCCTCACCGATCAGCTTGAGATGGCGACGTTGCGCGGGGAAGTAACGGACCACCGCGATTTTAACGATGAGCATGATTAAGAGCGCCGCGCCAAGCGTCGAGTGCAACGCCGAACGGGGCGTATCCGTGCCGAAGCCGAAGATGCCGATACAGGTCAGCAGACCAATCGCGACCGCGATCACACCGGCCGTGTAGCCGACCAGCCGGTGATACTGGCGCAGCCGCCGGTACGTTTTCGCGGAGTGCTCATGGTTGTCCACGATAGCCGCGCGCATCGAGAACACCGCGAAACCGGCCAGGATTACCGCTAACGTGGTCAGCACGCTCTTAAACGCCTCAAGATTGCGCGAGATATACGTGTTTAACCCCTCGGCGACGTTGCCGCTGGCGGCAGATTGGCCCGCCCGCGCCAGCCACAGACCGACGCCGTTGATAAACACCACCACCACCAGCGCGGTGGCGATCACCAGCCACTGCCAGCCGCTAAAGGAGCTTGCCCGGCGACGGCGTGGCGACGCGCCGGCAGCATTCGCGGCGGGCGCACCTGGCGTCACCTCATCATCTGGCCCCGGCGGTGGCTGCTCGGTGAGCGGCGGCGCGATCCTTTCGGTTGAATCACTCACTGGCGCTTCGGACGGCATGCCGGACACCGGGGCAGGCGCGGTCGTGCGCCGGAGGGCGCCACAGCTCCGACAAAACCGATCGGCGGCGGCCAGCGGCGCGCCGCAGACCTGGCACGCCGGGTCAGCCATCGCCGGCGCCTCGCCAGCGGTCGGGGGAGTCCACCCGCCCACCGATGCGCTCGACAAGCGAACCGTGCGGGAGGTGGCCGCCTCCGACGCGGGCGTCGCGCGGCCTCGAGCGCCGATCAGGAAATCCGGGGCTTCACCGGCGGCGTGCAGCAAATCTTGGACGAAGGCAGTCACGCTGCCGAAGCGCTCGGCCGGCCGCTTGGCCGTTGCCCGTTGGATAACCGCATCCAGGCTGAGCGGCGCGCCCGGCAGCACGTCGCGGATCGAGGGCGGGGGAGCGGTGAGATGTTGTTGGATGACCGCATAGATCGTCGCGCCGTCGTACGGCACCTGCCCCGCGAGAATTTCGTAGGTCACGATGCCGAGCGCGTAGATATCGGTGCGCTGATCGACCTCATCGCCGACCGCCTGCTCGGGCGCCATATAGTGCGGCGTGCCGGCGATCATGCCCGCCATTGTCAGATCGAGACTCTCCGAGACCACCCGCGCCAGCCCGAAATCGGCCAGAAGCGGGCGGTCGCGCTCACCGATCAAGATATTGACCGGCTTGATGTCGCGATGAACGATGCCCCGGTCGTGGGCATATTGCAGCGCGTCACACACCGGTCCCAGGCCCTGCACCGCCTCGATCAGCGTCACGAACCCACGCGCCCGATCCTCGAAGGTGCCGCCGGTGGCAAGCTCCATCACCAGGAAGGCAAGTTCACCCTGCTCGCCAAAGTCATAGACGGTGATGATATTGGGATGTTGGAGGCGCGCGACCGCCTTTGCCTCGCGAAGGAAGCGCAGGGGGAAGGTCGGATCGGTGTTGAACGTGGGATTGAGAACCTTGATCGCGACACGCCGATCGAGTGCGCCGTGCGTCGCCGCGTACACCTCGGCCATGCCTCCCTGGCCCAGGGGGCCGTTGATCGTGTAGGCGCCGAGCCGCTGGCCCTCGTACAGGATCGGCATTCTACACCTCACACCGGAGTGACCATCGCGACATGCCGGGATCGTCCGGCGTCCGATCGCGCACCAATGAGCGTCTCGCCCGCGGTCGTGCCGTCGCTAGCCCGCCACGATCGCGGCGGCCAGCCCGTCCACCACCTCAACGTTCGGCAGCGCGCGCAGGATCGCGGGCGACGCGATCACCTTCGACGACCGGTCGCCCCCACCGAGGATGATGCGCTCACGCTCCATCACGCGGCCGTCCACCCAGATCGGCAGATCCGGGGGCAGACCGAACACCGTGACACCGCCGATCTCCATCCCGGTGAGCGCGCGGGTGTGCTCCGGCGGGGCAAAGGACGCCTTGCGCGTGCCCAGCCGGCCCCGAACCACGCGGTTCACATCAAGCCGGGTTGTCGCCAGCACCACGCAGGCGGCGTAGCGTGGTGGGTCGGCCTTGCCTTCGACCACGATCGTGTTCGCGGAATCGTCGGGCGCGTACCCGTAGGCGGCGCAGAACGCGGCCGTGTCCGCTAGCGCCGGGTCACAGGGGATAATCTCGTATGGCACGCCCAACGGGTCAAGATAACGGCGGATATCGCCCGGCTCGTTCATGCCGCCAGTGTAGCGGCCTGACGGGGGACGGGCGAGCAAAGCGGGAGCGGGGAGCGGGGAGAGAACTGTTATACGGCATCCATCATGATGAGCTAAGCCCAACTCCGGTCGCGCAGGAACGATTCGCGGCTCGTTCGGAGGATGGCCTTCCAGCGCGGCTCACCATGCACCGAGCGGACGTACTCCGGGCGCGCGAGGACGCCCATCCCGTCCACGAGAAACGTCACCACGTCCTCCAGCGCCACCCGACCCGTCGGGAGATGCAGCTTTGGGAGGGATTGACCGCCTGCCTCCGTGTCGACGTACACATGCAGGTGTGGAGTCGCGACCGGTCGTTCACCCCGGCCCTCCGGGTGGTAGTGCCATCCCAGAATGCGCCTCTCGCTGGCGTTGAAGACACTGTAGATATAGCTCACCGTTCGCACATGCGGCTGACCGGCTCGGTCCTCAATTAGTACGTATGTGTGTTCCATGTACAAGAACAGTTGACTCGACGTGGTCCTGAGGCGGGCACGGGCCGGCCGAAAACTCAGGACGCGCGACGGCCCTGCCGGGCTATCCCACCCCGGAAACGCGACGAGGCCGTCGGAGGAGATGCAGTGGAGCACCCTCGCGAAGGTTTCGCGGAACTCTTGCTCGAGATCACGTCGGCGGCGTGAGCTTGTCATCGTGCCAGGGGTTGACGCCAACGCCGGGAAGCAGCGCCGCGATCTCCAGTGCGTCCGGATTATCATCCGGTTGACCATACACACCGGCCAGCCAGCGCTCGACAAATTCCCGCGCGCCGACATGGAGATGCTGTTGAGTCCGCTCCTCCAGAAGCGCCCATGCCTCGGTTGCTGTCAGGTCCGATACCCAGTCCTGCCGCGCGGGCGCCGCCATGGTCCTTACTCCTCGGCCGGCGAGCGACTTTCCTTACATCGCCATCCTCGCCGCTGCCTCACCTTGATCGCCAGATAATGGCCGCGGATATCGCCCGGCTCGTTCATGCCGCCAGTGTAGCGGCCTGACGGGGGACGGGCGAGCAAAGCGGGAGCGGGGAGGGGGGAGGCACTCTCGGTCAGCGCGAGCGTCGGGCGATGATGGTGGCGTAGTCGAGGAATTGATCGACCGCGCGCTGCTCCAGCTCGATGCCGCGCATCACCGCACCGGCGAACGCCCCGTCTCCCGTCGCGCGGGCCTCGGAGGCCACCTCACGCATCGGGGCGTGATAGGCATCCCAGGCAGCACGAGGGTGGATGTGCGCCGTCTCCACACGGAGGCCGCGCGCCGCGACCAGCGCGCCGTATTCGTCCAGCGAGAGGCGCGACGACATCCGCGCGACCCAGTCCCATTCTGGACCGAGCGCGACGCCGGGTTGATGTCGCCACACGATGTCGGAGACGGCGACGATACCTCCCACGCGCACCGCGGCGGCCAGTCCGTCCAGGCACGGTTCGATCCCGACAATCGACGGCGCCCCAATGCAGTAGGCGGCGGCGAACGCTCGCGGACGGACGGGAAGCCGTCGCCCGTCCGCCCGCACGAGAGACACGACGCCGGCGAGATGCCGCGACCGAATCATGGCGGCGGCATGTTCCAAGAAGGGCGTATGTCGGTCGATCGCCACGACGCGGCAGCCGTGGACGGCCGCGAGTGTGCACGCCGCCTCGCCCTTGCCAGAGGCCACGTCGAGCACGCGTGATGTGGGGCTAAGCCGGGCGGCGGTCGCGATGATCGCGACCGTCTCCGGCGCGCCGGGGGTCAGGTAGCCCTGTTGTGCGTAGACACGAGAGACATGATCGGTCGCCATCATGATCCCGTCTCGTGGCGGCGCACACTGACAGTACGGCGCCGCGGCAGGCGCCGTGAGCGCCACGCCGTGACCGGTGCACCACGCTGATCGCGCGACATCTGGTGCACGGTCAGGCAGTCCGTTCCATCCCACACGGTGGCGCTCCTTAGCCCGTGCGGTTCTTGCGATAGG
>JBBQJF010000109.1:0-14256 GCA_038325665.1 Dehalococcoidia bacterium | reverse complement strand
AACTCGCCACTATTCTGGAGTTCCTCGACGCTGACGGCGCCGCTGTATGTTTGAAGGATGCCCGCGACCTGCTGGGCGCCACCCCGGATGCCGAGCAAACGCGGGCGCTGGCCGCGTGGCTGGCGGCCAATGTGCAAACGGACGTGTTCGCCACCCAAGCGCTCGGCCGGCTGTACCCGCCCGCCGAGGCATTCGCGGAGGCGGCAAGCGGCGTGCTCGCGCTCAATATCACGCCGGGGAAGCCAGATTACGTACTCTGGTTTCGGCGGGAGCAGGTGCAGACCGTGACCTGGGGCGGCGACCCGACCAAGCCGGTTGAGGTCGTGGACGATGGCAGCATGCGCCTCTCGCCCCGCAAGTCGTTCACGGCCTGGCAGGAGACGGTGAGCGACCAATCCCGTCGCTGGAAGCCAGTGGAAGTGACGATGGCGCGCGAGCTGCGCGGGGTGATCGTCGCCGTGGTGCTGGAGCAGGCGGCGGAATTGACGCGGCTGAACTTCGAGTTGCAGCAGAGCAACATCGAGCTTGATTCGTTTGCCTATGTCGCCTCGCATGACCTCAAGGAACCGCTACGCGGCATCCACTACTACGCCCAGTTCCTGCTGGAAGACTACGGCGACCAGTTCGATGATGAGGGCCGCGAGCGCCTACAAACCCTCACGCGTCTCACCCAGCGCATGGACGACCTGATCGAGTCGCTGTTGTACTTCTCGCGTGTCGGCCGGGTCGATCTGTTGCACTCCCCGGTCGACCTGAATGAGGTGGTGCGCGAGCAGGTTGAGTTGCTGCGGCCAGCGCTGAGCCAGGCCGGCATGACCGTCCGTGTGACCGGGCCGTTGCCTATCGTGCAGGGCGACTCCTCGCTATTGGGTGAGGTGTTCCAGAATCTGCTCAGCAATGCGATTAAATACAGCGACAAGCCGGACAAGTGGATCGAGATTGGGGTGCTGGCTGATGCGCCGGCGAGTAGCGCCGGGGGGTCCGTGACCCTGGCGCCCAACCCGCGGTCCTCGACGGCCGTCGTCTATGCACGCGATAATGGCATCGGCATCGCACTTGAGCATCAAGAGGTGATCTTCCAGATCTTCCGCCGGCTCCACGCGCGGGACGAGTATGGTGGCGGGACAGGGGCGGGGCTGACCATCGCCCGTCGTATTATCGAGCGCCACGGCGGGCGCATGTGGGTTGAATCCGCGCCCGGCGAGGGCAGCACATTTTACCTGTCGTTTGATGCGTGAGGACAACCATGATCGACCACGGACCAGTGGCGCCCATGTTGCTCGTGGAGGACAGTGACGAGGATTATCAGATTTTTGCGCGGGCGCTGGGCCGGCCGCCGGTAGCGCCGCTCAGCCGCGTCCGCACGGGCGCCGAGGCGTTGGATTTTCTGCATCGCCAGGGGCGATTCGCCGCGTCCGGCGCCGCGCCACGACCACGCCTGATCGTGCTCGATCTCAACCTGCCCGGCATCAACGGGCGCGAGGTGCTCACGCGTGTCAAAGGCGACGCCAACCTCCGCGCCATTCCCGTGATCGTGCTGACAACCTCAACCAACCCGCGCGACATGGACCAGTGCTACCGCGACGGCGCCTGTGGCTACATCGTCAAGGTGCTCGACGCCCCCCGCTACATCGCGATGGTGCAGACGCTCACCACCTACTGGTACGACATCGTCGTCCTGCCCGACGAGCGCGGCGACCGCTAATCTCCGCGCCGGCGCCCGCTCAAAACGTTGGCAGGTGCTGGATATCCTTGTACTTGTAGTAGCCGGAGCCGACACCGTACTCCATGATGCCGTAGCCAACGTCGTCGCCGCAGCGCCACTCGATCAGGTGGTCGCTGAGCGTGCTGGCCTCGCGCAGCACCGCCGGATCGCTCAAGTCCCAGACCTCGTGCTCTTGATAGAAGGCGCCTTTCGGATCGCCGTGCTGCCAGCCGCGATAGCCGCCGTAGCCGCCGCCCTTGAGGCGCCAGCGCGGTGGATGGGTGACAAACGATACTTCCCGCCGCTCGCCATTGAAGAAGCTCAGGGTGATCTCGCCGCCGAGCAAAGTTTGTACCGGCCCCGAGCCGTCCCAGCGAAACTCCTGCTCGGTGCGCTCCAACTGCCAGCCGGGGTCGGTGGGCTG
Organism: Dehalococcoidia bacterium; assembly: GCA_038325665.1. Classification (GTDB taxonomy): domain Bacteria; phylum Chloroflexota; class Dehalococcoidia; order CAUJGQ01; family CAUJGQ01; genus CAUJGQ01. Next base: position 12,127 of record JBBQJF010000109.1, on the reverse strand, counting down.
GCCGAACGGCCGTACCAACTCGCCCGTGAAGTAGCTGTAGCGGCCGGCAGACCGCTCGACAAACCGCCAGTGCAGGGCGTAATCCGCGAATTGGGCGGCCGACCAGCTAAACAAGAACGGCGCGAAGCGGGTGCTCTGCGCGTTACCCGCTTCCGTACGCAGCGGCCGGCGGGTTCCCCATGACCGGTCGCGATGGCAAAACCACGTCTCCGGGGTCAGCGCGAAGGTGTGGCCGGGGATGCTCAGCGCGCCCGTCGCCCGACCGACCTGATCGAAGCGGGCGATGTCCTGCACGACCCGGCCGTTTGAACGCCGGAAATCGTGCGTTTCCTCGTGCGGGTTCATGGTCGCGGCCCATTCGATGTCGAAGCTTATGCCGGAGGGATTGCCGGCGAGCACCATGCGGAAGCGCCGCAGCCCCTCCAGCAGCTCGATTGAGAGCGGGCCGATCTTAATCTCATGAGGGTTTGGGCGCAGGGTGCGCGAAACGCGCAGGTTGTACTGCTTGCCCTCGTGCCAGACGGTGACAAAGCCGTCCTGCACGTTCTTGTTCGGGTACTGCCCGATGCCGCAGCCGAGGATCGTCGACTTCGTCGCCACGTCGTACAGGCTGATGTAGACCCGTTCGGTCCAGGCCGGGTCGCTGGTGTATACGTGATCCATCGTGGTCGGCAACTGATGGCACATCTGTTCATCCCAGGGCGTGAGCATGTTGTCCTCCTTGAACTATCTACCCCCGGCCGACCTAACCCCCCGGCCCCCTTCCCCGCGGGGAAGGGGGAGAACGGAAGTGATTTCCCCAAGCACAGGACTCGCGTCCCCGTGAACCGGACTCCCCTCTCCGCGCCGGGGAGGGGCCGGGGGAGAGGTGGACCTCCCGGGGGTACGTGCGTCTCCCATGCAGGCCAATCAGAAGCCGAGCGCCCGCGCGGCCATGTCGAGCACAACGGGTACGGAGTACGTCGTGCGGGCCAGGCGCAGATCCTTGTTCCGGCCCCGCGCGAACAGGTCGGAGGCGCTCAACCAGAACGCGGTGCTGCGCATCATGTACAACAGGTCGTAGTAGCGGCAGACCTCCAAATCAACCGTGATTCCGGTCAGTTCCTGATAGGTATCGAGGAAGAAGTCGCGCTCGACTAGGCACGACAGCAGCGGTGTGCCCTCGCGGTTGAGGTCGGAGAGCACGTAGGCCACGTCGTACAGGGGATCGCCGATTACCTGCAATTCCCAGTCGATCACGGCGGCGACGGCATCGTTGTCGATGATCAGGTTGCCGGTGCGGTAGGCGCCGTGGACCAACGCCAACCGGCGCGTGGGCGGCGCGTTCGCTTTGAGCCATGCCAGCAGTTCGGTCAGCACCGGCTCCGGCTTGCGGAGTGACTGATGGATCAGCGACTCCCACTTCGCCACCTCGCGGCGGGCGAAGTCGTCACCCTCCGCCGGGACGCCGAGGAAGTGCAGCCCCGCCGCCCGCCAATCGAGTGTGTGCATCGCGGCCAGGGCCTCAATGAAACTTCGCGGCAGCCGGCCGCGCTCGGCGGCGGCGGCGTAGAACCGCTTACCCGGCGTCGACCAGGGGTTGGGCACCTCGCCGCCGATCCGCTCCATCAGGAAGAACGGCCCGCCCAGCAGCGAGGTGTCGGCCTCGTACCAGTAGACACTCGGGGTCGGCACCGGCGTGGGGTCGAGCGCTTGAAGCACGCGGTACTGTTCGTCGAGGTTGGAGAGCTCGCGCAGCAGACCATTGCCCGGATCCTTCCGCAGGCAAAATCCCCGCCGCTGCTCGCGGCCATTCTCGCGCCACCGCGCGTCGAATAGGTAGACCTCGTGCGACCAGCCGCCGGGGGTGTGCGTCATCGAGTCGAGGGTCAGATCCGTGGCGTCCGGCAGCTTCGCCTGCAGTTAGGATCGGATCGTCTCGGCAGAGTCAGGCGTTGGCATCGGCAGTCCTCACGGTGGTCAGCGCGTTGGGCCGACCCCACTCCCGTCCGCGCCGTGAACAAGCCGGCGGCGGCAGTGCCCACGGTGGTCAGCGCGTGGGCGGTGCGGCCACCAATAATTCGGCGTCGAGCAAGGCGCGAAGCGCCACCCGGATCTGCTGGTGGAGGCTCGTGTATGTCTCGGGGTCGAGGCGATCCCGCTCGGCGTCCAGCCGCTCGATCGCCCGTCCCAACCGCGCCTCGGGGTCCAGCTCGTCGCCATCGAGCAGCGCGCGACCGGACGGCGACGAGGCCAGCTCGGCGAACACCGTGCCGAGCGCCTGCTGCTTGCCGGCGGCGATGTCGGGGCGTTCCTCGACCTGACGGGCGACGAATTCGAGGATCACGGCCGCCATATAGGCTTGGGCGCGCGGGTATGGGTCGGCAATCGCCGGCCCAATGACCTGACGAAGGGCGACCACGACCTCACCGAGCAATTGCTGTGCAGGAAGCATAGGCGGTGCCTCACTCGACCCGTTCGTGACCTCGGCCGAGGGCGACCCACCGGGTCGCCCCTACATCGGGATCACCACGCCTGCCAGACGGACACGCCGCATCATGCCCCACGGCGTCCAATGTGTCAACGTTTGCTCTGTTGATTCAATCGGGAGTATTGTGGCGCGAGAGGTAGCGCTGCCATGGCGAGAGGTCGGATCGACTTGCGTCGCGCGTCACGGATCGTGGCCGACGAGCTACGGGCGATGATCTTGTATGGCCCGCTCCAACAACGGACGAAGCTGCCCCCCGCGCCGGAGCTGGCCGCGCAACTCCAGATCAGCCGCCATCACCTCCGCGAGGCCTTGCGGCTGCTCGAACAAGACGGCCTCGTCGAGATCCGGCCGGGACATACCGGCGGCATCTTCCGCGCGGTTCCGTCCGCCGATCTGCTCGCCCGCACGTTCGAGGGCATCCTGGTAACGCGCGGCACGTTGCTCGCCGACCTGATGCTCGCGCGTCAAATCATCGAGCCGGCCGGCGCGCGGCTCGCGGCCATCCACGCGACCGATGACGAACTCGATGAGCTTGACCGCGTGATTGCCGTGCAAGAGGCGGCGGAGCAGTACCTGCCGGAGCTTAATTCGACGTTCCATGTCGCGGTGGCGGAGGCCGGCCACAATCAGACAATCGCGCTGATGATGCGCTCGATCGAGGTGTTAATGCGTGATGTGGACACCTCCACCGGCGCCCCAGATCTCGTGCTCGAACAAACGCGGGCGCACCGCGCGTTAGTGGACGCGCTACGCGAACGCGACCCCGAACGGGCGGAAGCGGTGATGCGGCGGCACATCGTTGGCTTTGAGCGACGGTTGCGCGAGCTTGGGTACGACCCGGCAACGCGTTCGGTCGCCGAAACGATTCAGAGCGCGGAGTCGGCGTCGCGGGGTTCGGACTGGCCGCTGTAGGGGGTTCACCCGCCGGGGACCACCTCTCCCCCGGCCCCTCCCCGGCGCGGGGAGGGGAGTCCAGTTCACGGGGACGCGAGTCCTGTTCTTGGGGATATCACTTCCGTTCTCCCCCTTCCCCGCGGGGTCGGGGGCCGGGGGGATAGGTAACCCGGGTCGCGGCAGTAGGGAGGACGTGACGATGGCGACAGGCGCGCTAGAAGGACTACGGGTGCTCGAGTGCGGGGATTTTGTCGCCGCGCCTTATGCCGCGACGATCCTCGGGCACCTCGGCGCCGATGTCGTCAAGGTGGAACCGCCCGAGGGCGACAGCAATCGCCGCCGTGGTCCGTACCCCGACGGACGCGCCGGCATCGAGACGGGCGGTCTGCATCTTTATCTCGACCAGGCGAAGCGCGGCATCGTGCTCGACCTGGACACGGACGCGGGACGCGCGGCGCTGCGCCGTCTCGCGGCCGCCGCCGATATCCTGCTCGCCAGCGGCCCGGTGGAGACGCTTCAGCGACACGGCCTCACGTACGACGCGCCGCGGGACGCCAATCCCTCCTTGATCGTCGTGACCGTCACCCCCTCCGGCATCGACGCGCCGGCCGGCCCCACCGGCCCCGGGCCGATGCGTGAGCTGTGCGACCTGGCCGCGTCTGGCTGGCTATCGATGAGTCCGGGGGCGCTGGAGGATGCGGATCTGCCGCCGCTCAAGCCGTTCGGCCAACAGGCGCATTTTCAGTCCGGTATCCAAGCCGCCATCGCCGCTCTCGGTGCGCTTGCCGCCCGCGATACCCACGGGGCCGGTCAACACGTCGATCTCTCCGTGCAGGCGGCCATCGCCAGCGAAATGGAGAGCGGGCTGACGCACTACACGTACAATGGCCGCGTCGCCTCGCGGCTCGGCACGCGCATCTTCGGCCCCTGGGGCATGGTGCAACTTGCCGATGGCATCTTGTTCGTCCTCACCGTCACCGAGGACGACTGGGCGCGGCTGCTCGCCTTCCTCGGCAACCCCGACTGGGCCGGTTCGCCCCTGTTCGCCGATCGCCTGGTGCGCGCCGAGAATAACGACGCGTTGCTCTCCCTAATCGAGGCCGAACTCGCGGGCCGTACCGTCCACGACACCTACGTCGCGCTCCAAAAGATGCGTATTCCCAGCGCTCCCATCAGCGAGATGAAGAACCTACTCGACCATCCTCACCTGAAGGCGCGTGGGTTCTGGGAAGATTCCGACCATCCCGTCGCCGGACGCTGGACCTTTCCCGGCGCGCAGTGGAAGTTCTCGGCCACACCGTGGCAGGCGGACCGGCGGGCGCCGCTGTTGGGAGAGCACACCGACGAGGTCATGCAGGAGTGGGACGTGCGACGCGGGCAGGCCGGTGAGCGCTCGACCATCGCCGCTGGCGCGGGCGCGGCTCCGCGCGTGGCAGCCCTGCCCCGCCAACGACAGCCAGCGCCGGACTCTCAGCCTGCAACGTCGAACAGCCGGCTGCCGTTGGCAGGAGTGCGGGTGGCCGATTTCACCTGGGTGTGGGCGGGGCCGATGGCGACGATGCAACTCGCCCACCTCGGCGCCGACGTGATCAAGGTCGAATCGTCCGGCCGGCTCGACACCGTGCGCGCCACTCCGCCGTTCTGGGAAGGAGTGCGTAACCCGGATCGCTCCGCGTACTTCAACCAGTACAATCAGGGTAAGCGCGCCCTGCGGCTGAACCTCAAGCACCCCGCGGCCAAGGAACTCGCGTACGAATTGGTGCGCCGGTCCGATATCGTGGTGGACAACTTCAGCGCCGGGGCGATGGAGCGCATGGGCCTGGGCTACGACACGTTGCGCCGGATCAAGCCGGATATCATCCAGATGTCGATGGCTAGCCATGGGCAGACCGGTCCGATCGCCGGCTACGTGGCCTACGGGCCGACGCAGGTGCCGATGATGGGCCTCGCCGCGCTGACCGGTTACCCGGGCGGCGGTCCGCGCGAGGTCGGACTCTCCTACGGCGACCCGAACGCGGGCCTGCACGCTGCCTGCGCCATCCTCGCGGCCCTCGCCCACCGCCGCCGCACCGGCGAGGGGCAGTCCATCGATATGTCCCAGTGGGAAGCCGCGCTGCCGCTGGTGGTGGAGGGACTGCTTACCTACCAGATGACCGGGGCGCCGCCGCCGCGCATGGGCAACCGTGACCAGTTCGAGGCGCCGCAGGGCGTCTTTCGCTGCCGGGGCGACGACGAGTGGGTCGCCGTCTCGTGTTGGTCCGACGACGAGTGGCACAACCTGGCGCGGGCCATCGGCCGGTCTGACCTGGCGGACGACCCAGCGCTCGCCACCAGGGCGGGGCGCAAGACGCGTGAAGCGGAGATGGAGACAGCCATCGCCGCCTGGACCGTCGACCACACCCGTGACGAGGCGGCGCGGGCGTTGCAGGCCGCGGGTGTGGCAGCCGCCGCGGTTGCCAGGACCTCCGAGGTGGTGACTGACCCCGTGCTGGCCGCGCGGGACTTCTGGGTCGAACTGCCACACCCGGAGGTCGGCGCGCGCCGCCATGCCGGTATCCCCTGGCGGTTCTCAGCCACGCCGCTGGCCGTCCGCCGCCCCGCTCCGACGTTCGGCCAGCACACCGACGAGGTGCTGGGCGAGGTGCTCGAACTATCTGATGCCCAGATCAGTCGCCTCCGGGAAGAGGGCGCGTTGGAGTGATCGGCGGGCGGGAGTGGTTCGCGTACCGCGGCGATCGCGTGAAGACCTAACCCCCCGGCCCCCTTCCCCCCGGCAGGCCGGGACGCGGCTGCAAGGGAAGGGGGAGAACGTTAGATCGTTCGGTGGCGCCCCCATGAGGCATGAGAGACTCTCATGAACACTGAACGTAAGGCAGGGTCCGCCGATGACCGATGTGACCGATGTGACCGATTCGCCGCGTACGCGCACCGTGACATGGGACGATCCGGCCCGACTTCGCGCCCGCCGCCAGGCGATGTCAGGCCTGGCGGCGATGCGGGCGCTGACCACGGGGGATCTGCCGCCCGCTCCCGCTGGAGCGTTGGTCGGCTGGGAGCACCGCGAGGCGGCGCCGGGGCGGGCGGTGCTGACGCTGACCCCGGGTCCGTACCACCTGAATCACTACGAGGGTGTCCACGGCGGCATCATCGCGTGTCTGATCGAGGCGACCTTCGGCGCGGCGGTATCGACCGTGCTGCCGGCCGGCGCCTTGGCAGCCACGGTCGATCTGCACACGACCTTCGTGCGCGCGGCGCGCCTCGACACCGGCCAACTGCGCTGCGAGGCGGAAGTCGTGCATCAGGGCAAGCGGTTCATCACCGCCCAGGCGCGCGTCACCGGACCCGACGGCACGTTGTACGCTCATGCGGTGACGACGCACGCCGCGATCTCGTGACGATCGCGGCGGCGGTCGCGGACCAAGGATTGGGTCAGTGGTCTCCGGTAGCGGCGACCCGGTGGGTCGCCCTCGGACCCGTGATGCCTGACCCGGTGGGTCGCCCTCGGACTTGAGATATCTATCGGGCTGGTCCGACAACGCATGAGGGATGTTGGTGATCCGAGAAAGAGGCACACGAGATGACGATCGCGGTGGATACGACCCTTACCGGTGAGGGGGCAGAGCTTGGAGGGGTGGCAGCGGCGGCGCGGGTGGCGGAGGCGTCCGGGTACGCGGGCGTGTGGATGTCCGAGGCCGGCAGCCGCGACCCGTTTCTGCGCCTTGCGATCCTCGCGGCGAACACCGAGCGTGTTCAGTTTGGCACCGCCATCGCCATCGCCTTCCCGCGTGCGCCGATTATCACGGCGCAGATCGCATGGGATCTAGCCGAGGGCAGCGGCGGACGGTTCATCCTCGGGCTTGGCTCCCAGGTCAAGGGCCATATCGAGCGCCGCTTCTCGGTGCCGTGGACGGCGCCGGGTCCACGGATGAGGGACTACGTGGCCTGCCTGCGTGCGATCTTCGACTCGTGGCAGGGGGGCGGGCCGGCCGCGTTTCGCGGCGAGCATTATCAGTACACGCTGATCACGCCGAGTTCGCGGCGCGAGCCGCTGCGCCGGCCGTTCATCGATTGGGCCGGGCGGCCGGCGGGCGTGCCGGTCTACCTCGCGGGGGTCAACCCCTACATGTGCCGGCTGGCGGGGGAGCAGTGCGACGGCTTCTTCGTCCATCCGCTCAACAGTCGCGCCTATCTCACCGACATGGTTCTGCCGGCGCTCCGGCACGGTGCAGATCGCGTCGGGCGACCTCTCTCCAGCATCGAGTTGTGCGTGCAGCCGTTCGTGGTCACCGGTCGCGATGACGACGAGGTGCGCCACTGGACGGAGGTCGTCAAGCGCCAGATCGCGTACTACGCCTCGACACGCACCTACGCGCCGATCCTGGAGCTGCACGGCTGGGGCGATGTGCCCGCCAAGTTGCACGAGATGACCGTGACTAATCGCTGGGATGACCTCGGCTCGGTGATCACCGATGAGATGCTCGACACGTACGCGATCGTCGGCCGTCCCGAGGAGATCCCCGGTAAATTGCGGGCCAGATTCGATGGTTTGGTGAACCGGATCGCCTTGTACCACCGCGACGTTCCCGTCGATCCCGGCGCGCTGATCGAGACGTTGCAGGGTCGAGCCGTTGGACCGGCCTGATGCGTTCACAGACCAGCCGTCAGGTTGTCCGCGCGGGAGGGTTGCCCACCGGGTTGTCCCTACAGGGGCTGTCCGTGTTCGCGCGTCGGGGCGACCCGGTGAATCGCCCGCGTATGCGTGAAAACCGACATATGATGACACACTGGCGCTCGGCTGCCGGACCGCCTCGCGGTGTCAGACGATCACGAGCCAGATGCCGATGATCGACAGCACGGTACCGAGCATCACCTGCGGTGTGACCCGCTCGCCCAACCACAATGCCGCCATCGGCAGCCCGAACAACGGCGCGGTCGAGGACAGCACGGCGGTCCGCGCCGCGCCCGCGTCCTGGAGCGCGATCACGAACAGCAGGCTGCCGATGCCGGTGCCCACCACCCCGGTGAACAGCATCGACACCAGGTTGCGACCGCCGTAGCGCAGCGGTTCGAGTCGGTAGCCGCCGTGCCGTGCGATCACCGCCGTCACGATCAGCGCCGCCGGCATGCGCACCGCCTGTACCACCAGTGGCTGCTCGCCCTCGGCGGCCGAGCGCAGCCACACGGATGCCACCGCCCACAGCGCCGCCGCACCGGCGACCAACGCCAGCCCGATCCATCGATCGCGGCGCGGGTTGGGCGGTGGAGGCTGGGAGCAGAGGACTGCCGGCGGGAGAGCGGCGACGGCGCCCACGACGGATTGTTGCAGTTGGCCGCCTGACCGCGTGGGCGCGGGCGCTTCGTGCCGCGTGTCGCCGCCACCTAACACCACCAGACAGAGCCCGAGCATGGTCAGCGCGGCGCCGGCCGCGACCGAGGGTGTGATCGTCTCGCCCAGCAGAGTCACCGCCAGCACGAACGTGAGCAGCGGATAGATCGCCGTCGAGATTGGAAAGGCCCGGCTGACACCGATGCGGCGCAGGCTGGCGATGTACATCGTGTCGCCGATGCCAAATCCCAGCGCGCCCGAGCCTGCCATCTCCAGGGCGCGGCCGGCCGCCGGCAACTTCGCCGCCCCCGTGAGCACCAGAATGGCGGCAACTGCCATGACGAACGCGGCCCCGAACAGTAGCCGCAGCGCCGAGATCAGCACCGCCGGGACGCGGGCGGATTGCGACCCCATCAGGATGGTGCTCGCCGCCCATAGCAGCGCGGAGGCCAGCGCTGCCGCCTCTCCAATCATTCATCGTCCCCGGCGAACATCCAGGTGTGGTGCGACCCTCGTGCGACCGGCAAAAGGGCGCCGTGTGCTCCGGTTGCATGATCGGTCGGCGGGAGACGCGGAGTCGCGGCCCGCCGGTAATGGTTCACAGCAGAGGATTCCTCCCGGCCTATCGCCGGTCGCTGCTATCAAGACTGCCGTCTGCCGCGCATCTGCCGCTCGCCATCGGCCGCTTCAAAGTAGTCGCGATCAAGCTCACGGCGGGCGACGCCCTCGTCGATCGCGGCCTGGGCGACGGCTCGGGCGACGCCGCGATGCACGGCGCGGTCGAGCGGATCGGGCAGTAACTGGCCCGCCGGCGTCAGCGCGACCAGCGCGCGGCTGGCTGCCAGGAACAGCGACGGGGCTGCACGCGCCGCGCCGGCGTCGAGCATGCCGCGGCAGATACCGGGGTAGCACAGCAGGTTGTTGATCATCGCGCCGCCCTCGGCGATGCGCGCGCCCGCGGCCTGCGCCTCCTCCGGCGCGATCTCGGGTCGTGGATTGGAGAGAGCGAAGATGATTTGACCAGAACGTACCTGTTCGGGCCGGATGAGTCCCGGCTGCCCGGTCGTCGCGACGACCACATCGCACGTCGCCATGATCTCATCCAGGGTGGACGGCAGTCCACCGGCCGCGCGCAGCCGTGTGAGCGCGTCGTCGCTGATATCGGCGCCCAGCACCGGCTGGCCGGCGGCGTGCATGATAGCGCGGGCGATCGCCAGTCCCGCCGCGCCGAGGCCGATCTGCCCGATGCGCAGCCCCGACAGCGACAGACCGGCGAGCGAGGTGGCGTTAAGCATGGCGGCAAGGGTCACGGCGGCGGTGCCATGCTGGTCGTCGTGGAACACCGGGCCGTCCACCCGGCGCGCGATCTCCTCCTCGATGCCGAAGCAGCGCGGCGCGGCGATGTCTTCGAGTTGGATCACGCCGAAGGTCGGCGCGATCGCGGCGACGGTGCGCACGATTTCGTCATCGTCGTGGGCGCCGAGCAAGATGGGCACGGCGTACACGCCGGCCAGTTCGGCCATCAGAGCGCACTTGCCCTCCATCACCGGCATCGCCGCCCGCGGGCCGAGGTTGCCCAGACCGAGCACCGCCGAGCCGTCGGTCACGACCGCGACGGCGTTGCCGATGACGGTATAGCGGTTGGCGGCACTCGGGTCGGCGGCAATGCGGCGCGCGACCTCACCGACGCCGGGTGTGTAGACCAGCGACAGGTCGCGGCGGCTATTGACCGGGAAGGCGGCAACAGTTCGCAGCTTGCCGCCGTCGTGCGCGTCGAGCACCTCGTCGCGCACCTCCACCACCACGGTGGCGGGGAAGGCGGCGATCTCGGCCAGCATCGCCGCGAGCGCCTCGGCCGAGTCGATCACGATATCGATGTCGCGCACGACATGCAGCCGCCCGGTCGAGACGATGCGAATATCGCCAAGCCCCGCGCCATGATTGGCGATCAGGCCGAGCACGGAGGCAAGCACCCCGACGCGGTTGTCGTTGCGCACCCGGATAGTCCGTGAGAATTGCGGCAGTTGCATATCGTGAGCATAGCTCAGGCAGGGAATAGAGAGTAGGGAGGCGAGGCGACCTAACCCCCGGCCCCCTTCCCTGCAAGGAAAGGGGGTGACGGACGAATAGCTCATTCCCATGAGCACGGTGGAACGCCCCGGCCCCCTTCCCTGCAAGGGAAGGGGGTGGCGGGGACCGCGGGTGTGTCCGGTTTCTGTGTCGCCCACCTATAACCTTGCGCGTGAGCAGGCCGGGCGTGAACTCGCTCTTACAGAAACCGCACGCACCCGTGACACCCCTCCCCTGCAAGGGGAGGGGTTGGGGGAGAGGTGGCGCCTCACGCCGCGTGCCGGGAAAAGTGGCCCCGCCGCCCGCGCGCGCGGGACATGAGTGAGAACCGCTGCCAATGTCCCGAACGATGCGCCGCGGACGGCATCCGTGCATGTCCGCGCGGCGCAAGCGTGTGGCGTGCATACGGCGACGGTGCCACGCTGTCGAGAGCGACAAAGTCGAGGACATGGAGTCGCGGTCCGGCGGCCACGAGCGTCAACCGAGCCTTGCCGTACAGCAGCATGAAGCCCTCGAACGACGGTGATCCAATGGTGTCGATAAATGCCTCGCGTGCTCGACGCATGCGCTGGCCGTGTGGTTCCGATGAGCCGGCCGCGAGCGTGACGCGTCGCGTCGTGGACGGATCGGCGGGGCCGGCGATGTGAAGTTCGATGGCGTTGTCTTCCGCCAAGCGGGCAACCAAAAGCGTTGCCGTCACGGTGAACGTTTCGTGGCCCGACGCTTTCGATCCGATGATTCTGTTCGACATGGGTATGCCTCCTGGCCGAATGTATGGTCACCAGTGATGATGACCTCACCATATCCAGTAACCAGGAGGTCGCGAACGTCCTTGTGGTCGGTGGGCCGGCGCGACACCGGTACGGGAGGCGCCCGCTACCTTGGTCGGCAGTCCTGGTCGTGGCGGGCGCTCGTCTTCGCTCGTCTTCGATGGAAGCTGGCAGTCGATGAAACCATGGAGGATTGCAGGGCGAGAGGGCCGGCAATCGATCCCGGCCCTCTCGTATAGGATGTCGGGCGGTTGGTCACGCCGGGATGCGCACCCGGCGGGTGATCTGGCCGGTGCTCTCCCAGTAGGTGCGCTTGGAGGCGATCGGGGGGTCGCTCGGGGCCGGCTGGATATTGCCGCTGGTGTCGATGGCGCGCGAGGTGACGGTATGCTCACCCGCCGCCACCTCGCCCCACGCCAGCTCCCAGAACCGCCAGGCGAAGCCACCGGTGGTGCCCTCGGTCAGCGTGGCCGCCGTCCACGGCCCGCCGTCGATCTGCACCTCCACCCGCGCGACGGGCGCGCCCCACGCCGCGCCCATCACCTGGTACTGCTGGCCCCGCCGCGTCACTTTCGCCGGGGCGGACTTGAGCCGGGC
>JBBQJF010000108.1:0-14320 GCA_038325665.1 Dehalococcoidia bacterium | reverse complement strand
CGGGGCGGGCCCACATGGGGGGGGGGGTGGGGGGGGCGGGGACTGGGGGCGCGGCCGACTAACCGCCCTGGGCCAACCATTTCGCGGGGGCTACCCCTCGGGCCGCCCCCACATGGGGGGTGACCGATGACCCCCCCGTCGAGGCGGTCCGGCGGGTCGCCCCGGTCCCATTCCCCCTGGATGGGCAACGACCACTCCCAACCCGACGGCACGCCGAACCTCGCACGAGAGCCGCGGAACCTCTCCTAGCACGACGAGGAGGGGCGACGCATGCGTCGCCCCCACGCCTATCCCGTGGCCTTCTCCATGACCAGCGGCGTGTCGTCGCGGTTGGCCCATTCCCGCATTGAGGCGTCGTACACTTTCACCTTGTCCGAACCCAGCAGGGCGAGGACGAATGCTCCGTGCGCCGCACGGATGCCTCCCTGTCAGTAAGTGACGACCTCTTGCTCGGGATTGATCCCGACCTCCCGCAGCATCGCCCGCAGTTCTGCCGCCGGCTTGAACACGCGCCGGTCGTCGCGGGTGACGAAGTTCAGCCATTCGAGGTGAACGGCGCCGGGCACATGGCCGGCGCGCGTATTGCCGCGACTGTTCGTGCCCAGCCATTCCTCGTCCGTGCGCACATCGAGAATGCCGCCACCGCCCGCGCCGGCCTTCGCCTGAAGCTCATCAATCCGGCAGATGACCGACTCGTTGGCGCGTGGCGTGAATGATCCCCGCTCGGGCTGCGTCTGATGGAAGGTGACGGGCCGGCCCTCGGTCAGCCATCGGTGCCAGCCGCCGTTCAGCACCTTGGCGTCGGTGTGGCCGTAATAGTTCAGCACCCACCAGAAGCGTGTCGCGACCAAACCATTGTTGTCGTCGTAGGTCACGACGGTGGTGTCATCGGAAATGCCCAGCCGCTCCATCAGATCCTTGAATGGATCGGGCGGCATTACATACGTCTCGTCCGCGGGGTCCTTGATGTAAATATGGACCGGCAGCCCAACGGCGCCAGGAATATGGGCGCGCCGATATGCCTCCAGCGTCGCGCAGTCGATCACGCGTATCTTGGGATCGTCGAGGTGCTCCGCCAGCCAGTCAGGCTCTGCCAGCAACTCGGGGCGCGCATATCCTCCATCGGTGGTCATGGCGCTCTGCTCCTTTCTATGCAGCGGTCAGCGACGGGATGGGTGCCAGTCCGTGCCATCAACGCTAGGACAGGTGGGGCGTACTGTCCAGTGGGGAGATCACCGCCCCCAACCGCCTTCTGCCGGCGATGACGGAGCAGGCGCACGAGGAAAGGCGGAGGTGGTCAGCCCCCGCATCGTGCGGCCCCGCCCCGGCAAAGTCTGGGGTTGACGGAGACAGAGGTAAAGTGCTCGTGGGGTATCCACGATTCCCATATGTCCGGCTCAACTCGGACGCGCGCATGCCGAAGATAGTGAGAGAGACCGCCCGCCTCGCGAAGGCTGGCCGGCGCGGGAGGAACGCATCGTGGCGATGTGGTTGAACCGGCTATTGCGGCGCGGAGCGCACCAGGAGTCAGAGCAACAGGCCGAGAGCGTCCGCGACGTGAGTGGATTCGCGCTCGCCACGGCGTCCGCCCGTCGCCTTTCGGCGTTGGATAGGCTGGCCGCCGATCCCGGCGCGGCCTCCCTCCGCGCGGAATGGGAAGCGCGCTGGGACGAATTCTGAGAGCCGGCCGAAACGGGCGGTCTGCCCGTACGCGGAGACATGCTCCCACTATGGGAGCCGGGTCCAAAGGTCACTAATGCCGATCGCGAGGGATGGCAAACGGTCGCCTTCCGGCTCGCCCTCGGTGTCGAACTGGTCGCGCACATGGAGCCAATCGTTGATACCGACCGCCTCTATGTCGGCTATTGCGCGCACTCGGCCGAACTGGCCGAACTGCTGGTAGCGGCCGTGCTCAAGGAGAATGTCGGCGCAAAGACCGCCCGCGCCCACCCCGGCATGGATCAGGACGCTGCCTGCGATGTGGTGCTCGCCTGCCGTCCGCACGCGACCGACGAGGAGATCAGCCACGCCGTGCTCGCCGCCACCAAGGCCGCCCACGCCTACTTCTGCAACCAGCCAGTGTGACGCCGACCGCGGCCATTCGCCAATCCCACCACCCCTGACCGTGACCCATGACCTACCCCTCGGGGACCCGCTCCATCGTGTCCCGAGGCTGACGCTCATGCGCCATCCCGCGTGATCGTCAGCCGCGGCGCCTCGACGTGGCTTTCCATCTCATCCGTCATGTAGATATACGTCGTCTCTTCGTTCGATGCGGCAGCCGGGTTGCCATCGGTGTCGAGCGCGACGATATTCATGCCGCCGTAGAAGGGGTCGGCGCCCTCAAGCGGCCACAAATCACGCATCGCCTCGGCCAACGCGTCCGCGAGCGCCATTCCCTGCTTGAGATACAGCACGACGCTTCGGGCGGTGGAAGCGCGAATCGCCATCTCGCCGCGTCCGGTACAACAGGCCGCGCCGTAACGGTTGTCGCTGTAATTGCCGGCGCCGATGATCGGCGAATCACCGACGCGTCCGGGGTACTTCCACGCCCACCCCGACGTGGAGACGGCGGAGGCGATATCGCCGGCGCGGTCGCGGGCGATGAAGTTGACGGTGCCGGCGACCTTCTCGGGATCGGAGGCGATCCGCACTCGCTCGCGCATCGTCGCGTAGTAGGCAACCTCACCCGGCGTCGCGTTTGAACGCATGGTGCCGGCGAGCCGCTCCTCCCAGATACGCCGCGCTTCAGCGGTCAGCAATTCGCGCTGCTCAAAACCGCACTCGGCGGCGAACCGTGCCGCGCCCTCGCCCACCAACAGCACATGCGGCAAGTCGGTCATCACCCGCCGCGCGACCGTAATCGGGTTCGGATAGCCCTTGATGCCGGCGACAGCGCCCGTGGACAGGGTGCGGCCGTCCATGATGCTGGCGTCCAGCTCCACCTCGCCCAGCAGATTGGGCAGGCCGCCGCTGCCGACCGAATGGTCATCGAGGTTATCTTCCACCAGCCGCGTGCCCGCCTCGACCGCATCAAGGGCGGAGCCGCCCCGCCGCATCACGTCCATCGCCGCCGCGATCCCCACCCGCCCGTTCGCCGACGCCACCACGATCATCGCCATGCTGTCTATCCACCCCGTCAAAAGGTTCGCCGGTCCGTGCTGCCGGCCCGAGTCAACGCACGAAACTGGCCGGTTCCAGTGTCGGAGCCACCCTCGATCAACGCAATCCCTGAAACTCCTCAAACGAGGCGGCCGCGAGGTGAGCGATAGTCCGGCGCTCATACCCAAGCGTGGAGCTGGGCCGGGGGCCGTAGTCATGGCCGGGATAGATCACCAACTCATCCGGCAGCAGTGCAAGCTTCTCGGAGACCGTCCGCCACATCGCCTGGGCCGCGTCTGGCTCCGCGCCGGCGCGTCCCAAGCTGCCCACCATCAACGTGTCGCCGGTGAACAGCGCGCCGCCTCCGATCTCGATGCACTGGGAGCCGGGTGTGTGCCCCGGCGTATGCAGCAGGCGTACACGATGGCCGCCGAGCGCTCGGGTCTCGTCATGGCTGGTTGCGCTCACGGGACCGCGATAGTGATCGCGCAGCGCGTGCGCATCGCGATGGTGGACGAGCACTTCGGCGCCGGTAGTTCGGACAATGTCATCGAGTCCATGCGCGTGGTCATGGTGATGATGAGTCACGGCGGCTAGCGTGATCCGCAGCCCCTCGGTCGCCGCGCGGGCGATAATCGCGGGCACGTCCCATCCGGGGTCGATCACGATCGCCGCACCGGACGCACGCGAGCCGGCAAGATAGGCGAAATTCCAGAACGGCCCCAGTCTGAAGGGGATGATGACGAGATCGGGGCACGGTTCGCCCATGCGGTTATCCTACGCGACCCGGCGGGGCCGCGAGGCGCCGTTCGCTCTCGAGAACGATGCCCCGGTTCAGTGCGGCTCCCTCAGGCGCGTGTGCGGTCCGAAATGACAGGACAGCAGATTGGGCCTGCCGCGGCGCGCTCGGTGCGCCCTCGGGGGCCTCATGGGGACACCCCCACAGGCACCAAGTTAAGCACGTAGACAGACAGACAGACCATCCGAGAAGATGTGCGTCGTACACACACGATCTTCGCCCGGAGGGTCTGTCTGATGGAAACGATACCAACGGTGGCCCGCGCGCTGCCAACGGTGCTGACGGCCACGGCGGAGCGGGCGGCACGCACCAGCGGCGGTGTCCCACGGGTGCGCGAGGTCACGGGCGCCACGCGGGTGCAGACTCTGGTGTTCGGCTGGCGCGCCCATCCCGATGCCACCGTCGCCCCGGTGTGCCAGACCGCCGCCGTGGTGGGGGTGACGCTCACCCCGCAAGGACTGGCGCACCGCGTCACCCGCGCCGCGCCCGCCTGCCTCAAACAGGTGTGGGAAGCGGAGGTGGGCCAGGCCGTCGCCACCGACCCCGTGGCCCTGCCGCTGGTGGAGCGCTTTGCCGCTGTGTTCGTCCAAGACAGCACGACGATCACGTTGCCCGCTGCCTTGGCGGACTCCTGGCGGGGGTGTGGCCATGCGACCGGTCAGGGGGCGGCCGCCCTCAAGGCCCATGTCCGGTTGGACCTGCGGCGCGGGGCACTGGCGGCGCTCACCCTCACCGCTGGTCGCACCAACGACCGGCGGGAACAGCCGTCCCCGACGCACTGCCGGCCGGCGCGCTGCTGCTGGAGGACATGGGCTATTGCGCCCTCGCCACCCTGGCCGCGTTTGACCAGGCCGGGGTGGCGTGGGTGCAGCGTCCCCCGGTCCACACCGTCGTGGTCACGGCCAGCGGCGACCGGCAGGGCTGGGCCGCGGTGCTGACGGCGGGTGAGCCCGTGACCGACGTGCCCGTGCGGCTCGGGACGCGCACACCGCTGGGCGTGCCGGTTGGTGGGGGTGCGGGCGCCGGCGGCGGGCGCAGCGGAGCGGCGACGGACGCTGCACGCGGCTGCACGGGCGACGGGAACGACCGTGTCGGCCGCACGGGCGGCCCTGGCGGACTGGACCTATGCGGTGACCAACGTGCCGGCGGAGCAGTGGACGACCGAGGAGGCGCGGGTAGTGGTGGGCGCCCGCTGGCAGATCGCATGGGGCGTCCGGCGCTGGAAGAGTCGGGGGGGCGGTGGACCAGTGGCGCAGTGAGCAACCGTGGCGCATCCTGTGCGAGGTGTATGCCAAGTTGTTGGGGATGGTCGTCCAGCACGGGGTGCACCTGACCGGCGCGTGGGCGAATCCGCACCGCAGCCTGTGGAAGGCGACGTAGGTCGAGCAGGCGCACGCCCTGCACCTGCGGGTGCTGCTGGCGGACCACGACCGGCTGCACGCGGCGCTGCGCACCGGCGCCCAGCCGCTGACCACCGGCTGCCGCCTGCATCTCCATCCCGGCCGTCCTGCAACCTACCAATTACGCGGCTCCGATCGACGTACGTAACTTGCGGCCTATGGAGGCCTCATGGGGAAACACCCCCGCCACCAGGCCACGCGACCACATACAAACCTCGCCCCACTACGTACGAACCGCGCCCAAGGCCGCGCACGCTCACGCCGAGCTGGACATCGCGGCGTCACCCGACGGGGCCGCGCCCGGAGACAGGTAGGTCGCTAGCCCCTCGCGCAGCGGCGTCAAGCGCAACGATGGATAGGCGCGGAGCAGAGCCGAGTTATCGGCCAGCGCGTCCATGGTGATGAACGTCACCGCGTCCGGGCTGAGCGGCCGGTTTTCCAGCGGCAGGACGCCCATGATCCTGCTCGCCAATCGAGGCAAGAACGCGGGCGCGTGAAGCAACGGCTTCTTCTTACCCATCACATCGAGCATCACGCGCAGCAGCTCATTCATCGACATGACCTCGGGTCCGCCGATCTCGAACGTCTGATTCGCGCCGGCCGGGTCGCTCATACTCATGGTCACGGCGCGCATGACATCATCCACGAACACCGGCCGCACCTGCTGCGCGCCACTGCCGATCACGGGCACAAACGGCAGCCGCCGGGCGAACTCCGCGAACCGGTTGAGCGACTTGTCCTCGGGACCGAACACCCAGGACGGACGCAGGATGGTGTAGCGCAGGCCGCTGCCGCGGATCGCCTCCTCGGCGCGCCACTTCGCCCGTAGCCAGCTATATTGGCCGTCAGCGGCGGCGCCGGCGCCGGAGAGGTAGAGATAATTCTTCACACCGGCGGCCTTCGCCGCCGCTACTAGGCGCTCGGTGCCGTGCGCATCGACCTCATCGAAAGTGTAGCCCTTGCGCGCATTCTCGATCGGAAAGTTGGGAAACTGCATGGCGCCGATCACCGTCTCGATGCCGGCAACGGCGCCGGTCAATGAACCGGCGTCACGGGCATCGCCGCGTCGCGCCTCGACCGCCATGCCGGGAAACCGCTCTTTTACCCGCTCCGGTCGATGGCTCATCACCGCCACCTGCTGACCGCGCCGGACCAACTCATGAACGA
Organism: Dehalococcoidia bacterium; assembly: GCA_038325665.1. Classification (GTDB taxonomy): domain Bacteria; phylum Chloroflexota; class Dehalococcoidia; order CAUJGQ01; family CAUJGQ01; genus CAUJGQ01. The sequence goes on along the minus strand of JBBQJF010000108.1, from coordinate 7,852 downwards.
TCGCGGATCCGATCAACCCCGTGCCGCCTGCAACCAGGATCATGCATCACCTCCACGTACTCTCGCCGCGACCATCGCTCCGTGAGAGCGCATCGCCGTGCCCATCATACCGAGATCATCACGCGCGGAGCGCCAGGCATTAATGCCGCTCAACGTGACTCCAATCGTTCCCTGACCGGGGAAGACAGTGTCGCCGCACAGATAAAGGCCCTTGGCCCCGGATCGGTGCGATACTGCCCCGAACAACGAATTGCGGATATTATTCTTCAACCCGCCCACCAAGCCAAAGCCGCGCAGGGTATAACGGGCGTACGTGGGCGGTGTTGCGGCACGGGCAAAGCGCAGCCCGCCGCGGAATCCCGGGAAGGCAAGCTCGCAGGCGTCGAGCAAACGCTCGGTGTAAAGACGCTTCCGCTCGTCCAACGCGTCTCTGGAGAGCAACCACCAGGCGGATGCATCGGTGTGGGTCGAAACCGACACCGCCCGCGGCGCCCCCGTCCGGCGGCCGCGCGGCAGCACGGTGATGAAGCACATTCGCGCCTCGGTCAGCGGCTCACCGAGCGGCGGCAACACCTGCACATGCATATGCTCACGAGCCGGTAAGACCGCTGCATCGACCGCCGCGTGGAGCAAGAACGCGCCCCAACTTTGTCGTTGCAGCCGCTCGGTGAGCCGCAACCGCCGTGGGGTTTGCTCGCCCAAAAGCGCCGGCAGGTCCCATACCGGGATATTGGCGATGACTGTCGCGGCAGAGTACGAGCCACCATCGTGGGTGCGCACCTTCCAGTGCTGGCCCGAGCGTCGCAACGCGGTCACGGTGGTCTCATACCGAATCTCACCGCCATCACGCCGCAACGCCCGCAGGAGATCGCGCGCTATCTCGGCCGTACCACCCGGCAGGCTAAAGCAGCCGCGATGGTACAGGTCAAGCGCGATCGCGCCGTTCACGGCGGAGGCATCTGCCGTGTCGCAGCCGGTCGCGTCCAGGAGCTGTGCGTCGAGGAACTGCCGAAAGTGCGGGTCGGAGCCCGCGCCGGTTTGTTCCAGCACGCGACCGACGGTGCGGGACAGATAGGGAACGGTGCGCAGCATCTCGGGACGGAAAGCGCGCGCCAGTCGCAGCACGTCGCGCGGGGCGCGCGGCGGCAGCACCGGCAGCCGCGATGCCATGCGGTGAATCGCACCGCCAAGTGTCTCCGACCAGTGCGCGAACCGCTCCTTCGCCGCCTCATCGCCAGGAAACGCCGCGCGCCACTCACGCGCCCAACGGTCGCGGTCAGTCCACAGCGTGAAGCGGCGATCGGGGGAGACGACCTCCATCGCCGCATCGAGCGCCACGGCCCGGTGTGAGATACCCAGCCGTCGGTACACGAGATCGTGCAGTCCTCCCGGCTCGAACCCGGAGATCAGCGTCGCACCCGCGGGAAAAAGCACCCCGCCAAGGGCAAAATCACCGGCGCATCCGCCGGGACGGTTGTGCGCCTCGATGACGAGTGTGCGCGCACCCGCGTTCCCGGCCAGCGCGGCGGCGGTCAGACCACCAATGCCCGAGCCAACAACGATCAGGTCATAGTCAGTAACGGGCGCCGCGCCCCGGCCGTCATCATCGCACGGTGAACCATCGATCATCGCGTCGCGCGGCGCGTGTACGAGATCTGTCGCGTTCACGAGGACCGGCCCACGCCGGGCGACGCGCCCGCGCCCAACTCCCGGTCTCGGCTCCCCGATGCGAGCAGCGCACGCGTCCGGCGATGGCGGCCGGCAAACATCAGGCGCAACGCCGGCGCGACGAACAGGCTATCGAGCACCGCGCCGAGCGCGCCGGGGAAAAACCGAAACTCAACCATATCGACGAGCACGCTGCCGCCCTCCTCGGGCAGCACAACATGCATATGACGAAAGCTCCTGAACGGCCCCCGCCGCTGCACGTCCACCATGAGTCGGGGGGGGTCGAACGCCACGACATGGGCGACCCACCGCACCGAGGCCCAGCGCGGCCCCAACGCGATCACCTGGATATCACCGGCGCGGGTCGGCGTCGGCGCGTGGAGCACCCGTGCGCCCGGCGGCGGAGTGATGCGCGGCATATTCCGCACGTCAGCGTGAAGCTGAAAAGTGTCCTCGGCGGAGGACGGCAGGTGCAGGACGGATGTCACGGTAGCCATGGTGGCGCCTCATTGAACCAGTCGATTGGTGAACCCGTGGTTCGGTCACGCGTCGGTGTCAGCGGCCCCTCGAACGGGCGCGGCGGTGGCGTACATCGAGATGGATCATCGGACTACATCGGCGGCCGGCCATCAGTAGTCCGCGATCAGCCTGCTGGTGTTCCACCTGATGCACGAGCTATCCGCACCCGCGCCCGCACCGTGGTCGTTGAACACGTACAGGTTATGCGCTTTGGGATGACGGCGGGCCGTGCCGGGGCGGTACTTTGGTCTCGCGGCGGCCCCGGCGCCGGTACTCATGCCGCGTGATGAACCGGCATCGGGCGAACATCGCCCGACAGCGGACGTTCCGCCTTCGCCCGGCCGCCGCAGCGACCACAGCGGGCGCCATTTTGCCCCGCGACCACGAGGATAGGGCGGGTCTCGCGGCCGGCGGGTGGCCCGAGCAGGGGATGACCATCCGGGCCGACGGTCAAGTCCGCGAGATGGCGGGCACAGATGAGGCAGTGGATCTCAGCAAACATTGTGGCGACTCCCTGGGCGGCGGTGTTCTGGAGGACACCGCCGCCGTTCTGACGTGGGAAGCAAGCGCACCGTGCGGAATAGGGGCTAGCGGGAGACACGACGGGTGGCGAGCCGGACACCCGCGCCGCCGGTGAGAATGACGAGGGCGGCGAGACCAGCCAGCCAGAATGCCGGCACGGTTCCCCCGGCGAGACCAGCGCCCGTGCGCGGCATTTGCGCGGTTGCCTGGTACGCGACGGGCACGGCGGCGAGCGTCTGATCGCCGGCCTTGCCGGCGGCGAAGATGGTCACATTCTGTCCGGAGCTCAGAGCGACATTCGGCACGGTCAGCACGGCCGTTGTCTGGCCGGTGGGGCGCACCTCGAGGGTATACGTACCAGCCGGGACGTTGGCATAGTCACCGACACCGCGGAAGGCGACGTTGCGGAACAGCACCGGGCCACCTTGCGCGGCAACATCGACGGCGGGGGCATCGGGCGAGGCGTGGACCAGACGCACCTTTGCCTGACCGGCAGGAGGGGCATCGATGTTGTCATTGAGCACCAGCGCCTGGATACCGCTGCCTTCACCGGTGGCGACGACGGTGTACCGCGCGCCCGCCTGCAAATCGAGATTGGCGTCGATCACGACAGGCTGAGCCGCGTTGGCTGGTGTCACTTTGACGTTGCGCCGCCCGGCCGGAACCGGAGCGTAGTCGGTGGCGGCCTTGAACGCGAGATTTGCGAAGGCGCGCTGGTCATCAACGGCGACGTCAACATTGGGCGCACCCGGCGCCATATGTACGACCCGCACCATCGCCGCTCCTTGCGCGTGAGCCGCTGGTGCGGTGTACAACACCCCGGCCATGAGGCTGAGCATGACCGCCGTCGCGGCTATCAAACGGTTCGTCATCGGGTCCCCCTCTTTCGTGTTCGGCGGCGTCTTCGCCGCCATGAATGGATTATGCACAATAATTGCATAGTATTTCGAATCCATGGGCAGACCTCCACGACATTCCTCGTGTCTGATTCCCACTTTTTCGCCATATTTCTCACGTTTTCACCCTTTTCAGCCCGAGTTGCTCTGGTCAGATTCAGGATTGACCATCCCGTGGCAGATTGTTATGCTTATTGCACAAGTTTTGCACTTGGCGCGGAAACGAGGCATCGCGTGAACGAACCCCGGTTCAACATCCGGGCGGTGGAACGCTTGACCGCCATCCCCGCGCCGACGTTGCGCTCGTGGGAGCGACGCTACGGATTCCCCGCGCCAAGCCGCACGGGCACCGCTCGGCGGCTGTACTCGGAGTCCGAGGTCGATGCGATCCTCTGGGTGAAGGCGCAGCGCGAGCTTGGACTATCGGTCGCCCAGGCGATTCACCTTGTCCAAAACGGGCGGGCGGGATTGCCCGTGTCCCTGCCCCCGGAATCCGACGCCCCTCGAGAGGAGCGACCGACCCGCGTGATGGATTCCACGGCCGGCGGCGACCCGGCGGTGCTCGCGCGGTCAATGGTCGAGGCGGTCGCGCGTTACGACGAGGCCACCGTCAACGCGATTCTTTCCCGCGCGTTCGCGCGCCACTCCGCCGCGGTCGTGATCACCGACCTGATCACGCCGGCCCTGGTGGAGATCGGTGAGCGATGGGCGCGGGGCGAGTTCCCGATCAGCGCCGAGCATTTCGCGTCCAGTCTGATCGAGCGCCGGTTGTCGGCGCTGCTCGCCGAACAACCCGCGGTCGATCCTGGTCCGGCGGTGGTGCTCGCCTGTGTGGCGGGTGAACAACATCAAATCGGGCTGCTGATGCTGGCCGTGTTCCTGCGTTGGGCCGGCGCGCGGGTAGTCTACTTGGGTGCGGACGTGCCGATGGCCGATCTGGTCCGGGTCGTTCACCAAACGGGCGCGGCGGCGATCTGCCTCAGCGCTATCGATCCGTCCTCGGCGCACGCCCTCGCCGAGACGGTTCACCACCTTCGCGAGGCGGGGATGACGGCGCCGATCTTTGCCGGCGGCGCGGGTGCGACAGCGGCGCCGCTCCGGGGGGCACTCACGCCAAGTGGCGACCTGCACGCGGTGAGCGAAACGGTGATGGCGACGCTCCGCTCCTGAACGGGTTGGATTAACCACGAGACGGACAATCAAGGCGGAGGTCGCGGGAGCAGTGGTTTGGCGGACGGCTGTGCCGGCCTGCCGGCCGGTCCGTTGATCTCATCGCTGGTCCCAGCGGGCGATGAAGCGCTCGTGGACGGCGCCGGCGGCACGCTCTGACAGGAAGCGCTGCACGGCGTCGTACGCGCGCCACATCTGTCGGTCCTGCTCGATCGGCGACCGCGGTGGACAGATCCAATAGCCACCGAAGGCGTGGACCACGGCGTAGTAGTCATCGATCACGAAGTCCGGCCACACATCGACGCCGAGCACGGCGAGCTGTTTGTGATGATCCTCCAGCGGTTTCTCATGACAGGTGACGATCAGGTCGCCGAGCTTGTAACGACACACGACGTCCCACCGCTTCCCCCGCCCTGACCAGACGTAGAGGTGATGCCCCTCGTCGCGCAGGGCCTCAAATACCTCTCGTACCTGCGGCCGAAGGCGAAAGTCCCAGGTTACCAGTGTGTCGTCCACATCGAAGAAGATGTTCATGAGCGCCGCGCACCTTTCCGCCCGCTTGGCAAGGGGCGGGATGCCGGCAACGCGACACCACTCCCCCACGATGGACCGCCCCCGCGATGATAGAATGCCCCTACCCGTCATATGATGCGAACGATCACGCGTCTGGAGGAACACATGCCCCAATCGGACCGGCAGATGGTGCTGCACAACGTCAATCTGTTCGACGGTACCGGCGCGTCGGTGCGAGCGGGGGTCGATGTCCTGATCGAGGGTGGGCGCATCGCCGCCGTCGGTTCCGGCGTCGCGGCCCGCGAGGGCGCGGAGCGGCTCGATCTGGCCGGCAAGACGCTGATGCCGGGCATCATCGACTGCCATGTTCACATCACCATGCTGGGAGACCCGGATGAGGTATCGCCGGTCACGCCGGCGCCGGTGCTCGCCTGGAACGCCGCCGAGAACGCGCGGCGCACAGTAGAAGCCGGCGTCACGGCAGTGCGCGACCTGGGCGCGCGTGAATCCGTGGCGATCTTGTTGCGCGACGCGGTAGACGCGGGCCGGATGCCCGGTCCACGCGTGCGCGCCGCCGGCAGCGCCATCTGTATGACCGGCGGTCATGGCTGGTGGATCGGCCGCCAGGCGGACGGCGTGGACGAGGTGCGTAAGGCAGTGCGCGAGCAACTGCGCGCGGGGGCCGACTGCATCAAGCTCATCGCCACCGGCGGCGTCATGACACCGCGGGTCGACCCGCGCTCGCCCCAACTCACCGAGGAGGAGCTGCGCGCGGGGGTCGAGGAGGCGCACAAGGCGTTCGTGCGGGTGGGGTCGCACGCCCAAGCAACGGCCGGGATCAAGAACGCCGTGCGCGCCGGGGTAGACTCAATCGAGCACGGCATCTTCCTCGACGACGAGGTGATCGACGAGATGAAGCAGCGGGGCACGTTTCTCGTGCCGACGCTGGTCGCGCCCGAGAATATCTCCCGCTACGGCATCGCCGGCGGCATCCCGCCATATATGGTCGAGAAGAGTGATCGCGTCCGCGCCGACCACCGCGACAGCTTCCGGCGGGCAATCCGCGCGGGGGTGCGCGTGGCGATGGGCACCGACGCCGGCACGCCCTTCAACCGCCACGGCGCCAACGCTCAAGAGATTGTCCTGATGGTCGAGGCTGGCATGCCCGCGATCGACGCGCTGGTCGCCGCCACGCGCAACGCCGCCGAACTGCTCGACATTCTCGACCAGACGGGGACGATCGAGCCGGGCAAGTCAGCCGACCTCGTGATCGTGGACCGGGACCCGCTCGCGGACGTGGGTGTTCTCTGCAACCCCGACCTGATTGCCGGCGTGCTCCGCGACGGGCAATGGATGCGCCGATCGCCCGCGCTCGCGGCGCGGTAGCGGGAGTCGCCCATGCCAATGGTCACGGCAAACGGTATCACGATTCACTACATCGATGAGGGGGGCGGCCCGCCGTTCGTCTGGCTGCCCCGCCCTGACGAACATGCGGCGATGGCGATGCAGGCGCACCGGCGGCTGCTCGACCGCTACCGTATCGTCGCGATCGACCCGCGCGGACAAGGGGGCACGACCGCGTTCGCCGTGGCGGCATCGTACGCGCCATCGCTGACCGTCGCCGACCTGCGTGAGTTGCTCGACGCGCTCGGCCTCGACCGGCCGATGATCGGCGGCCACTCCCGTGGGGCGCGCGCCGCGCTCGAATTCGCGCGGGTCCACCCCGAGCGAGTGCGAGCGCTGGTCGCGGTGGCGCCGCCCGTGGAGGGAACGGACGCGCCGGCGCGGGCGTCGTTCGTGCGCGCGGCGGCGCGGCTGCGTCGGGAGGGACTCGAACCGTTCTTGGCAGGTCTACCCGGCGCATCGCCGCACGCCATGCGTCGCGCCCAATGGGAAGGGTACCTGCGCGGCGCCGGCGTCGAGGCGGTGGCCTCGCAGTACGAGGAACTCGCCCGCCTCGGCCCGCTGACCGAGGACACCGACGCGCTGACCATGCCGGTCCTGATCGTGTGCGGCGAGCACGACCGCACCCTCACCGGCGCGCGAGCGCTGGCCGCGGCGATCCCCTCCAGCCAACTGGCCGTCGTCCCCGGCGCTGGACACACCCCCGTCGCCGAAGCGCCCACGCCCTATTTTGCCGCCCTTGACGCGTTTCTCGGCGAGGTGTCGGGCGGTGGCGCGGGTTAGGGTTCCAGCCACCAGCGGCATGACGGTCAGAGACAGGGACGGCGCCCGATCCCTGCCGATGTCCGCTCCGAACCGGTGAACATGACTGCTGGTTCGGTCGCAACATGGCGAATCGCGGGTTCGTTGACCGCATGTTAATCCGGCTTAACGCGCCGGCAACCTCGTTTCGATATTCCTCTGCTGTCCCCGCGGCCCGCCCGTGCAAACGCGAGCGGACGATTCTGCCGTGGGGAGGAGGCAAGTTGTGATCAGTGTCCGGCTTGGCAGACGATGGTCGGTGGCTATCGCGTTCGCGGGCGCGCTGGCGCTCGTTGGTGTGGTATTCGCCGCCCAGGACTTCGGGACATTTCGGGATAAGCAGTTGAGGGATCGTGCCG
>JBBQJF010000107.1:0-14430 GCA_038325665.1 Dehalococcoidia bacterium | reverse complement strand
TCGCCCGTCCACGGCGCCATCAGCGGCGGCGTGATGTTGCTGACCTACCAGGGGCGGCGCAGCGGACGGCGGTATACGTTGCCCGTGCAATATGCCCGCGACGGCGACACGCTGTATGTCGTTCCCGGTCAGCCGGAGCAGAAGACCTGGTGGCGCAATCTGCGCGGAGGTGCGCCGGTCCAGGTGCGCCTGCAAGGGCAGGTACTGGCAGGGACGGCTGAGGCGATCAACGGTCGTGACGACCCAGAGGTCGTCGCGGCCGGGTTTACAACGTACGTGCGGCGCTTTCCCCGCGCCGCTCGGATGCAGCAGGTCCGTGCCTTGAGCGACGGTCCACCTGATGTCGCCGGACCAGGGATTGACCTGCCGCGGGCCGTGCTAGTGCGCATCGCGGTCGCCGCACCAGCGGTGGCACGGCCGGCGCGGGATGGATCACCCGGAACAGGACTGCCTGGCCGGGTCGGTGCGAGTCGCGCCGTCGTCTGGTTGGTGAAGCACGTTGTTTCGCCGCTCGATCGCCGGCTGTATGGATGGACCGGGGGCCGCGGTGTCGCCCTCGGCCGCCCACTGGGGCCGCGGCTGCTGCTGACCACCACGGGACGCCGCACCGGCAGACCACACACGACGCCCGTTTTTTACCTCCGCGACGGCGATCTGCTGATCATCTGCAACGTCAACCCCGGGTTCGAGCGGCCCAATCCGTGGACATTGAACATGCGCGCCCGGCCGGTAGCGCGTGTGCAGATAGGGCACAACGTCGGGATGTATCGCGCCCGTCCAGCGACCGACGACGAGGTCGCACGGTACTGGCCACGCCTGGTTGGGATATGGCCGGCCTACCAGACCCACTTCGACCGGAGTGGTCAACGGACGCTGTTTATCTTGGAGCGCGTCCGCAGCGGCAGCGACAGCGGCAGCACCCCGGCAGCGGGCATGGTGGAGAGGACGTGAACACGCGATGCGACCGGCGACGGCAAGGATTGCGTGGAAGTTCATCTTGGTCGCGGATGCGGCCGTGGTCCTGTATGGCCTGCTCCTGGTTCTCATGCCGGCCGGCATGCTGAGCGCGGGCTTCGGGAAGTTTACCGGGCAGAGCTGGGGGTCGTTGCGCGCCGAGAGTTCCGCGACTGCCGACTACGTCGCAATGCTTGGTAGGGTTCTGGGGGCGCTCAACGTCGCCTTTGGTGTGATGGGGTGTGCGGTCGCATTAGGGGCGTTCCGGCGCGGCGCGACCTGGGCCTGGTACGCGCTGCTGATCGGTAACACGTTCGGCTACGGCGGCCCAGTTGCCTACGACCTGACGGTGCGCTCCATCACCATTTTCGAGCTGCTGGAGATGGCGCTGCTGCTGCTCGTGTACGCCGCGCTCGCGATGACCGCCAAGGACATTGTGGGGGCGAGATTCTCTGCTGCCGGATCGACGAGCCTTGCCGATGGCGCCGGGCCGACTGGTCGTGGGTCGGGAGCAACCGGGGGGCGCTCCAGGCGGTGAGGGGCGTGGCAGGTACCCCGATGATTCCTGAGCTTGGGGACATTCTTCAAGCGCCGGGGCGACGCTGCCTGGTTTGCTCGAACCGGCGGTGGCGTCCAGTACCGACGACCCGGCTGCCAGCACGCTCTTCGTGCCATACGCCCGCGGGCGCACCTAGAGCCGGATGTGGCATGCAGACGACCTCTTATCGGCCCATCACCGGACAACTCGACGAAGCCGTAACAGTGCCCACATCCCTGCGTCCGTGAGCCTGCGCCATCCAAGCCGCGGGGGACACGCCACCGGTCCACCACTCGAGGATGTACCTTGTACGTTTGGTCATCGGCAGTGTCATCGGATGGTTCGAGCACCCACTGGTGACCATTCACGGATCATGTCGCGATCGGGTCTCCTCACCGGCCTTCCGGTGTCGTTCCCCCACCTCTGTGCCGGTCGGCATGGAGGAGTTGCTTCCTGTTGGCGCAAGTGCTGCCGCCGTGGGTTTGGTGGTATCGATGACATGGAATTGGAGCAGCCTGCTATCGCGGACACGAAGGCGGCCGTGCCCGCACGAGGAGTGCGGGCGCGGCTCATCCGCTCCTGGGTATCTGCGAATTGCCTGGTGGCCGCCAGCAGCCAGGAGAATATGCCGCGCCGGCTACTCGACAGATAATGCCGTCTCGCGCCGTCAGAAGGGCTCTGGTTCCGAATGGGCAGGTCATCGGACATGGCGCTACGTTGGGGATAGCCTTGGCGGGCTCGTCGCTACGCGCGCACCTCGCGGAACGCACATACTGGATAGCACACCGGCTGGGGTCGCCCGCTGATGACGTAACGGGGCGGCAGGCAGGCCCGCGCTTGCTCCCTGTTCCCCGTAACCTCTTGTCAGACCGCGGCCCGCGCCGGCGCGGGGAGGGCGCCGATCTGCTGCAACATGGCGAGCCGGTCGATGGACAGCCACGCCTCGGCGATCTTACCGTCGACCAGCCGGAAGGTCTGGATCGCCGGTACCGTCACCGCTTTGCCCGTCGGCGGGATGCCGGCGAGCGCACCCGCATGCGTGCCGCGAAGCGTCCCGCGGACGGCGACCCGGTCGCCTTCCGCGAAGAGGTCGTCCACGCTCACCTCCATGTCAGGGAACGCGGCGATATAGACCCCAACCTCCTCCTTGGCGCCCTCGATCCCTGAAACCCTCCCCTCGGGGTCATCAGGGTCGTGATCGACGAAATCGTCGGTGAACAGCTCGCCGGCGACAGCCAGTTGGTGCCGGCTGAGCATCTCCTCGTAGAAGCGACGGACGACGGCCTTGTTCTGCTCGGTGGACATGCTTCACCTCCTGGGCGGTTCGTGGCGGGAACGTATCCCTGAACGGCGACCGGACTCCGAGATCGCGCCTGGGTCAGGCGATCGCGGGCCTGTCGTTTTCCTCGCACGGCGACGGCGGCGCGCCTTAGAGGCGCGGGATGTATGCCATCAGCGGTCCCCCCTGGTCGTGTCTTCTTGCACCACATCTCCTGAATCAGACCATCCGAATCGTACTACGAATGCGGGAGCGTTGCGGATCATATGGTACGATTCATATCATGTCAACGATCCGGCTCGGCCCGACGTCCTATCTGGTCCTAGGAATGTTCTCCCTGAGAGGCCCGTCCACACCGTATGAACTGAAGCGGGCGGTCGCGCGCTCGGTGGGCCGGTTCTGGCCGTTCCCCCATGCCCAGTTTTACGCGGAGCCCGCGCGCTTGGCCGCGGCGGGATTGCTGACGGACACCCAAGAGCAGATCGGCCGCCGCCGCCGCCTCTACGCCATCACCGAGCGCGGGCGGGAGGCGCTTGACGCGTGGCTGCGGGAGCCCGCGCCCGAACCGATGGAAATCCGCGACGTGGCGGAGTTAAAGCTCTTCTTCAGCGAACTTGTCGATGAGGCGGAGATCATGGCGCTCGCTCGGGTCCAGCAGCGCTTCTATCGCGAGCAAATCGCCGAACTGGAAGCGATTGCCGCGCGCTTCGGCAGCGACCCCACGCGCACGCGGCGGATGGCGCCGCTACGTTTGGGCCTAGCTATCTATCAAGCCGCGGCAACCTTTTGGGGGGAGATGGCGACTCATCCGCCGGGTGCACCCCAACGCGCGGGCGCGGATGACGCCGGCGGCGGAGAACCGCCAGCCGAGCGCCTCCCCCATTGAATAGAGACCCGAATTGCGTAGTGCCTCGATAGAAGACCTCACCCGCGAGCGCTCGGTGCCTCGGGGGAATCCTCGCAACGTGTTCCCACGCGTCGCCATCCCCGCACACCGACTGGCGAGTCTTGAGATTCTGGCAGCCTCCACGATTATGTGGGCCTCAAGCGCACGGTGAGCACGGGCACTGCCGCCGAGGTGGTGGCAGTGCCCGTGCTGCCCGGCCCCGGGGCAGTCATGGCCTTGGCTGCAGGCACGCTGTTCGGCGAGGTGGGCGGCCGCGGACCGACGATCCAGCGTGTGTTCAACACGTCGGTGGCGATACTGCGCGCACTCGCGGGCATCGGTATCCACACCCTCCTGCTCCATGCCGTCCCATCCACCCTGATCGAGCCGGTCGAGATGATCGGCGCAATCGTGGGGATGTACGCGGCGACGACGCTCCTGGTGGCCGGCATCTCCGCGGTGCAATTGCGCGAGAACCCGCTCCGCCGCGCCTGGGCGCCCCAACGCGACACAATGGTCACCGAAGCAGCGCTGAGCCTGACAGGCATCCTCACCGCCCTGGCGACAGCACAGCGACCGTGGCCCTGCTGCTGCTGGCCGGCCCGGCAGTGCTCGCCCAGCGGGCGCTGCGGGACGGTGTTGCGCCGCAGGCGCAGACCCGCCTTGCGTTGGAAGAGCTGGCCGACATCATCGATATGCGCGACCATTACACCTATGAACATTCGCGCCGCGTGGCTGAGCTGGCCCGCGCCACCGCGCGGAGGCTGGGTCTGAAGACAGACGCGGTCGAACTGGTGACGATGGCCGGCCGCGTCCACGACGTGGGCAAGATCGGAATCAAGTCCTCGGTGCTGATGAAGCCAGGCAAGCTCACTGATGTGGAATGGCAGGAGATGCGCTCCTACCCGGTTGTGGGCGCACGGCTGATCGCCAACTTCCCGCGGGTCGCCCAGGGCCGCGAGCTGGTGCTCCATCACCACGAACGCTACGACGGCAAAGGCTACCCCGGCCGGCTGGCAGGCAACCGCATTCCCCTCGGCGCCCGCATCCTCGCTGTCGCCAATGCGTGGGACGCGATGACATCCCACCGCGCTTACCGACGCGCGCTAAACCTCGATCACGTCCGCGCCGAGATGACGCGCGGCAGCGGCACCCAGTTCGACCCCGAAATTCTGGCCGCCTTCCTGGCCACCCTCGACGAGCGCCCCGACCTTGCGATGCCTGCCGTTCAGGTGGAGCAGGACGTGGATAGTGCGCCCGCACCAGTGGCCGTGGCATAAATCATGCCACGGCCTCGACCGGGGTGGCGCCGGGGCCGCCACGATTCGAAACCAAAGCCACGTCGGGACCACTATCGTCATGAGTCCGGTGACCGAGGGTTTCACCTCGGTATTGCTTTGGTCCAAGACGTGTTCGGCCTCGACCAGCCGTGCGCACCACCAACCCGTCATCACTGTTCACCGTGCCGTCGAGGTAGCGCTCACCACGCGAGGGCGTCGCGTTCCTCCGGTCGGGCGATAGTCCGCCCGGCCGTCAACTGTCGTTGCGGCTACCAGTCATTGGAGTGTTATTGCCGTTCAACACACCCTTGAGGGTCGGGCTGAAGGCGCTGAACAGCGAAAAGGGACAAACGCCAAATGCCGCCGGCAGTCACAGCACGACGACCGGCGCCGCCGGTCGTCTAGGGGGGAGCGACCTGCACACGGTGCTGGCGCTGGAGTTCCACCAGCCGGCCGATCAGCTCGGAGTGCGCTTGGATGTGGAAGATATAACGCGGCAGCTGCCGCCCGGTGGTGGAGGACATGAACGGCTCCCCCCAAAAGCTGAGGTGGCCTTCCGTGCGTCCGTTGGGTTCTTGCTCGGCGAGAATGAAGGACACGGTCTCACGTATCTCGCCCCACAGCGGTTCGCGTACCTTCTCCCGCCCGACACAACCGGCCACCTTGGGCAGCACCGCCTGTTCCCATCGCTCCCGCTCGCCGTGGTCCAGCACGAACTGGATGGCGGTCACGCGCGGATTCTCAATTGCCGGCCGTAGCAGCACGTCAAACAGTGGCTGCGGCGCAAACATCGCCAGGCAGACGTTGAACCACTGCATCTCGCCCCGCGCCTGCTGCGCGAACCGGACGCTCTCGGCCCGCAGCCGCTCCGGGCCGATAAGGACCGCATCCGGTGGGGTGAGCGCAGCATGCAGACCATGAAGGCTGGTCTCCGTCCGGTCAACGGCCTCGGCCATGTGTTCGGTCCGGTCTTCCTGGCGCAGGTCTCGAATCAGCATGAGCGCGAGGATGACGAGCGTGATGGCGAGCAGCACATCCGTATCGGCGATGTGCAGCAGGTGCAGAACCAGCGCCACCACCGCGGCAATGATGCCGGCTACCGCATCCCAATCAAGGCGCCGAAGTCGGCTCATCGGCCTGCTCCTGGTCGAACTCCGCCATCTGTCGGGCTAACTCGGCAAGCGTTGCGGTGGTGAGCACGTCTTCGGCGGGCGTGAACAGCCCGTCCTCCTCACCGACGAAGTGACCCTGAAATAGCCAGTCGAGCTGCTCGACCTTCGCATTGAGGTCGCTCAGAACCTTGGGCGAGGGGTCCGTTTGCGCCCGGTCCAGGCCATCGCGCAGCCTGGTCGCGGCCGCGCGCACGTCGGCATGGTCATCGTCCAGTAGGACCAGCGTCTCGCTCAGGCGGTCGCGCTGGGCCTTGATGCGCTCGTGCTCATCGATCAGCGCATCGACCAAGTCGGAGAGGCGGCTCAGTTCCCGGCGCAGCAGCGGGAAGAGGATGTCTTCCTCCTTCGCGATATGGCGTTCGACATCGCGCTCCAGCACCAACTGCAGCGACCATAACTGTTCGATTGCGGCATCTCGGCGAACGGCATCCGTAGGCGCCGCGAGGGCCGCGGCGAGGCGGGCCTGGGTCTCGGCTACCACCGCCTCGATGGCGCGGTGCTCGCGGATGAGCCCCGCGAGCGGTTCCGGGGTGATCTCCATGCCCTGCTCCCTGGCGGCCGACTACCACACCGGCGCTCGCTCCCACGTCGCTGCCATCGCTCAAACCGGGTCCGACCGACCGTCAACGGTCGCCCAGGGGTGGTGGGTGGCGCTGTCGCGCGCCTCCGCCCATCACTACTCGTCGCTCGGCCAGGCGATAGTCAACAGGAAGGCGCTCTCCTCCACGGCCTCCACGTCATGGCGAACCCGCGCCTCAAGCGCGAGCAGTTGGCCCGGGCGAAGGTCGATCACCTGCTCCACAACTCGCACGCGGAGCAGACCGCTCAGCGCCTGGATCGTCGTCGGGCCGGCAGCCTGATGCTCAGTCAGCCGTGCCCCAGCCTTCAGTGCGGTCAGGAGGACGCGCAGGGCCGGCTGCTTAACGAGCGTCTTGCTGTCGCGGTCGCCCTGGAGCCAGCTTCGTTCCTGATGGAGAGCATTTAGCTCGTCGATGAGGTTGAACCCCAGTAGTGGCGCGGTAACCTGCTGGGGTGGGCGCTCGGGGCTGCCGGTGGTTTCGCCTGACGGGTGATGCCGTGGCTGGTCTGGAGTCGTCATTGGGCTTTCGTCCTTTACGTAGAACTCGCTCGCCGGTAGCCATGGCGAGCATTCCGTGCCGGACGGCGGCAATTACCGTCACCGGCACAAGCTCGCGAGTTGATGACCTGACTACCGCTCCGTCATGCCGAAATGGGACTTGCGGGAGCATCCGCCCGCGTGTTCGAAGTGTCACCCGATTCCCGGCCGTCGGTATCCGCTCGTTGAGGGCGGTTACCGCCGCGAGGAATGCGACCCCGCTCGTAGTGCATGGCGGCGTTGGCCAACGCCGCCAAGGAGATTTGCCAGCACAGTCCGCACCTCCTCACGCGGCGGCCATGCGTGGTCGTGATCAGGCTTCATCTCGGGGATCAGCCGGACGGAGGGCGGGAGCACGGTCCCGCGGTGCGGGAATTGCGCTTCTTCTTTCCTTTGGGTGTGAACTCTCTGTTAACGGTCGGAGAACCGGCAGGTCGTCCGTCACCACGATGGCGTCGTGCAGGACAGGCACATGGGCTCCTGAAACCACGCCCGACAGCGCCTGGAGCGCGCGAATCCGTTGGTCGGCAGCCTGATACTCCACGAGCAGCATCGCGGTGGAGCCGAGCGCCGTGTTCACCGCGCTCGACGGCGCCTCTGGGTGTTGCCCGCCTTGCCCTGCATTCAGAATCGCCCTCCCGCTCGCGCGGTGTCAATGATCACGACACCGGCTGTCCGGTGCTCGCGATGATCGGCAGGTGGGGCGGCTCAACGCGAGGCGATGGCGCGTCTGGAAGCGTGGCCGGTTCGCGAGATGCACCGCACCACATGCGCGACGCGCGAGTGGCAGCGCCTACCCGACGGCCGGGGCAGGTCACTCCACCGACACGGCGCCCCCAGCCCGGGCACGGTGGGCGGCACGCGCGGCGATGGCGCGCCTGAGACCGCGAAAGATGATGAGATGCACGGGCAAGAGGCCGTACCAGTACACCCGGCCGAGCAGTCCGGCCGGCCTAAAGCGTGCCGTTTGGTACAGCACGCTGCCTCCCGTCTCGCCCGGCGTTACGACCCACTCCAATTCTGCCTCGCCGGGCAGGCGCATCAGCGCGCGCAATCGTACCCGCCGGTTCGGTTCCGCCTCAAGCACCTGCCAGAAGTCGCGGCGGTCACCCGGGTGGATATCCACCGGGAGCGGCGTGAGCCGGTCGAGTCCGGGGCCGCCGAAGCGGCGATCCAGCGCGCCGCGCAGCCGCCAGGCCCGATCCAGGAAATACCATCCATTTGGGCCGCCGATGCCGGTCAACTCGGCGTAAACCACTTCAGGCGACGCGGAGATTCGCTGCACACCGCGGTCGAAGAGGATGGGGGACCAGAGGCGGTCCCGGACGATGCGAAACAGGCGTTCCGGGAGGCGGCGCAACCAGACGAGGGGCAACTCGTGGCGGCCGGGACGGCGCTCGCTCAGCGCTGCACGCACGGCATCGTCGAATGGTGTGAGCCGGACCGGCAGCAACCGGTGAGCGGTGAAATCGTGTACCACGACGGCCGAGCGCAGCCCCTCGATCAACGGCCGGGCCACGGTCGCCGGAACTGTAGTGACGATGTCCACCCAATAGGATGACAGCCGTGGTGTGAGCACCGGGACGCGGATGATGAGCCGCCGGAGCCCGCACAGGTGCGCAAATCGCTGCATCATCTGCTGATAGGTCATGACCTCAGGTCCGCCGATTTCGAGCACTTGGCCCGTCGTAGCAGGCACGTCCAGGCAGCCGGTCAGGTAGGTGAGCACGTCCCCGACCGCGATCGGCTGAATTGGACTGACCACCCAGCGCGGGCAGACCATCACCGGCAGCCGCTCGGTAAGCTCACGGAGCATCTCGAACGAGGCACTCCCGGCGCCGATGATGATCGCCGCACGGAACTCGGTAACCGGGACCCCGGACGTCGACAGGATGGCGCCGACCTCCTGACGGCTGCGAAGATGGGCGCTGAGGCGGGTCCGCTCATCGCCGAGCCCACCCAGGTAGATGATGCGCTTCAGCCCGGCGGCGCTCGCGGCCTCCCCGAACGTTCGTGCCGCCCGCCGGTCGCGCTCCTCGAATGAGAACTCATCGCCGCCCATCGAGTGCACGAGGTAGTACGCCACCTCGATCCCATCCAGCGCGGGGGTAAGGGTTTCCGGTTGGAGGACATCGCCCTCAACGACCCGGACACCCGGCGGCAGGACCGCCGCGCCCCGGTGCGAGTCGCGCACCAGCGCGGATACTTGATGGCCCGCGGCGAGAAGCCGCGGCACTAACTGGCGGCCGATATACCCGGTCGCCCCGGTCACAAGGATCTGCATCGTTTCCCCCGGTCGTGGCACTATCAGGTAACACGCCGCCTGAATTCATCCAGTACGGCGCTCCGAGGTGGCGTGAGCGGCAGCCGGACCTCGAAGGTACTGCCGTGCCCTTCACGACTCTCGACAGTGATCGCGCCGTCGTGCTGCTCGACAATGCGCTGAACGATCGCCAGTCCCAGTCCGGTCCCCGCGATCTGATCGGCCACCTTCGTCCCGCGCCAAAATCGGTCAAAGATGTGCGGCAGTTCCGCGGCTGGGATACCTATACCGTGGTCCCGAACGATCAGAACCGCACAAGCCTCCCGGTCCGCGGCTGGTCCTTCACGTGCCAGTTCCACCTGAATAGCGCCACTCTCCGGGCTGTACTTGACCGCGTTCCCAAGCAGGTTGGCAACCACGCGACTGAGACGCGCCGGATCCCATTCACCCACCAGAGCCGGCGGGCGTATCTCGAACCGGATATCCCGGGTCGGGGCGACCAGACGTTGGTCCTCGACACATTGCTGCACCAACGTGACCAGGTCGGTCGGCTCCCGGCGAAGTTCCAGTGCCTGATCGGCCTGTAGCCGTGCGAGGTCGACCAGTTCATTCAGCATGATGGCCATGTTTGATGCCGTGGTATCGATGCGACGAACGCCGTCGATCAGCCGGACGGCATCCACACCGTCCGGCTGTCCCAGGCGCCGGGCAATAAGCTGGGCGGTGCCCTTGATCGTCGCCAGTGGCGTCTTGAGGTCGTGTGAGATACCGGCAACCACACGTCGCGTAACCGAAGTGCGTCCTCCGCTGCCGCTCGCGCGCTCCGCTCGCCGGCCAAGAGTGCTTCTCGTTCATGCTCGGCGGCCTTGCGCGCCGTGATGTCCTGCACTTCAATCACGGTTCCCAGCGGCGCCCCATCCTCGATCACCGGGCTAGCGGTGAAGGCGACGGGGAAGAACCTCCCATCCTTATGAACGAACACCTCCTCCCCTTGCATCCGGCTCCGTTGCGGCAGGGCACGAGTGATGGGGCACTCGGAGTGCGGGTATGGCGAGCCGTCAGGGCGGGTGTGATGCACCAGGTCGTGCAACGGACGCCGCTGCACCTCGGCCAGCGTGAAGCCGGTCATGCGCTCGGCGGCCGGATTCATAAAGGTGCAGTGCTGGCGGTCGTCTAAGAGGATGAGGGCGAGTGTGGCATTGTTCGCGATGGTTTCGATCAGTTGATGCTGGCGTTGGACCTCTTGTCGTACACGCACCTGCTCGGTGACTTCTACCCCGCACATCAGAATGCCGGTCACCTCGCCGTCCGCCGCGCGGAGGGGTTGGTACACAAAATCGAAGAAGGCGTCTTCGAGCTCGCCTGTGCCGCGCCGGTCCAGCAGCACACGCGCCTCCGTGCCCAGGTACAGCTCGCCGGTGGCAAATACCCGATCCAATAATTGCACATAGATCTGGCTCGCAATCTCGGGAAGCGCCTGGCGAATGGGCAGGCCGAGGATCTCACGCCGACCGATAGTCTGGAGAAACAGCGGATTGGCGAAGGTGAAGACGTGCTCCCGCCCCTCCAGGACGGCCATCAAGACGGGGGCCTGCTGGAATAACTCGCGCAGGCGGTTGCGCTCCACCTCCACCTCCGCGCGCAACCGGGCCAGCGCCAGGTGAGCCCCGACCCGCGCCTCAAGTTCGCGCGCGGAGAAGGGCTTTACCAGATAGTCGTCCGCACCCGCCTCTAGCCCCTCGACCCGCGCTTCCTCGCCCGCCCGCGCCGACAGCAGGATCACCGGGATTTGCCGGGTGTCACGATCCGCGCGCAACGCCCGCAGCAAAGCGAAGCCGTCGAGGCCCGGCATCATCACGTCGGTCAGGACCAGATCCGGCCGCCTCGCCCGTGCGGCCTCCAGCGCCGCCGCTCCGTCGGCCACCGTCTCCACCGTCCAGCGCCGGCCGAGCAGGCGGGCCAGGTACGCGCGCATATCGGCGTTATCGTCGGCCAGCAGGATGCGCGCATCCTCGATGCCAAGCCCATCGAAATCGGGAGCGAACGGCAGCCGATCGATCATACCGTTCAGGCGCGATTCGGACGGAATGGTGACTGCATCCGCCTCCCCCGGGAGCCAGCGCAGCGCTTCGTCAACGTACGAGGCCGAGCCGGTGGCAGTTGGCGCAAGCGTCCGCGAGGCGCCGATTCGGTCGGGCACGAGGTGCGCGGTCCCGGTTGGAATGCGCACGGTGAACGTCGTCCCCTGGTTTACCGCGCTCTCTACCTCAATCAGGCCGCCATGGAGCTTGACTAGTTCTTGTACCAGCGCGAGGCCGATGCCTGATCCCTCTTGGCTGCGGGCACGAGCGCCCCGCACGCGGTAGAACCGATCGAAGAGCCGGGACAATTCGTCTTCCGGAATGCCGACTCCCGTATCGTGGACAGCCAGCTCGATGTGGGTGGCGACTTGGCGTAGGCGGACCGCTATCTCTCCGTTGAACGTGTGCTTAAACGCATTGGAAACTAGGTTCAGGACGATCTTCTCCCACATGTCGCGGTCGACATGCACCGGGTCCGGCAACGGCGGGCAATCGACGAGCAGCCGCAGCCCGGCCCGCTCGACCGCCGAGCGGAACGTGCTGGCGAGATCGGCGGTGAGTGTTGCTAGGTCGGTGGGTTCGTACACCGCGTCGATTCGCCCGGCCTCGATCCGCGCAAAGTCGAGCAGGGTGTTCACCAGCTTGAATAGCCGCAGCGCATTGCGGTGGGCAACGGCCAGACCCAGGCGCTCATCCGCGGGCACGGCTTCGCTGGTGAGTGCATCCTCCAGCGGAGCGAGCAACAACGTAAGCGGCGTACGGAACTCGTGCGAGACGTTGCTGAAGAATGCGGTCTTGGCCCGGTCCAGTTCGGCGAGCGCCTCGGCGCGTCGCCGCTCTTCCTCGTAGGCACGGGCATTGGTCACCGCGGTCGCGACCTGCCCGGCTACCAGCTCGAGGAATCCCCGGTAGTCGTCGTCGAGGTCGCGTCGCGGGCTGATGCCGGCGACAAGCATCCCGGTGGGGCGCTCCTGCCCCGGCGAGGCCACGGGGAGGATCAGGGCGGCGTGAGGGGCCTCCGGCCACGGTCCGCCCGGGAGCGCGCCGATGCGGACCGTGAGGTTGTCCACTATGACCGCTCGGCCCGGCTCCATCGCCTCTGCCAGCGGCCACCCGTCCGAGGAGGCCGAAGCGAGATCGACGACCTCCGCGGCTGCCGGCCCGCCGCGCGAGATGCCCGCCGTTGCGACCAGCCGCGCCTGCCCTCGGGCGGCGTCGAGCAGGTAGAGCAGGACAAAGGGTATGTCCGCCGGGTTGGCGGCCAAGATGTCGGCCGCGGCGCGACAGGCATCCTCATCGTGCTTGGCTGTGGCCGCCCGCGCACCAAGGTCACGCAACGTGCGCAGGCGCCGCTCGCCCAGCACCCGGCCGGTCGTCTCCATGCATGTGACGAATACGCCGCCGACGCCACCGCTTTCGTCGCGGATCGGGCTGTACGAGAAGTCGAAGTAGCATTCCTCTACATATCCGTAACGGTCGAGCGGCAACAGTTGATCGCGGCGTGATGTTTGTTCGCCGGTGGACATCACCCGCTCGAACATTGGTCCGATGATGTCCCAGATCTCGGCAAAGCACTCGCGCGTGCCCTGCCCGAGTGCGGCAGGGTGCTTGGTAGCGCCGAGGATCGGGCGGTAGGCATCATTATAGAACTGGACGAACTCTCTGCCCCAGGCGATGTACATGGGGTAGCCGGAGGCGAGCAGGATACTCAGCGCGGTGCGCAGGCTCTGCGGCCACGTCTCCACCGACCCAACGGGGGTCGGCGACCAATCGTGCGCCCGCATGAGAGCGCCCATGCCACCGCCGCCCGTGAAGATGTCGACTGCTGGTGGAATACCATCCATCCCACGGGATGACGACTGAATCATCACGATGCTCCTTAAGCGGCGTCACCGCGCCGCGGTCGGATTGTTCGTCGTGGCCGCGTTGCCGCGACCGGCATATAGGAGGCTATCCACGCGCTCGATCAGCCCCGCCGGCGGGTCGGGCGTTTCCAGGCCAGCCCGGGGGTCGATTTCCTCCGCGTCGTACGGCGTCCGGGCGGCGGCGTGAGCTGGATGAGCGCCAGGTTTCGGCGGAGGTCGCGGAGCCGGCGCCTGCCGGCGCGGGCGGAACCGCCCAGATGCGGCGGCAACAGGTTGAGCTTGATTGGGTGCGGCTGCACCTCGGACGGCGCTGCTACGCGCATCGGCGCCGTCGTGCGTGACCACGCTCCCATCGCCGGCGGTTTCCATAATCGATGTCAGGGTCAGTTGAGTGCGACAGTCGTCATCGACCATGAGGACGGCGTCGCCACGCTTGCCCACGCCTTACTCCCCGGTAGTATTGCCGCCGGCAGATCAGCATCGGAGCCGGTCCGTGGCGGTCGACCCGCTACCCTCGTCGCTCGTCCCCCCGATAGGTCCGCCATGTCGCTTTCCCGTCTGTTCGGTTTCGGCCGGCCGGACCAGGCGCCCTTGACACGCCCGGTGACGTCCTGTCCGGGGCGGAACCACGCCTTGATGCGCTGCAGATAATCCGCTGGAACGCCGAGGACGTCATCGCTTCAGGTCATGTCGGTCCGGGGTGCGTTCCGGTTGTCGAGATCTACCACGTTGAAGCGCGTCAGCGCATCGGCACGCTCGGGACTGTGCTTGAGGGCGTTTGAGAGACGGGTAGCCACAACCCGCTCCAACCGGCCCGCGTCCCACCACGCGACCAGCGATGCAGCAGACGCCTCGACCCGGCCGCGGCGATAGGTGGTGGTGCGGTGGGCGAGGGCAAAGAGATTCCGTCCACGACGATATTGATGACGCCGTCCCAGGGACTGTACGTGATGGTGTTCTTCGCGAGGTTGGTCACTGCATGCTCCGGCCGTAGC
>JBBQJF010000106.1:0-14490 GCA_038325665.1 Dehalococcoidia bacterium | reverse complement strand
CACGGCTCTGACTCCACCCCGATCTGCGCGCGCATCTCGTCCGTGACGACTGATTGTGCCTCGGCCATGGCAGGCCCTCCGGCGGGGGAGTAGGCAGGCGGCGCCGGCAGTGGCGAAAATCTGCCAACCCGCGTGCCCCGCGCGCACAATACCACATCATGGACGCGGGATGGAAAGACAGGGCTTCCGGCGGGTGTTCCATGGCGTTTCTCAGTCGGTTGGTGCGCGGGTACGGCGCCGCGGATCGCGGTACACGATCGTACGGGGCGCCCACGCCCGACGACCCACGACTCGCCCGCGGGTCGCGCCCGCCGAGTATGAGGCGCATTCACGACGCCCGCGCCGTGGTGGCCCCAATCCCGTGTCGGGTATGGGAAATACATTGCAGAGTCAGGTAGGAATCTGCGGTGGTCGCGGCAGCGTAGGCAGAGCGGAGTCAGTGGAGGCATCCTCGCCTCGGATGGCTGAGACGGGAGGCGCGTGCGATGGCCGGGACGGCGCGACCGCCCCGACCTGGGTCTGTAGCAGAAGGAGGCCGTCATGAAGGCGCGCATCATCGCGATGGGAGTGGTGAGCGGGTTAGCCATCCTCGGCGCCCTGGTCTATTCCCCGCTCGCCCAGGGCCGGGACGACACCAGCTTTCGGGCGCGGCTGAGCGGCTTCCAGGAAACCCCCGCCGTCGTCACGTCGGGACATGGCTCCTTCCGGGTTCAATTGACCAACGCCACCACGCTTCAGTTTGAACTGACTTTCAGCGACCTCGAAGGGGGCGCCCCTGCCGCCGCGCACATCCACATCGGCCAGCGCAACGTGGCCGGGGGCGTGAGCGCCTTCTTGTGCGGAGGAAGCACGAAGCCGGCTTGTCCCGTGACGGGAACCGTCACCGGCACGATTACCCCGGCCGATGTGGTCGGACCCGCCGGGCAGGGAGTCAACGCGGGCGACTTCTCCAAGCTCGTGCGGGCCATGCGCGCCGGGACGACATACACTAATGTGCATAACGCGCGGTTCCAGGGCGGGGAGATCCGCGGTCAAATCCTTTCGGCCGACCGGGGCGGGCGAGAGGACGACGAGAACTAACCCCACCTTCCGCCAGTCACCTGCATCGGGTGTCGCCGGCCGTCAGCGCGGGCCAGGCTGGCGCCCCCGCTCTCTCCGGCGATGGCGGGCGTGAGTGCACCACGCCCGCCATCGTGGGTCCATGGCCCGAGAAGAGCGCTTCTGGACACCCGTCCGTCAGCATGTGGGGACGTCTCACGGGGCTGCAAGGTCTGTTTCCGTGCGCCGCGACTGAGAACTGGCAGGCGCACCAGCTCTGGCAGCACCCGCGCACGTCCGCTCCAGCAACCGACCCGCGTGTGCAGCGGCGCGACGACGGCTCACCCGCCTTCATCCTGGCCGGCACGCGGTTCCGCGCGCCACCCTCCACGTGTAACCATCGGCGCGGTGGCCCACCGCTGATTGTGTGCCGCTCCCGCGCATCGCCATGCCCTCGGCGTGGAGGCGCGTGATTGCCTTAACCGCGGGGGTGTTCCTGGAAGAAGCGACGCATCTCCGCCGAAGCATCCGGCCCCTGGGGATCAGTGTAGGCGCCCCGCGCGCTTCCGCCGGACCAGGCGTGGCCGAGTCCGTGCACCCGCCAGTATTCCAGGACCGCCTGCCCCGTGTCGTCGTGATACACGGACCGGGTGTATGCGTGCCCCCCCGGCACACGTCCTTCACTTACGGTCGGGCCGCCTCTGGCCGCGTGGGCAGCGGCCCATTGCGTCAGCATCTGGCCGGCGTTACGCGGACTCACCGTCGCATCCTGGTCACCGTGGAAAACCACCAGCGGCGCCACCCGCTGATGCACACCCGCCGCGGCCACCGCGTGCAGGGACGCCCCGGCAGCACCGGGACCACCGCGCTGGAGTGCCGTCAGCGCCGACATCAGATCGCCGGCCGCCCCGTACGCCAAGCCGGAGTGCACACCCACCGCGGCATACAGATCGGGATACGCCGCCCCCAGCACGACCGCCATCGCGCCGCCCGCGGACAGCCCGGCGACGTACACGCGACTCGCATCGACGTTGTAGGTCGCGAGCAGATGATGGGTCAGACCCGCGAGAATTGCCGGTTCACCCTGGCCGCGCACCTGATGTTCAGCGGCAAACCAGTTCCAGCACCGGGTGGGATTGGCCTCTACCGATTGCGCGGGATAGACAACGAGCATGGGATCGGTCTCGGCCAGGTCATTCATACGTGTGCCCGCGGCGAAGTCGTCGGGGGTCTGGGTACAGCCGTGGAGCATCACCACCAGCGGGACGGCCTGTCTGGGCAGCCCGTGTGGGATATACAGCTTGTAGGCGCGGGCGCCGGCCGGATGGGTGAACGACCCCTCGATGAACTGTCCGCCGCCGGCCCCCGGCGCCGGCGCGGCCGGCCGCCGCTGACCAAGCCCACCAAGGCCGGCCGGCATCACGGGTTGGGGAAACCGACCGGTGGCAAAGGGGGAGCGTGGGAGAACGCCTGCCGCGGGAGGATCGGCAGGCGTCCGGGTGGTGTGGGTCGTGGGCGCCCGCTCGGGCACACGTGGGGCGGCGGCGAGGAGGTGGGCGCTGGCCGTCATCGGTTCTGCCCCCGCTGTACGGGCAGTGGCGCGGGGTGGGTGCGCGGCGCCCGGCATCGCCACGGCGCCCCCCAGTGCTTGTTGAATCAAGGCAGTCGCCTCGGCGAGGCGGCCCGCCACGGTGAGGCGGGTCGCCTCGCCCATCTGGGTCTGTAGTTGGTCATCCATCGGAGTGGTCCTCGTTTCATCCGCGGGACAACGCCGCGGCATTGATGCGTCGCTCATTCGGCCGGCTGCTGCACGGTCGGTCGGAACGGCTGTCCAGTAGAGCGAGGTGCAGCCAGCCTACCCTGGGATACAACAGCACATTACTGCATATAGCATATAGAAGCGAGTTGCCCTCATAGGAGAATGGCGCGTCACTCCTGGTTTCGCAGGAAGTCTGCCGTGTACGCGAAATAGCCCCGCAAACGGGCGCGGGCAGGCTCAGGGATGCCAACCTCGTCGATGGCAGCGAGCATGTTGTGCAGCCAGGCGTCTGCCTCGCGGCGGCCGATCGCGAAGGGAAGATGACGGGCGCGCAGCCGGGGATGGCCGCGCTGCTCCTGATAGCGGGCGGGGCCGCCGAAGAATTGGGTGAGGAAGAGGAACTGGTGCTCCTTACCCGGCCCGAGATCCGGCGGGAACAACGGGCGTAGCACCAGGTCAGTCTCGACGCGGGCATAGAAGGCGTCCACCAGCCGGCGGAAGGTCGCATCGCCGCCCACCTGCTCATAGACTGACGCCGCCTCGCTCGCGCTGGGCACGCGCTGGACGACATCCACGCGGTCAGAGGGGACGGGGTCTTCCGTGGTCACGGGCATGATCCTCGCGGAGTTCGAACGGCCGTCCACGATCACGACGAACGGGGTTCTCTCAGTGTAACGCGCAATGTTCCAGGCACGATACACGGTCAAGACGACGAACACGGGTGCCATGGTAGAGCCACGCGTAGCGGTGACCCGGTGGGTAAAGAATAGGGGCGACCCGGCGGGTCGCCCCCACGATGAACGCGCGGGTACGCCGGTTTACCCTGCCGTCACGGCCTCCCTCGCCCAGCCGACGCCGAGCTTCTCGAGGCGCTCGGCGGTGGGGATGCCGTCGGTGTCCCAGCCCATGGTGTGGTAGTAGCCGAGGACAGCGTTGCGGAACTCGTCCACGTCGAGCGGCTTGCCGGTGGACGAGGCGTCGTTGCGGAACTCTTTGAAGAAGCGCTTGGGCAGCGCGTCGTCGCTGGCGGTGAAGCCCTCGCGCGTGTTGAACACGCGCGCCAGCGTGGCGCCGCGCTCACCCCACGTCAGCACATCCTCGACCGTTGTCTCCCAGCCGGTGATCCCGGCGATCACGTCGGCCAGTTGCACGGGCGAGTATGGCAGGAAGTGGCACATACCGACGCTATCGAAGAAGTGGCGGAAGGTGGACTGTAGGTAGAAGATCCGCATCTTCTCATCAGGGAGGCCGTGGGCCGGCGTTGGCACGAGATCGGGGTCGAACTCGCGCAGGCGTTCCAGCGGCGGGCCGTCATTGATGAAGGCCGTGTCGTGCATGTTGTGCATGTGGTCGGCGCCAGTGGGCGAGACGACGTAGCCGACGCCCAGCCCATGCTTGATGCGCGGCTCGTGCATCGGCAACTCCTGACCCTTGACCGTCATCAGGAAGTCCTCGGTGCCGCGGCCAAGCTTGGCCGAGAGGCGCTGCGAGCCTTCAGCGAGGTCGTCGCCGAAGCCCCGGCGGTGCGCGATATCCTCGACCATCCGCAACACGAGTTGCTTGTCACCGAACTTCATCTCGACGCCGCCGGTGTCTTCCTTGGTCAACATGCCCTTCTCGTAGGCCTCCATCGCGAACGAGATCGACATACCGGTCGAGATCGTGTCCATGCCGAGCGCGGCCATCCGCTCCGATGCCTTAGCGAGCACGTTCAGGTCGTCTACACCACAGTTGGAACCCATCGCCGCCAGCGTCTCGTATTCGGGACCGCCGTAGCGACGATCGACGTGAATCTCGGGGGTGTCCACCTCGACGACGCGCTTGCAGCGCACCGCACAGGCGAAGCAGGTGTCGCGCGCAACGAGGATCGTGTCGGTCATTGTCTGGCCGGAGATCTGCTCGTTGCCGTCGAACTGTCCTTCCTGGAAGTTGAACGTGGGCAGGCCGCCGGCCAGATGCAGCCCGCGCAGGCCGCCGGCGGTGCCGTGCTGGTGGTAGCTCTGGGTGAGCTGGAGGTTCGAGGTCTGCCACGTCGCCAGCGACTTGACCTTCTTCGGATCGTGCATCTTCATCGCGCCCTTGCCGCGGGCGGCGATCGCCTTCAGGTTCTTCGAACCCATCACGGCGCCGAGTCCAGTACGGCCGGCGAAGTGCGACACGTCATTGATGATGGCGGCGTAGCGGACGAGATTCTCGCCGGCCGGGCCGATCATCGCCGTGCGGATGCCTTTGCCAAGCTCCTCGCGCAGCGCCTCCTCTGTCTCCAGCACTTCCTGGCCCCACAGATGCGAGGCGTCGCGCAGTTCCGCCTGCCCCTCGTTGATGTACAGGTAGACGGGCGTCTCGGCCTTACCGCGCACCACGATCGCATCGAAGCCGGCGCGCTTGCATTCAGCACCCCAAAAGCCGCCGACCTCGGCGTTGCCGAACCCGCCGCTGAGCGGCGACTTGGCGCCGATGCCGTTGCGCCCCTGCCCCGAGAACGGCGCGGCCGTGACGATGCCGGGGGCGAACACCAGCGCATTGTCCGGCCCGAGCGGGTCAGCGTTGCGCGGCACCAACTTCAGCAGGTAGTGCGCGATCAGCGCCCGCCCGCCGAGGTACGTGCGGAAGAATTCCTCTCCCGGTTCCTCGACCTCGGTCGTGCCCTCGGTCAAGTTCACATGCAGGACGCGGTTGTTAAATCCAAACGGCATTGCCGGCTCCTTCGTCGCCTCTCAGCAGCGGACGTGTGACCGCGGGTCGAGACCAACCCTCGCCCGATTGCCCGCGGCCTAGTAGCTACGCACTGCTATCCCCCGCTCATAGGGGCCACGCATTCCAGGGTATCGCCCGCGTGGAGCCGCGTGCTCACCGGAGCCACAGCGCCGTTGATGGCGTGCAGCCAGTACTCGTGTGACGGCAGGCCGAGCTGTTCGAGGGCGGCGCTGACGGTGCTGCCCTCCGCGAGTTCAAGCTCAGCGCGGTCGCTGCCATCCGCGAGGTAGCGGGTCAGTTCGCCATGGAGACGGACCAGCACACGCACGAGCAACCTCACGCTCGATGGCGAGACATGGCCGCTCCGCTCATGCCTCATGCCGCTCTGACGCGCGGAGCGGCGTTTCGCTCAACAAGCCATCTTCCCGGTAGCCAAAACCTATCAACCAGCGGGGTCGGTGTCAACGAAGTCCGGATGTTCAACTCGTGGCAACCAGGGAGCGAGCGTCGTGGAACCCATGCGGCTGCACTGAAGCAGGTGTCCCATACCCAGACGGAAACACACGCCCCCCTCTCTGCCAAGATGGTGTGAGACAATCCCGACACAGGAATTAGTGACGAGGGCGGAGCGAGGAGTCGCTGCATGACCACCGCCACGGCATCCCCTTCCTCCCTATCGGCCCGCCCCGCTCCCGTGCCGACGCTTCCCGACCCGGAGGTGCGGGAACGGCCTACGCGCCGGCGGTTTACCGCCGCCTACAAGCTGCGGATGCTCCAGGAGGCGGACGGCTGTACCGTCCCCGGCCAACTCGGCGCGCTCTTGCGGCGCGAGGGGTTGTATTCCTCCCATCTGGTCACCTGGCGACGCCAGCGGGATGCCGGTGCCCTCGCCGCGCTGGGGCAGCGACGGGGTCGCAAGCCGGTCGACCGTAAGGCCAGTGAGGTGGCGCGGCTGCGCCAGGAGAACACGCGGTTGACCCACCGGTTGGAGGTGGCGGAAACCATCATCGCGATCCAAAAAAAAGTCTCGACGCTCCTGGGCATCACGTTGCCGCGCGACGAGTTGCCAAAGTAAGGCAGGAGGCGGTCACCACGCTGGTCCCCACCATCGGTGTGGCGGGGGCGTGCGCGGCGCTGGGCGTCAGCCGCGCGCGTTTCTACCGGCACGGGCAGGAGCCGGCGCCGCGGCCGGCCACGGTGCGCACGCCCCCGCCACGCGCGCTGACGCAGGAGGAACGGCAAGTGGTGCGGGAGACGTTGCACAGCGAGCGGTTCCGCGATGCCGCGCCGGCCCAAGTCTATGCCACGTTGCTCGACGAGGGCACGTACCTGTGGTCGGAGCGCACGATGTACCGGCTGCTTGGCGCCGCTGATGAAGTGCGGGAGCGGCGCGATCTGGCGCGGCATCCGATGTATAGCCGGCCGGAGCTGTTGGCGGAGCGGCCGAACGAGGTGTGGAGCTGGGACATCACCAAGCTGCGGGGACCAGCGAAGTGGACGTACTTCTACCTGTATGTGGTCCTCGACATCGACAGCCGCTACGTCGTGGGCTGGATGGTCGCGCACCGGGAGAGCGCTGAGTTGGCCCGCCGGCTGATTGCCGACAGCGCGGCCAAGCAGGCCATCACGCTGGGGCAACTGACCATTCATGCCGACCGCGGCTCGTCGATGCGATCCAAACCCGTGGCGATGCTGCTGTCCGACTTGGGCATCACCACGAGCCACAGCCGACCGCATGTGTCCAATGACAACCCGTACTCGGAGAGCCAGCTAGGGACCATGAAGTACCGACCGGAGTTTCCCGAGCGGTTCCTGACGATCGAGGAAGCACGGGCGTTCGGCCAGGAATTCTTCTACTGGTACAACACGGAGCACCGACACACCGGTATCGGCTTGTGCACGCCGGCGACGATGCACGCCGGCCAGGCAGCGGCAGTGCATGCGGCGCGCGCCGTGGTGCTGAGCACCGCGTACGCGGTGCATCCGGAGCGGTTCGTCCGCCAGGCGCCGGTGCCACCCCCGCTGCCCGCGCCGGCCTGGATCAACAAGCCGGTGCCAGCCACGAGCGACGAGGTGACTCACTAATTGCGCTCCCTGCGTGTCTCACAGATGTTGACAGGTTCCGCCCCGACCACGCGGGGTTGACGACTGAACGCGGACGACGACGCCTGCCGCGGCATCATTCTGGCCCGCATCACTCCTGCTCGGCGTCGGCGCTGGGCGAGCCGTCGAGCAGCCAGCGGGCGAAGTGAGGGTCGTGGGCGGCGAGGCGGTACTCGCCCAGGATCTCCGCGCACATCGCGCGCACCGGCCCACTCACGGGAGACGCGAGCGCCCGCTCCAGCAGCCACGCCTCGAATGCGTCGGGGTCGGGATCATCAACGGCCGCGCGCTCCAACAGGTCACGCTTCAGGTCCAAGCCAATCGTGTCCGGCGTGGTGTCGCGCTTACGCCGCTTGCGACGTCCCTCCGAGCCGGCCATCGCGCGCAGGGCGAGGCAGCTAAACTCGCCCGGTCGCAAGGCGGTGATCTGTCCACTCATCGCTGGCGACCCCACATTTTGAACCGACGGTTGGACGTGCCCGCTTCCACCCCGGCCAGCGGCTCGACTCGAACCAACAACGGAAACGCGGGCACATCCGGACGGCCATAACCCGCGTTAAGAGCCGCCATGTCCAGTTCCACGGATGAGAGATCGGCAACGATGACCGCGAGCGGCGAGAGCGGACCATGCGTGCTCATCGTCTTGAGGTAGCCGTGGCAGGCGTCGCAGGTCGCCGCGCGGCGCGCGTCCGGCTCGGCCTCCGGCGCGAGATAACCGAGCGCGCGGAAGTCGGCGTTCCCACAGAAGGCGCAGCCGGCGCCGGCGCGTGCCCAGCCCGCGCCGCACCGCCCGCAGCGTAACCAGCGCTCGCGGTCAAGGCCGCGCAACTCGCACACCAACGGCCACGCTGCACAGACCGGACAGTAGCCACTATCCCAGCCGCCGGCCGCGATGTGGCTAACGGCGGCCCGGCCACAGGCACGCAGGAGCGGCGTCGCCGCCAGATTGCCGAGTGTTGCGAGCAGCTCCTCATCAATACCGCACGCACCGGCGAGGCCTTCAATCGTCACATCATCCCGCGTGATGCTCGCCACGACCACCGCGAGCGGGTCGAGCGCTCCGGCGGACATCGCGCGGGGGATCGAGCTGGCAGCAGGAGAGACGGACGCCGCCGCTTTCGCCAGCCGCACCAGCAACGCGCGCACGCGGTCGCGCTCGACAGCGATGCTCCGCCCGTGCAGCAGCGGAAAGCCGTCCGCCAGCCGCTCGGGTGTGAGCGCGGGTACGGCCGCCGCCCAGGCGGGGTCATCCTCGGCGCGGGCTACCTCGATGTACAGCATCGCCAGCGGCGCGACCGCCGGATCGGCGCGGGCCAGCTCGTCCAGAGGCCGGGTCGCGTGCGCTGTCATTTCCTCACGGCCTCCCCCACGAGCGGCACGTCGTGCGCTGAGTTCGTCTTGCCGTGAAACTCGACCGCTGACGGTGCGTCCGGCCGGTTGCGGGTATCGCCGCCCGTGCCGCCGCGGCCGCGGCCGGCTTCGGGGCTGCACGCCGCGGTGGTCAACACCAGGGCGAATACTGCCGCGGCGGCGAGGCGGGTACAACGGGAGTCCATACGGTCATACCCCTTCCGAGGACATCACCACCACAACCCGCAAGATAAATCCACCGATCAACGCGAGTACCGCCGCCGCGGGGATGCTGGCCCCGCCGAGCAGCCGCGGCCGCCAGTGTAGCGCCAGTGGCAGCAGAATGCCGGTCACGACCACACCCAGCGCCAGCAATACGCCCCACGCGCTCAGCCACTCGCGGGCGACTGAACCGAGCGAGACGATCACGAGCGCCAGCGCCACCAACTCGACTAACATCACCCGGTTATCGAGCCGGTCGAGCCACCGAATCGAGTCGGGCGACACGTCGCGCCGGCGGTGCGCGAGAAGCAACATCAGCGCCGATGCGGTGGAGGCCGCCGAGGTCACGAACAGCAGACCGAGCAGGGTGGTGTCGGCCCAAATCGGCCGGTTGGTGACTGCCAGCAATACGCCGGTATAGCTCGCCAAGAAGAAGCCGAACGCGGCGCCCACCAGCCCAAACACGCCGCTCAACCGTCCGCGTCGGACACCCCGGTTGAGTGACTGGATCGGCCCCCACCGAATCTTGCCCTCCTCGGCAAGCGCGCCGATGAATGAAACCGTCGCGAATGCGCCAAACACGGTCAGTCCCCAGGCGCCGACCGACATGGGCGACCAATACTTAAACATCGGCAGCGGGATGCGATTCGACTGGATTAACATGTGCCAGAACCGCTCCGGCCGGTTCAAGTCGATGATCAGCAGCGGCCCGCACACCAACACCGCCGGAAAGGCAATGTAATAGCCGATCCGCGACAGCGGTCGGTCGGATTCGTCGCCGAACACATCGAGCATCGCCGCCAGGAAGTAGCTTCCGCCGGCGATGCCGCCGAAGAAGAAGTACAGCACGATATACCACGTCCATTCGGGCGCCACGGTAAAGTAGGTATCGGACGGCATAAACCGCCTCCTCCCGAAAAGCGCGTGTCGCTGTCAATCAGTCGCGCCCGGCGCGTCACCCTTGGCGCGGTCGATTCGCCGCTGGCGAAATCCGAACAGGCTGAGCATGCCAATCACGGCCGCACCCACGACCGAGAAGGCCGAACTGGGCAGCAGGTTGCGCGAGGGCATCTTCGGCTTGTCGGGCAGGCCGTACACCTCCGGCTTGTCCACGAGCAGGAAGAAGGCGTTGAGTCCGCCGATCTCCTCGGTATAGCCATCGTTCGGCGTGCCGTAGAGATAGGCGTCGTTGACGCCCTGACCGTGAAGCTGCTCGACCCGCTTCTGAGCGCGGTCGGTGAGAACCGCGACCGGGCCGAACTGGATCGAGAAGGTCGGGCAGGCCTGGGCGCATGCCGGCTGCATGCCGATCTGAAGCCGGTCGTAGCAGAGGGTGCATTTCTGGGCGGTGTGCGTGACCGGGTTGATGTCGATCACGCCGAACGGGCAGGCGCCGATACAGTCGCGGCAGCCGTTGCACGCATCGGACTGGATCACGACCGTGTCGAACTCGGTGCGGATGATCGCGCCGGTCGGACACACCTCAAGACAGCCGGCCTGGACGCAGTGCTTGCACACGTCGCTCATCATCAGCCACCGCGCCTGTTTGCGGTCATCACTGAACTGCTCAATGAACTGCACATGCCGCCAGTTCTCTCCGTCGAGCTTGAGCGTATTGTCGTAGCTCTGGCCGGACAGCACGTTAACCCCGCCTTTGATAGCCGGAAGCTCGTTCCACTCTTTGCACGCCACCTGACACGCCTTGCAGCCGATGCAAAGGGTCGTATCGGTGAAGAATCCCATCGGCTCCGCCATGAGGCGCTCCTTTGAGAAGGTGTCTGGCGTTATGTGTTGGGTGTTGGAAGATGGTCTCCACGTACCGCTAACCGCCATCCGCTACCGCTTCGATGTTGCAGACGAACGCTTTGCCCTCGTGGATCGACACGTTCGGGTCGCCGACCAGCGGGGTGAGGTCGTTAACCACGTCGCCGGTGACCAGGCCCATATAGCCCCAGTGCCACGGCATACCAACGTGATGCACCGTGCGGCCGTCCACCTGCATCGGGCGCATCCGCGGTGTCACCAGCGTCTTCGCGCGAATCTCGCCGCGCGGCGTCGCGATTTTCGCCCAGCCGAGGTTTTCGATCCCCTTCTCCTTGGCAAGTTCGGGGCTGATCTCGACGAACAGCTCGGGCTGCAACTCGGCCAGCCACGGCAGCCAGCGGCTCATCACACCGGAGAGGTGATGCTCGGTCAGGCGGTAGGTAGTCATCACGTAGGGGTATTTTGAGTCTCCGGCCGGGGCCAGCCGGTTATCGGCACGGTCCCAATACTTGAGCACGGCGCTGGTGGACCGGCGCGGGTACAGCGGGTTGACCACCGGTGACTCTGCCGGCTCGTAGTGAGTGGGCAGCGGGCCGTCAACCAGGCCGGTGGGGGCGAACAGCCAGCCCTTGCCGTCGGCCTTGAGGATGAAGGGGTCGGTCCCGGAGTGATAGTCAAGCCCGACGCCGTTCGGATTGGCCGGCGTGTCCGGCGCTTTGGTCGCGGGGAAGTCGGGCACGTCGTTGCCCACCCACCGGCGCTGCCCCGCGTCCCACCAGATCCACTTCTTGCGCTCCGACCAGGGCTGCCCATCGGGGCGGGCCGAGGCGCGGTTATAGACGATGCGGCGGTTATCGGGCCACGAGAATGCCCAGCCGAGATTGCTGCCCGGTCCACCCTCCGGGTCGGGGGTGCGGTTCTGCGATTGGTTCTTACCGCCCCGGTAGATGCCGGAGTAGATCCACGAGGCGCAGGTGGTCGAGCCGTCGTCGCGCAGGTCGCCGAAGCCGTTGACCGGCTCCTTTGTATCGGAGCGGTAGCCGCTGATCTCCTTGATCACCTTCTGCACGTCCGGCTCACCCTGGATGCGCGTCTCGGCGGGATACCGGCCAGGGTCGTAATCGAAGTCCCACACGAGATTCTTCATGCCCTGATCGCGTGGCAGCGTACTGCCGGCGTAGAGCTTTTTCAGCCGCAGATAGAGCTGGTGGGTGAACCACACGTCCGAGCGGCAGTCGCCCGGCGGATCGATCGCCTTTTCGTGCCACTGCACCCAGCGCTGGGTGTTGGTGAAGCTGCCCTCCATCTCGCCCACCTGCGCCGATGGGAACAGGAACACCTCGGTCTTGATATCGCCGACCGTGAGTTCACCGTTCTTAACCTCGGGCGAGGCATACCAGAAGGCGGCCGTCTCCGTCTCGAAGTTGTCCTTGACCACCAGCCAGTCGAGCTTCGCCATCGCCTTGCGCTGAAGCCGGCCGTTGATCGAGGTCGCCGGGTTCTGACCCATGGCAAACATGCCGCGCACCTTGCCCTCGGCCATGTTGATCATCATCGGCATGTGTGAATGGTCGCCGCTGATCTTCGGGTGCCAGTCGTAGCCGAACTGGTTGTCGCGTGTTGCCGCCTCACCGTACATCGATTTGAGATAGCTGACCATGAATTTGGGCAGATTGGCCCAGTACGCGGTCGGCAACAATTCCGCCTTCATGTAGTCCACGAGCGTCTCGTGATTCTTGAGAGCGGTGGGAGCGGCCATGTAACCATGAATGCTGTGGTACAGCGTGGGAATATCGGTCGATCCTTGGATGGTGGCATGGCCGCGGAAGGCCATGATCCCGCCGCCGGGCCGGCCCATGTTGCCGAGCAGCAGTTGCAGCAACGCGCAGGCGCCGATCATCTGCGGCCCGTAGGTGTGTTGCGTCCAACCAACCGCGTAGGCGAACGAGGTCGTGCGGTCGGGTCCGGAGTTCGCGGTGATCGCCTCCGCGACCTTCAGGAACACATCGCGCGGACAGCCGGTGACGCGCTCGACCATCTCCGGGGTATAGCGGCTGTAGTGCCGCCGCACGATCTGGAACACGCAGCGCGGATTTTGGAGCGTCTCGTCACGTTGCGGCGGCGGCGGTACGAGCGACCGCACCAGCGCGTCATACGGCGGACCGTCCACCGGGGTGGGGAGATTCTGTGCTCCCGGCTGGCCGGACTGCACCCCTTGTTCGCCCGACTGCGCCGTGCCCGCGCTGCGGCCGGTATCACCGACCGCGGTGTTAGCGTACTGCCATGTCTGGGGATTGTACTGCCCCCGAAAGCCGTTGATGGGGTCGCCGGTGTAGGGCGACAGGCCGGAGAATACACCCTCAAGATCTTCGGTGTCCTGGAAATCGTCGTTGATAATCGTCGCCGCGTTGGTGTAGTTGACGACGTACTCGCGGAAGAATTTGTCGTTCTCGATCACATGGCGAATCAGGCCGCCCAGAAAGGCGATGTCGGAGCCGGCCCGCACCGGCGCGTAGATGTCGGCCAGCGCCGAGGTGCGCGTGAACCGCGGATCGACGTGGATCACCGTCGCGCCCTTGAGCTTTGCCTGCATGACCCAGCGGAACGCCACCGGATGACACTCCGCCATGTTCGAGCCTTCGATCACGATGCAGTCCGCGTCGGCGAGACTGCCCGCGTACATGGTCGCCGCGCCGCGCCCCATTCGTACCCCCAGACCGGGGACACTGGAGCTGTGTCAGATGCGGGCCTGGTTCTCGATCGCGATGACACCAAGCCCCCGCAGCAGCTTTTGCTGCATGTGGTTCCACTCGTTGTCCATCGTGGCGCCGCCGAGCGAGAAGATGCCGAGGCTGTGATTGACGAGCTTACCGTTGGGCAACCGCTCGACGAACGTCTCGTCGCGGTCCTTCCTCACCAACTCGGCGACGCGGTCCATCGCGCGGTCCAGATCCCACACCTCCCATTCCCGAGCACCAGGGGCGCGGTGGAGCACCTTGGTCAGACGGTTGGGATTAACGTGGAGTTGGAAGCTGGCCGCGCCCTTGGGGCAGAGATTGCCCCGGTTGACCGGGCTGTCGGGGTTGCCCTCGATATTGATGATCTTGCCATCGGAGAC
Organism: Dehalococcoidia bacterium; assembly: GCA_038325665.1. Classification (GTDB taxonomy): domain Bacteria; phylum Chloroflexota; class Dehalococcoidia; order CAUJGQ01; family CAUJGQ01; genus CAUJGQ01. The sequence goes on along the minus strand of JBBQJF010000106.1, from coordinate 439 downwards.
GTGCACGAGTGTGCCACAGCCGACGGCGCAGTACGGGCAGACACTTGGGAAGGCCTTGGCAGACGTAATCCGTGCCCGCTGCGCCAGCGCGACCTTCGGCCGCAGGTCGGCGCCGAGGCTCGTCAATGCCCCGACTGCCGTGCCGGCTCCGGCCGTGCCAGAAATCCGCAAGAAATCACGCCGCGAAATGGTCATCCTTGCCTCCTCCCCCGCGCTGGTAGGCTGCCCCTCTCCGCAAACGGCGCGCGTCGCACGCTGGCCCGCCGATCGATGCATGGAAGATAACGCTACGCCACTGGGCTTGTATATGGCCTACCCAATCAGCGGAGTCGCGGTCGCGTGGATCTACTCCTATCGATGTGCCACGCCGTCGCCGGTGGAGTGTTGCCCCCGACTGGGCCAGTCATCTCGCGCGCCGTTGAGCGCGGCTGACGGTTAT
>JBBQJF010000105.1:0-14595 GCA_038325665.1 Dehalococcoidia bacterium | reverse complement strand
GGCCGGCAGCCTCTCCGGTGGCGAGCAGCAGATGCTCGCGATCGCGCGGGCTTTGATGGCGCGCCCACGCCTGCTGCTGCTGGACGAGCCGTCGATGGGCCTCGCGCCGCTGGTGGTCAACGAGATCTTCCGCATCCTGGCCGAGGTCCACGCCGAGGGCAAGACGATCCTGCTGGTGGAACAAAACGCCCGCAAGGCGCTCACGATCAGTGACCACGCCTTCGTGATGGAGACCGGCCGCATCACCATGTCCGGCCCCGGCGCCGAGCTGGTTCGCGACGACCGCGTTGTCGCGGCATACCTGGGACGGCGGACGGATTAAGATGAGCCGTGCCGGGAGCCGCCGACCGGTGGTCGTCGTTTCGCTGGCCCGCTGGTGTGCAAGAATGGGGTGGTGGGGCACACGGCCTGGAATCACAGCGCGATCACGTACAGTTCGCCGCATCACCTCGGCAGCCATCGACCGCGCGTGCCGAGCTTCCTTGACGTACGTGCTCGGAGCAAGAATTCGATGCACACGATCGACATCGTCATCTTCCGGGAGGGTGACCAGTGGGTCGCGCGGGCGCTCAACGTCGAGGTTGCCTCCTTCGGCGACTCACGCGACGAGGCGCGCGCTGCCATCGAAGAAGCCTTGGCCCTGTATTTCGAGGATGAGCCTAGCCCCGAGCTTCGCGAGGTCGCGGAGGTAAGCCTCGATCGACTTCATGTCTAAGACGGATTCGAGCCGCGAGATTATCGCGGCCCTTCGCCGCGTTGGTTTCGAACGGGTCAGTCAGCGACGCGGTCATGTCAAGCTTCGCCCAATACGGCAGGGAAAGTCGTGGACGGTTATCATCAAGGATCCTGCCGCACAGATACCCGCCGGTACACTTGCATCCATCTTGAAGCAGGCCGGACTCACCCGTCAGGAATTGGAGCGCCTGACTTAACCCTAACCTAACAGCACCGTCCGACCCGTTCTCCCTGACTGGAGTACCCTCGTGCCCCGTGCCCTGATGTATGCATTGCTGATCCTCACCGCGCTGGTCGGGGCGGCAACGGCGGCGACCACCCTTGTGTTCTTCCGCGATGATGGGGCCATACGACCGCGCACCCGAGCAGCCACCTCGAGCAGTACCGGCGCCGCCGAGTCCACGCCGTTGCCCGAGGTCACGGCGCCGCCGACCGCGACCCCGCGGGTCGCCACGTCCCTCCCGACCCGGGTGGTGACAGCCACCAGCACGCCCCGCCGTATCGCCGCTATCGACATACGCGCGATCGGCGCGGTCAATGTCCGCGGCGGACCGGGTCTGACCTACCCGTTGGTCGAGACGCTGGCGCCGGGGGCACGGGCGCGGGCCACGGGCCGCAACCTCGACGCCTCGTGGCTGCGGGTCGAACTGCCGTCCGTCATCGGTTGGGTGGGGGCCGGCGTCGTCGAAACTGCTGGCAACCCCGAATTGCTGCCGCTGATCGAGCCGGTCATCAGCGCGACCACCACGCCCGCGCCCACGGCCTCCCGCCCGAACGGCGGCGCGGCGACGGCGACTCCGACCACGTCAGCCGCCCCGTCGCCGGTCCGCACGCCAACGCCAACGCCAATTCCCACGTCAACGGCGACCCGCGTACCCGTGTCGCCAGCGAGAGGCGCCGGCTCGACCCCTCCGCCAGCCGGTGCCAGCGCACTTCCCGACCTGGTTCTCCAAGCCGCGTCGATCGGGCCGGGTGGACGGCTGTCGCTCGTGATCGGCAATGACGGCTCGGTGGCCCTCACCGGTCAGCGGGTCCGTGTCACCGGCATCGATGAGATCGGTGACGTCTTGTTCGGCGAAAGTACGGCAACGCTGACGATCGCCCCCGGTGGCGCCGCCGAGGTTGATCTGGCATTCCGCCCGCCGCCCGGTACATTCACGGTGGTACTCAACACCGATGGCGCGATCGATGAGATCAGTCCGGCCAACAATGTCCGCCGCATCACGGTGACTCCGCGCTGAACGCGCCCGTGGGTCGCCGCGGCGGGGGTAGCTCACTCAACGCGTTCCCCGCGTCGCCGGCGCAACACGCGCTGCAAATTGACAGTTGCATCTTGCCACGCACGGCCGCCGGTGGTGTCTACTGGTGGTGAGTTCCACCGACGTTCACGCGGAAGCGGATCAGGGCGACCCGGTGGGTCGCCCATTCGGGGTGTGTCATGTTGTCAGGTCGCCCGTGACCACGGGATAGTCCAACGACGGGTCCGTGGGCACATCAAGCTATTCCACGCCGAAAGTCAAAAGCGGAATATGAGTGATTTTGAGACGGTTAAGGCGCGGGCCGACATCGTGGATCTGGTCGGTCAATACACCACGCTGCAACGAGCAGGCCGGTACTTCAAGGCGTGTTGCCCGTTCCACAACGAGAAGACGCCCTCGTTCTACGTCTATCCTGACCAGCAAAGCTGGCACTGCTTCGGCGCGTGCAGCACCGGCGGCGATGTGATCTCCTTTATCGAGAAGAAGGAGAACCTCACTCCGGTCGAGGCGTTGCGGATGCTGGCCGACCGCTACGGCGTCCAACTCGAACGCCGGGGCCGGCAGGATGAGCCGGCCACCGGCCGGCTGATCGAGGCGAACGAGGCGGCCGCGACCTACTTCCACAACGTGCTCATGGGCGCCGAGGCGGGCGAACCGGGGCGAGCGTATCTCGCGACCCGCGCACTCGACGACGCGACGGTGCGCGCTTTCCGTCTGGGTTACAGCCTCGACGGGTGGGATGGCCTGCGCGATCATCTATCGTCGCGGGGGTTCTCCGTCGAGGAGCAGGTCAACGCCGGGCTGCTCACCCAGGGCGACAAGAACGCCTACGACCGGTTCCGCGGCCGGCTGATGTTCCCGATCGCCGACGAGCGCGGCCGCGTGATTGGCTTCGGTGGGCGGGTGCTGGGCGAGGGTGTGCCCAAGTATCTCAACACGCCCCAAACGCCGCTGTTCGACAAAGGCGGCACGCTGTTCGCGCTCGACCGCGCCAAAGACGCGATTCGTGACGCCGGCGCGGCGGTGGTGGTCGAGGGCTACATGGATGCGATCACCGCGCACCAGCACGGCATCACGAACGTCGTCGCCACGCTCGGCACCGCGCTGACCGAACGGCACATTGCCCTGCTCAAGCGCTACGCCCGCTCGGTGGTGCTGGCGATGGATGCCGATGCGGCCGGCGTCGAGGCAGCGCTACGCGGCGAAGAGTTGGTGCGCACCGCGGCAGTGTCGGAGGGCGGCGCCCCGGCACATGTCGTGCTCGACTGGCGCAATCTGGTGCGCGTCCAGGCCGCCGCGCCCATCGAGGTGCGGGTGTTCACCGTGCCCCACGGCAAGGACCCGGACGAGGCGATCCGCGCCGATCCGTCCGCCTTCCGCGAGCTGACACAACACGCGGTGCCGCCGTTCGAGTTCCGGCTGCGGCACGACCTCGCCGCCATCGACCGCGACAACCCACGCGAGCGGCGGGCGCTGGCCGAGCGGCTGCTCCCGCTGATCGCCGCGATCGCTGACCGGGCACTCCAGGCGCAGTACCTCGCGCAACTCGCGCAGGCGACGGCCATCCCCGAGGATGTGTTGAGCGGCATGATGCAGCAAATGGGGCGCGATACCGGTCATCAGTCCAACCGGCTGACGCTGCGCGAGCGTGTGGACGGCGGCTTACCCAGCCGGGGGTCACGGGTCACAGGTCACAGGTCACAGCATCGAGTGGATCTGCCAACGGCAGACGAAGCCTTCCCCGACGCGGAATCACCGGGTGCGGTCGCATCCGATCAACCTGTCTCGCGCCCGCGATCCCCTGTTGGACAAGGCATGCAGGCAGAGATGACCGTGCTGCACCTGCTGCTGGCGTATCAGGAGCTTCGTTCTGCTGGGATGGAAACCAGCGGTACGCTGTTCACCGACCCGGACAACCGGGCGCTGTTCGGAGCGTGGAAGACAACATCAATCGAGGGCCTGCCCGATATGCTGGACGAGTCCGGCCGGGAGCATCTTGGCCGTGTGCTCGCGATCCGAATCCCCCCGTTTGACGCGACGGTGGCCGCACGCGCGTTCACCGACGCCGTGGCGCGGCTCCGCCGGCGGCAACTGGAGGATCGGGCACGGATGATGGCCGCCACCGTGCGCGAATCGGCCAGCGCCGGAAGCGACGCCCTCGCCGCGCGGGCGCTCGCGACGCTGGCCGGCGATGCGCCATCCGGCGACGGGTCGGACGACGAGGCCGTGGCGCAGTTGCTCAAGGGCGTCGAACTGGCCCACGACCTGCACACACTGGAGGCGAACCTACGCACACACCGGGGCCAGGATCAACCAAGCCTCCCGGGTCCGGGCTAGAGGCGCTGCTTGGTTTATGCTGACTCGCGGCGCCTGCCCAGGGGGCTGCCTGACCCCCGGCCCCTGTTCCCCGGCCGTGCCGGGGCAGGCGCGCGGGGCAGGGGACATGCCGGCGCGTGCGGCTGTCGCGACACCCGTCTCCTCACGCGCGTTCGAGCACGATCACGGGGATATCACGCGTGGTCCGGGTCTGATACTCGTCGTAGGCCGGCCAGATGCCGGCCATCAGCCGCCACAGCGCCGGCTTTTCCTCCGGTGTGGCGGTGCGGGCACGGGCCTTGAACCGGTCCGCCCGCACCTGCACCTCGACCTCCGGCAGCGCGGCGAGATTGCGGTACCACTGGGGATTCTCCGCCGCGCCGCCGCGAGAGGCGACGACCAGGTAGCGTCCGCCATCCTCGCCGTAGATCAGCGGGGTCGTGTATGGATTGCCCGAGCGTTTCCCTGTCGTCGTCAGCAGCAACGTCGGGACGCCGTTCCAGATATGTCCATCCTCGCCGTTCGTCTCGATATACCGCCGTGCGTGCTCCGCCTGCCATCCCGCCGGCCGCGCACCGGCTCCACTCTGCTCCGCCATAACGTTCTACTCCAATCTCTGTTGATGCCCCACTGGCGCTCACCACGGCCCACCGGCGGCCGCGATTCCCTCACGCCGTGCCCGGTTCCCACGTCCCCGTGGGATGCGCTCTGGTCGTTCGCACCAGACGCCGCCGCGCGCTCACTCGCCGGCCGGCGTTGGGCGCGATCCGGCCTCCGTCAGCCGCCGCTTCGCCTCCGCGACCGTATCCGGCGGCAATGGCCCCTTGAGCGCGGCCGTGAGGTTCGCCTTCAGATGACCGGCATCCTTTGTTCCGACGATCGTCGTATGGAGGTCCGGGTTGGAGAGCGTAAAGCGCAGGGTGAACTCCATCCGGTCCATCCCGTCAAGAAGTTCGTCCAAGCGCGCCTGTTCCCAGCGGTCACGGGGCATGCGTCCCGGCAGCATGTAGTAGCTCCGGCGCTCCCAGTCGGTCGGCGTCCCACGCGCCGCGCCTCCCCGGATGACAATCCCGGCTCCCGCGCCCGCCGCTCGGGAGATCACGTCTTCATGCTCGCGTTGCAGCGCCGAGTACGGGATCTGAAAGGCATCGAAGGCGCCCATGCCGATCTGTTCATCGAGGTTCGGCAGTGTGCCGGACACGCCGATGAAGCGCACCTTGCCCTCTCGCTGGAGGGCCTGTAACTCTTGCAGCGCCCCTTGCTCCTCGTATTCGTGCCGGGTGAGGCTGCGGTGAAACTGGACCAGATCGAGATACTCGGTCCGCATCCGGGCGAGGCTCTGCTCGACCCCGGCGCGAACGTTCTCGGCGGTGTGGATGTGCTCGCCGCCCATGCCCGAACCGGGGACACATCCACACTTGGAAGCGAGGAAGTACTCCGATCGACGGTGAGCGATGAACTGCCCGATCAGCTCCTCGCTCCGGCCATAGTCGGGCGAGGTATCGATGAAGTTGATGCCGGCGTCCAGGACCGCGTTCAGCACCTGCTCGGCCTCCTGGTCGGAGACGGCGGGTCCGGCAGGGACGCCGCGCAGTTCCATCGCCCCGTAGCCGAGCACCGTCACTTCGAGGCCCGTCCGGCCGAGCGTTTGTCGTGGAAGAGTCGTCATGGGTCATACTCCCAAAGAAACCTAACCCCCGGCCCCCTTGTATGTAAGGGAAGGGGGTAATGGGACTCCCCTCCCCGCGCCGGGGAGGGGCCGGGGGAGAGGTGGATCACACATCGGCCCCGGCTAATAGCCGCGCTCCCAGTCGATCACGTTGACCAGCGGCCGGCCAGACAGGTAGGCGCGCATGTTGTCGCGGAACAATTCGATCGGGCGCTGCCCCGGCACATCGGTACCACCGGAGACGTGGGGCGTGATCAGCACGCGTGGATCATCCCACAAGCGCCGGTCCGGTTCGCCCTCGAACTCCCCGGTGTAGACATCGAGTGCGACGCCACGCATCTTGCCGCCGGCGAGGGCGTCCACCAACGCCGCTTCGTCGATGATCTCGCCGCGCGCCACATTGACGAGGATGGTTCCCGGTTTCATGGCGGCGAAGGCGTCGCGATTCATCAGGTTGGTCGTCTCCGGCGTCCACTGGCAACAGACAACGACGCAGTCGCTCTCCGCGAGCAGGTCGTGGAGGCGGCCAGCGACTTCGAGGCGACTGAACCCGGCGGGCAGTTCTTCCCCCGGCGTGACGTGGCGTCGCGTGCCCACCACCCGCATGCCCATCGCCGCGCATACCCGCCCCACATCTTGACCAATACCGCCAGCGCCAACGACACAGACGGTTTTCCCGTGGAGGAGCATGGGGCGGTAGGTTGCGGCGTCGAATTCGTGCCGGCGCTGATCGCGTGACGCGTGCGGGAATCCCCGCGCGAAGTGGAGCAGGCTGCCGAGAACATACTCGGCATAGGGACGGCGGGTGTCGTCTTGGCCGCGCGAGGTGGTGACAACCACGGCGCTACCCCACAGGTCGCCGCGCACGAGATTGCTCGCCCCGGCGGGTGTCTGATGAAACCAGCGCAGCCGCGGCGCCCGTCCACACAGGTCCAGCGGGAAGGGAAACCCTCCCAGAATCACCTCGGCGGTGGACAACACCTGGTCGCGTTGCTGGCGCGAACTAGCTGGTATCGCGCGCTGGCCGAGGTAGCGCCGGACGGTGAACTCGGGCCAGGTGTCCTTGAACTCGACATCGAACCACCCGCGTGCGTCGATCACGTTGAGGCGCGGATCCAACGCCGCGATGCCCTCGAGCGCTGCATCCGGCGTGGGAGTGATCACTACCACGTTCACCGTTGTCACCACCGCGCCTCCGCTTCTACCACTGATCACCGTGCCGGCATATACGCGGACCATCGCCGTCGCTGCCGTGGAGCCGTCGCGGGCGAGTCATGGCGACGGCCGCCGCACACTACCCCGGCAGCCGGGGAGCCATTTGGCATCGTCGCGCACTGGTGCAGCCGTCGCCATGATAGCGACTCCGCACGCTTGGCACCCACCTCCCACCATGCCACGGCGACAACGCGAGTTGTGGCAGAATGCGGGCATCACATGAACCAGGAGGACATCGATGGCCGGCGTGCTGACGGTTGTGGCGAAGATCCGCGCGGCGGAGGGCAAAGGCGATGCTTTGGCGGCGCTGCTCACGGAACAGGTGGCGGCGGTGCGGTCGGCCGAACCTGGCTGCCTCGTCTACCGCCCGCATCGCTCGACCACGGATCCGAACCTGTTCATCTTCTACGAGCAGTACCAGGACGACGCCGCCTTCGACACGCACCGTGCCGCGCCCCACCTCGCGGCCTTCCGTGAACGCCGCGAGAAGGAAGGGCTGACTGCCGGCGCCGCCGAGGTGGAGATGTATCACTCACTCACGGATTGAGAGGACCGACATGTACGATCTCTTGCTCAAGGGCGGGACCGTGGTGGACCCCGCGACCGGGCTTGACGGTGTGCACGATATCGCCGTGCAAGACGGCCTGCTCGCCCGCGTTGCCGCCGACATCAGCAGCACTGAGGCCACCCGGACGATTGACGTTACCGGCAAGGTCGTGGTCCCCGGTCTGATCGACCTGCACGCGCACGTCTTCGACGGCGTCAGCCGCACCGGTGTTCATCCCGACCTCGGCGGTGTGTACGCTGGGGTGACGACGATCGTCGATGCCGGGAGCGCGGGCGCCGCCACCTTCGGCGCGTTTCCGCGCTACATCATCCCCAACTGCTACACCGAGATTATTCCCTTCCTGCACATCTGCCAGACCGGGCTTGCCACCAACCCCGATATCATCGCCGAGAACAGCATCAACCTTGGCGATACGCTGCGCGTCGTCGAACAGTCCAAGGGACTGATCGGCGGGATCAAGGCGCGCATGGTCTCTCCCGCGCTTGAGATCATGGGCATGGAGATGCCGAAACTCGCGAGACAAGCGGCGCGCGAGAGCGGCACGCGGCTGATGGTCCACATCGGCGATACCGAGAAGCGCTACGACCCGAACGTGATTCGCTCGCTGTTGCCGCTGCTGGAGCCAGGGGATATCCTCACGCACTATTTCACCGCCAACCCGGGCGGCGTGCTCGACCAGAATGGCAAGCTGGTTCCCGAGGCGCGCGATGCTGCCGACCGCGGCGTCTGGTTCGACACGGCGCATGGGCGGCTAAACTTTAGCTTCGATGTCGGCCGCCGCATCATCGAACAGGGCCTGCTGCCGCATTGCATCAGCACCGACCTGACCGTCCCAGGCCGGCTCAACACCGTCCACAGCATGACCGAGATGATGACCCGCTTCCTCGGCCTCGGTTTCACCCTGCCGCACGTCGTCACGATGTGTACGGCCAATCCCGCGCGAGCGCTCGGCGTTCATGACCGGCTGGGCAATCTGGCGGCGGGCCGTCAGGCAGACATATCGGTGCTCGACATACGTGACGGTGACTGGACGGTGTACGACGTGCTCGGCGCGGGGCTGCGCGTCGACCGGGCCGTGGTCCCGTTCCTGACGGTGAAACGTGGCCGGGTGTTTATGCCTGATTGGGGGCCGCGCTCGTGGGGCTGGGAGCCTGACCGCGTGCTCCCCGGTGCGGCGCCGGCAGCCGGGGGATGCTGTTGATCGGAGAGGGCCAGCGTGGCGGGAGGCGGGAGTCAGCGCGCACGATGATCAGTCCATGGCGGGTAGCAAACACCACCCTGGTGCGTCTATCGTATCGCGAAATTGCCGTGGGTCGTTACCGCCTCGATGTTCTGTTCCGCGCCGGTCCGCGCATCAGCCCGGCGCGCCAGCCGTGGTCGTTGTGGCGTAGTATCACCTGGAAACGATCAAGCCGTCGAAGAGGTCACACGATGCATGAAATCATCCCGTTCTCGGGCAACCCACTCGACCGAGCCAGCAACATGCGCCGCGACAGCGTCTGGCTTGGCGACCAGATGATCGCCGCCGACAGCCGCTTTCTGGCGTTTTGGCGGTTGAATGTGCTCGCCCACGAGGCGGAGCACGCGGAGCTACGCTGGCTCGATGCCAGCATTCGCGACCACCTCGCGGAGGGCGCCACGCCGTTTTTGCTCGGTGTGCGCGGCGGCGTCGCGCACTTCGCCGTTGACCTCTCCACGATGGACGATCCCATCGCCACGATCGGCATCGAGGGGGCCGACTTTAGCGACGCACGCCGGATCGCCGTCAATCTCCCCGAGGGCGACGCCGGTATCCTGGCGCAAGGTCGCGCCTTGATCGAATGGCACACACGGCATCGCTTCTGCGGCAGTTGCGGCGCACCGACCGCGATGGGTGGCGGCGGCTCGATGCGCACCTGCACGAGTTGCGGCGCCGAGCACTTTGCGGGGCCGCACGCGGTGGTGATCATGGTGGTGTGGCGCGGCGACCGCTGTTTGCTAGGCCGGGGAAAGGGCTGGGGACCGTCACGTTTCTCCGCGCTGGCCGGGTTCGTCGATCAGGGCGAGACGATCGAGGAGGCGGTGGCGCGCGAGGTGAAGGAAGAAGTCGGCCTGGAGGTGGACGAGGTTACCTACCATTCGTCGCAGCCGTGGCCCTTCCCGATGTCGCTCATGATCGGCTGCTTCGCCCACGTCACCGGCGACGCGATCACCGTGGACCCGGAGGAACTCGAAGATGCGCGCTGGTTCACACACGCGGAGATCGCCCGTGCCCTCGAGTCGCCCGACGCCGTCGACTTCGGCGTCCCCACCCGCATCGCGATCGCCCACCACCTGATCAAGGCTTGGAGCGCGCGACCCTGAACGCGATGTGAGCATCGCCGGCCCAGCGTCGCGAGGGTATTCCAGATAGGCACTGACGGCTCCGCGTTCCATCGATCAGTGGTATGCTTCGCGCTGTCCACGGAGATGACAGCGACCGCGCGAATGCGCACACCCGTCGCGCTCGCCTGGTCGCGGGATATGAATATGCGTACCTTGGCTGACGAGACTCCACATGAGGGAGGCACATCGCATGACAACCGAGCGCCCCTGGATCGAACGCACGCAAGAGGATCCGCTCGAGCCTGAGCTTCCGATCATCGACCCGCACCATCACCTGTGGATCCGGCCCGGAAACGTCTACGGTCTCGACGATCTGCGCGCCGACCTCGCGGGCCAGAACGTGCGTCAGACGGTTTTCGTCGAGTGCAGCGCGATGTATCGCGCCGCTGGCCCCGAGGAGTTTCGAGTCGTGGGTGAAACCGAGTGGGTTCAAGGGGTCGCCGCGCAGAGCGCCAGCGGCGGCTTCGGTGAACTCCGCGCGGCCGCGGGAATTGTCGGCAGCGCTGACCTGCGGCTCGGTGAGCAGGTGGCGCCCGTGCTCGAGGCCCAAATCGCCGCCAGCCCGCAACGCTTCCGCGGCATCCGTCATCGCGCCGCGTGGGCGGAGCCGGGGGTGGTTGCCACTCAGTCCGCGTCGCAGCCCGCTCACCTGATGATGGACGACGACTTCCGGCGGGGCTTCGCCTATCTGCGGGTGTACGGTCTCAGCTTCGAGGCGTGGCTGTACCACCCACAACTGCCGGAACTGGCAGACCTCGCGCGAGCGTTCCCGGACACGGTCATCATCCTTAATCACCTCGGCGGGCCGATCGGTGTCGGTCCCTATCAGGGCAAACGCGATGAGGTATTCGCGCGGTGGAAGACCGACCTCGCGGCGGTGGCCGCCTGCCCAAACGTTGTCTTGAAGGTCGGCGGCATCCAGATGGTCGTGAACGGATTCGGCTGGCACGAGCGCGAACAGCCGCCGACCTCCGACGAGCTGCTCAAGGCGAACCGCGACTGGTACCTGTACGCGATCGAGCAGTTCGGGCCGCGACGCTGCATGTTCGAGAGCAACTTCCCCGTGGACCGGCTCTCCTGCTCGTACACCGTGCTTTGGAATCAGTTCAAGAAGCTGACGAAGGAGTTCTCGGCGGAGGAGCGCGCCGCGATGTTCCACGACACGGCGAAGCGGGTGTACCGGCTCGCGCACGTCTGAGCGCGCTGGTGGTCGCGGCGCGCTCGGGGTACAGCCAGATCGGGGCGGGAGCGCCTCCACCGCGCGCATGTAGTGATATGCGCGCGGTGGAGGCGCTATCGAGGCATGAAGGACTGGGGCGTCCCCCGCCACCCCCATGCTTAAGGGAGTCGCTCATGCCCCGTCGGGGCGGCGGCGGCGTCCCCAACACCCAACACCCAACACCTATTCACCCAATTTCAAGGGAGCCAGCGATGAGCACGAGCGCGGGGCTGTTGGCCGTATGGATGGATATCGCACCCGACCTGGAGGGCGAGCTGAACCGCTGGTATGAGGAGGAGCATCTCCCGGAGCGTGTGGCGATTCCAGGATTCTTGTCCGCCCGACGGTATGAATCATCGCGGGGCGATCCGAAATATGTCGCCCTCTACGACCTCGACAGCCCGTCGGTGCTCAGCAGCGACGCGTATATGAAGGTTCGGAACAACGCGACGCCGTGGACGAGCCGCATTCTCCCGCGACTCGCGTCCAGCATCCGCAACGAATACGAACTTGTCCAAACGATTGGCGCAACGCCGGACGAGGGCGGTCCGTTTATCTTGCTGGTACGCATCGAAACCGAGCCAGAATACGACCACAAGCTCAACGAGTGGGACACCACCGACCATTTGCCGGGGCTGGCGTCCGTGCCGGGGGTGCTGGCCGCCAAACGCTACCGCGCGACTGCCGGCTCGCCCCGCTATCTGGCGATGTATGAGCTGGAACGCGCGGAGGTGACCGAGAGCGACGCGTGGCGGAAGGCCGGCGACACCGAATTCTCGCGCAAGATGCGGCCGCTGCTCCGTAACGTGTCGCTCAACGCCGGCCGGCGGCTGGAGCGTCCACGGACGAGCTAGCGTATTCCCTCACATTGCGGCACCGTCCATCGGTATATGGCGGGGGGTCTACTCAGGCGGCCATGACGGGCCACGCCCAGGACTGTCCAGTTGATACGTTCGATTCAGTAGCATGACCGCCGAGGCAGATGGATGGCGTACAAACCGATTGGTGTAATCCCCACCCTGCTCTGGCAAGTGCCTGATGCTGCATTCGCGAAAGTGCAGGCCGTATTTGTGCTGATGATGCATTCTGCGGGCCAGGCACGTCCACTACAGGGCTTTTCATGCCTGTTCAGACCTTCAATCGCTTTGATGTTTGCCAACGCGATAATGAGACCATCTCCAAATGGCGTAATGTCCCACGAGGAGAACGCTACAGCCTAGTACTACAGCCTCACATAGGGCTTGCGCGGCTGGCCGGTCGCGTATGGCGGCGATAGTGACCGCGTTTGGCGGTGCCTTGGTGGCGGCGACGCCAGCGCGACCAGGCCAGATGAAAGGCGTGGGAACGTGGGGGCAGCGGCAGGGTGAGGGCGAGCAGACGGCGCAACTCGGGCACACTGAGCGGTACCCGGCCATCGGTCAGTCCGAGGGCATCCCGCGGTGCAGCCTTTTCCCCCCGCCTCCCGGCGTTGCCAGGCAAGGAAGCCGTGGGCCAGCATCGCCAAGGTGATATGCCGATACCAACTCGGCCACTGCCGGACTTCATAGTGGTCCAGGCCAGCTTCACCCTTCGCCTCCTCGAAGCACTGTTCCACCGGCCACCGTGCTGCGGCCACCCGCGCCAAGGTGAGGAGGGACGTGTCGGCGGGGGCGTGCGCCAGGTAATAGGCCAGTTCAGTTGGGTCGGTGGGCGAGCGACGCGCCAGCAGCCACAGGGCCGGCCCCGGCCACTGGCCCCGGCTCGCCACCACCCGCACGGCCGTCCAATCATGCGTGCGCGGGCCTTTCGCGCCGCCCCCCACGGTCAGCCGCTGCCAGGCGGCCGGCTGCGCGCTGCTCACGACGTCCTTGACCGGCCGCGGCCGCGACGTTGAGGCCTGCAGGATGCGGAGGTCAGGTCCTGCATCGATGATGGTCGTGTCCTCGGGCCACACGGGCGTGGTGGCGGGCACCGCGATCACATAGTGCTCCCCGTGCGCCTCCAGCGTCGCCAGGAACGTGGGGTCACTCCCATACCGCTCATCGGCCGTCACCCAGGCGTGCGGGAGTCCCTGGGTCCGCGCGTGGTCCAGCATGGCACGGCATGGCGCGGGCATCGTCTCAAATCCCACCGCCTCCGGCACCCGGGCCGCGGCCCGACGGGCCGGGTCATCCACCCACGACTGGGGCAGGTACAGCCGGCGGTCGAGCAGGAGGTGACCGTGGGCGGTCACGTACGCGAGGAACACGCCCAGTTGACAATTCTCGACTTTTCCGGCAGTGCCGGAGTACTGGCGCTGCACGCCGACCGACTTGGTGCCTTTCTTGACAAAGCCCGTCTCGTCGAGCACCAACACTGCTGCCGGGTCGCCGAACGTCTCGGCGACGAACTGCTGGTAGATGTCGCGCACCGTCTCCGCGTCCCACACGGCCTGGTAAAACAAGCGCTGCACGCCCGCCGGGTCGGCGTCGCCAATCGCTTCGGCGACTTGCCACCCATTCGTGCGCTCCACTGGGCTGAGCAATCCGCGCAGGTAGCGTCCGCTTCGCTCGCGCACTTCTGCCCGGAAAAACAGCGACGCGAAGCGCGCATGGTAGGCGGCGAACGCCTCCGCCCATGCCTCCGGCGTCGGTTCCCCATCAGTCGCGAGCAGCTCGTCCATCACTCCCTCGGCAGCGGCAGTCGCGCGCCTCCTTCATATGCCGGCCCAATCCTTCAGTCAAATGCGGCTGTAGTACTAGGGATATTGCAGATGGCATCTCAAGAAATCGATCGGCATCGAGTTGAACTGCACGACTCCTAGCAATAAAGAACATGCCTACCTGCGAAACAAATATGATTCCAAGCGTCGACAACGATGAATGTATGATGTCAAATAGCACTTTAACTGGCTTATCTGCCCTTCTTTGAGACAAAATATTTTCATGACTTAACCCATAAGGTTTGTTCAGTTCAAATAGATTTTGACATTCCTCGCCAAGTTCCATAACAACTATGTCATTGTGAGTCCACGCCCCAACCAAGAATGTCGCTAACATAGGGTAGACGAACAGCATGGGTGTCGCTTCTCGATTTCCGAACGCAATTGTGAGGATGATTCCGGCTGTAGTCAGGCTCAGGATAGCTATCTGGTAACTGCTCACCTTGTGGGGATCAGGTGTGAGCGGGCGCATAGATCGTCGTGAGCGGAAGGGGGGAGCCGGCCGCGCGCAGCAGAAGGGCGAACACGTCCTGGCCGCGCTTGCGCGCCGTGTCGGTGACGGTCCGCACG
>JBBQJF010000104.1:0-14693 GCA_038325665.1 Dehalococcoidia bacterium | reverse complement strand
GAGGCTGGTCTGGTAGAGGTTGAGAAGCGGTTCGTGAACAAGAAACCCAACACCAATGTCGAGTTGACGCCGGCCGGCAGGACACGGGTGGCGAATCACTGGCGTCAACTGGAACGGTTGAGGCGCCTCTCGGAGCCTGTCACCGAGGGATAGGGTTGCGCGGTGTCCGAGCCTATCGTCACGCGAATCGGTGCGCTGGCCCCGGGCGCGCCGTCGCGGTTGCCGTGCAAACTCATGCGGGCGCTCGCGGCGCCGGCCCCGGCTTGACCGCCGGGGCCGGCGTTTCTACCATGATGCCAGGGTCCGGTTCCGCATGGCGGTGGGCTGTGCCCTGTCTCCCGTGCCCTCCCGCGGGCGGCCCCGACCGATCGGGGCTGTTTTGTTGTGTCCGCGAACGGTAGGGTGACATGGTGGATGTAACGGCACTGCTCAAGCGACTCGGTATCAGGACAGTTCATTCAACGGAGTTGTACGCGCGGGCGATGGTCCATCGCTCGTATCTGAATGAGGCCGCCGAACCGGATATCGAGTCGAACGAGCGCCTTGAGTTCCTCGGTGACGCCGTGCTCGGGTGCGTGATCGCCCGCGTACTGTTCGAGACGTATCTGGAAGTTGACGAGGGCCGCCTTACCGAGCTGCGTGCCCATTTGGTCAAGGCCGAAACCCTGGCGCTGGTCGGTGAGCGTCTGCAACTGGGGCAGTATCTCCAGTTAGGACGTGGTGAGGAAGGCACGGGCGGCCGTGACCGACCGCTCAATCTCGCCCGCACCTTCGAGGCGGTGATTGGCGCGATCTATCTCGACCGCGACTTTACCAGCGCCGAGCGCTTCATCCTACGCGTGATGCAGCCGGAACTCGCGCGACTGGGCGGCGGTGACCTACCTTCCGACGCCAAGTCTCGACTTCAGCACACCGCCCAAACGCTGTTTGGCGCCACGCCTCAGTACCGAACAATCGCCACCGAAGGCCCCGACCACGCCAAGACATTCACGATCGAGGTCGTGCTCGGCGGCCGGTCATTCGGGCATGGTCGCGGACGCAGCAAGCGCATTGCTGAGAAGGAGGCCGCTCAGGAGGCGTTGGAGCGGATCGCGGCCGGCGAGCACGGGGTGGACGAACCGAGCTGAGATACCTTCGCGCCAGCCGCGGTCCCCGCCACCACCCGGCGGCGCCCGTGAATCACCTGAACATCACGACCACCATTGACGACACACCTTTGGCTCGGAGCGCCACATGTACTTGAAGCGGCTCGAGATCCAGGGCTTCAAAAGCTTCCCGAGCCGGACGGTGTTCGAGTTTGGCCGCGGAATCACCGCCATCATCGGGCCAAACGGCAGCGGCAAGAGCAACGTCAGCGACGCGCTCCGCTGGGTGCTCGGTGAGCAGAATCCGCGCCAGATGCGCCTGCGAAAGCTCGACGACGCGCTCTTTGCTGGCGGCCACCGCCGCGCCCCCGCCGGCTTCGCCGAGGTCGGGATGTGGCTCGACAACACCGAGGGCTGGCTGCCGGTCGAGTTCAACGAGGTGGTCGTCAGTCGCCGCCTGCACCGGTCGGGCGACACCGAATACCTGCTCAACCGCCGGCGTGTGCGCCTGCGCGACATCCACGATTTGTTTCTCAAGGCGCGACTCGGCCAGAACAGCTACGCGATCATGGGTCAGGGCTTGGTCGACCAAGTTCTCAGCCTCAAGTCCGATGAGCGACGCGCCTTGATCGAGGAGGCGGCCGAGATTCGACGGTACCGCGTGAGTATCGAGGACGCGCGGTCGCGACTCGCCGCGACGCACGAGAACGTCGAGCGGGCCGGACTGCTGGTCGCCGAGATCGCCCCACGTCTCACCCAACTGGAGCGTCAGGCGCGGCGCGCCCGCGACCACGGCCAGCTTGCCGCGGATCTGGCCGGCGCGTTGCGCGACTGGTTTACCGCGCGACATTGGCGAAGCGACGATGCGCGCCGCGCCGCGCGGGCCGCGTACGCCGAGAGCAGCGCGGCCGTCACCCGTGCCCGCGATGAACTCGCGCGCCTTGAGGCGCGGCTTGTTGATGCGCGCTCGGGCCTCGTCGATCGCCGCCGCGCCGCGCACATCGCGGAAGAGGCGCTGCGCCAGCATATTGAGGGAGAGCGCACCGCCTCGGCACGGCTGCGGCTCGAAGAGGAACGCCTGGTGTTCGTCCGTCGCCGGCTCGATGAGCTTGAGGCGGAGCTGCGCGCGCTGGACACCGAGCGGTTGGGGTTGACCGAGGAGGCGTCGCGCTCCCCCGCGGGCGCGCCAGAGGACCGAGTGACGGCCGCGCGCCAGGAACTGGACCTGCGCCAGCGGGTGCTGACGGAGTTCGACGCCGGACAGGGACAGGGGCGGCCCGCGCGTGACGCGTTCGAAGGCGCCCTCCGCCGCCAACGGGCCGAACTTCGCGAGATCGACGAGCAGGCCGGGCGGGTCGAACGCGAGTTCTCGGCGGTGCAACGCGACGCCCCCGCACGGGACGCCCGCCGCATCGCGCTGCTCGGCCGGCTGGCCGAGATCGGGCGGCGGACACTCGGCCGTCGCGCTGAGTTGAACGAGGCGCGATCCGCTCTCGATTCCGCCGAGGAGCAGGCTGTCGCGATGAGGGAGAGCCTCACGCGCTCCCGTGAGGAGGTCGGGGCGCTGGAGCAGGACGTGGCACGTCTGCGTACGGCTCGCGAGGAGCATGTGCACCGCCGGGCGATGCTCACGCGTGTCAGCGAGCAGCAGCGCGGGCTGAACCCGGCGGCCGCGCTGCTAGCCGCTGAAGCCGAAGGGGACGGCGGGCCGCTGACCGGCGGCATGGTCGGCGAACACATACGCGTGCCGCCAGGACTCGAGGCGGCGGTCGAGGCAGCGCTCGCCGGCGATATCGCCGCGGTCGTGGCGCCTTGCCTGGACGACGCCGCCCGCGCCATGCGCCTGCTCGCGGAGCGCGAACTAGGGCGGGCGACCGTCATTCCGCTCGATGCGTGGCGCCTTCCCCCGCTTGACCTCGTGCCGCGCGATGGCATTTTCGGCCTCGCATCGGAGCTGGTGAGCTGCGATGAGTCCAGTCGCGACCTGATCGAGCGGGTGCTCGGTCGGGTGGTCATCGTGGATGACATAACAACCGCCTGGGCCGTGGCCCGCGAGTCGGGCGGGACGGCGGTGACGCGTGACGGCGTCGTCGTTCGTCCCGACGGTGCGATCACGGGCGGGCACGCCGCCGGTAACGGCGTCCGGTTCGGTCTCGACCGCGAGCTTGCCGCGATCATCCCGCTGATCGAGCGGACGGCCGCGGACCTGAAGGACCGTGAGGCGCAATTGGGATCCGCCCGCGCACGGTTGGACGAGTTACGCCCGCGCCTGACGCGGCTCGAGGCGCGGGTCGAACAACTGCGGCGCGCCGTCATCCGGGCGCGCGAGGCGCTGGCGGGCGAGCGGGGGGCGTTGGCGCCAGTGCGGGGGGATCTCGGGTATCTTCGCCGCGCGGCGGCGACCGGCGCCGCGCGCTCGCGGGAATTAGAGGCCGAACGCGGCCGGCTGGCCGAACGTCTGGGCGTGGCGCGCCGCCGGGTCGCCGAGTCTGAGTCCGAGGCGGCGGAGGCGCGGCGCATGGCCGATCAGGCGGCGGCGCGGCGGGAGGCGCTGGTGCGGTCCGTTACCGAGGCGCAGGGCGCGCTGGCGGTGGTCGAACGTGAGCAGAGCGCTCTGCGTTCCCTGCGCGACAGCCGGCGCGCGGAGTTGGCGCGGTTGGGAGAGCGGATCGCGGCGCGCGCCCGCGAGCAAGAGAGTCGCCGCCGCGAGGTGGCCGGCGTCGAGCATGATTGCGACCGTCTTCGGCAGGAGATCGCCGCCGCGACCGCTGCCCGCGACCGGGCCGGCGCCGAGGCCGCCCCCCTGCGCGCGGCAGTCGCGGCGCTCGTGGGCGAGGTGGAGCGACTTGAGCCGGTGCTGGCCGAGGCGCGTGCGTCACTCGCCCGGCTGGAACGCGACGCACTGACGGCCGCCGCCGCCGCCGAGCGGACCACCGAGGACTTGGCGCGGCTGCGCGACGAGATCGCCGCCGAGGGCATGGAGATCGATCCGAGTCACGATCCGCCGCCCGCCCCCGATTCGACGCCGGTCGATACGGCGGCGTTGCAGGAGCGCATTCGATCGCTGCGGGCGCGTATCCGCGCCATGGGGCCGATCAACGCCCAGGCCGAGGCCGATTACCAGTCAAACCGGGAACGGCACGATCGCATCGCCGCCCAGATCGCCGATCTCCAGGCCGCGGAACTGGTCTTGAGTGAGGCGATTGAGGATCTTCAGCGGCTTGTCCGGGAGCGGTTTCGGACAGCCTTCGAGCGGGTTGGGGCGGACTTCGCGGACTACTTCACTGCCTTTTTCGGCGGAGGGACGGCTCAATTGGTGCTGACAGAGCCGGTGGACTACGGCACGTCCGGCGTCGAGGTCATCGCGCGACCACCCGGCAAGCGGCTCCAGAGTCTGTCGTTGCTCTCGGGTGGCGAGCGGTCGATGACGGCCGTCGCGTTGCTGTTCGCGCTGCTCCAATCCAATCCCGCGCCCTTTTGCGTGTTGGACGAGGTCGATGCGGCGCTCGACGAGTCGAACGTCGGCCGGTTCGGCGAGGCGCTGCACGGGCTGGCCGAGCGCACGCAATTCATCGTGATCACGCACAATCGCCTGACCATCCAGTCGGCGCATACCGTGTACGGCGTCACCATGGGTACCGACGGGGCATCGAGCGTGCTATCGCTACGATTGGCGGATCTGCCCGACTAGACGCCTGGCGCGCGGCAGCACGGTGGTGTCCTCCCCGCGACACCTGCGCCGGCGGTGGCTCGCGAACCCTCCGCCAACGTGAACACGTCGCTGTATTCGCGCCGAGAAGGCGAACCGACACGAATTGAGGCAGGAAGGTGCGCCGCGCGCCTACCCGCCGCCACCCGCGCAATGCTAAGATCACGGAAGATACGCCGCTCACGGAGGGTTTCCCCTGTTCAAGCTATTTCGCCGCAAGAAGAAAGATGACGACGACCGGACGGCCGCTGGCGACGACGGCGTAGCCGTGGCGGTTGCCGCCGCGCCAACCGAACCGGCGTTCGTCGAATCCCGTCCGCTGCCCGCGGACGTTCAGGACGAGGATGAAGACGAGGCTCGTGCCGCCGAAGTGGCTGAACAGACGGCCGTGGCGGTCGAGCGCACACGCCGCGGTTGGTTTAGCAAGATATCCACCGTGTTCCAGCGCGCCGAGATCGACGAGCAGATGTGGGACGACCTCGAGGAACTGCTGCTCGCGGCCGATACCGGCGTCGATACGACCGAGGAAGTCATCACCTACGTCAAGGACGTGGTCCGTCGCGATGGCATCAAGGATCCGAACGAGGCGCGGGAGACGCTCAAGGACGAACTCGAAGACATCCTGCTCGCGGTCGATGACAAGGGAACCCTGTGGGGATCACGGTCGGCGGCGGTGAGTACGCCGGCCGTGATCCTGGTGGTCGGGGTCAACGGGGTCGGCAAAACCACCAGCATCGCCAAGCTGGCGGCACTCTTCAAGCGCGACGGTGAACGCGTGCTGCTCGCCGCGGCCGACACGTTCCGCGCGGCGGCGATCGACCAGCTCCAGATGTGGGGCGACCGGATCGGTGTGGACGTGATCGCCGGACGTCCCGGCTCCGATCCTGGCTCGGTGGTCTATGATGCCTGGGAGGCGGCGCATGCGCGCAACATTGATGTGATGATCGTGGACACGGCCGGCCGTTTGCACACCAAACACAACCTCATGCAGGAGTTGGGAAAGATTCGGAAGGTGCTCCAGGGCCGCGACCCGACCGCGCCGCACGAGGTGTTGCTCGTTATCGACGCGACCACCGGCCAGAACGGCATGATTCAGGCGCACGCCTTTGCCGAGACTGCCGGCGTCAGCGCCGTGTTCCTCAGTAAGCTCGATGGCACGGCCAAGGGCGGCATCGTCTTTTCGATCTGTTCCCAGCTCGGCATACCAGTGCGGTTTTTCGGCACTGGTGAGAAGGCGAGTGACGTCTCGCCCTTTGATGCGCGCCGGTTCGTCGACGCGTTGTTCGGTGAGTAACACCGCCTGCCGTCCGGCGTGAACTGTGCGAGCGCGCGGCCGGAGCCTCGCGACGGGATGCAATCCGGCCCACTGCCGTCCCCGATTGCTCCCTGCTCGCGGCGATGCGCGTGACGAAGGCGCATTTTGGAAGCGCGGGACGGGAGCGTCGATCCGATTCACGCGGCCGTGGCCGGACACGACGACGGTCAGGGCCACCCGACCGGTCGCGGCGCCCGTGATGGTGTGGGGGTGTCCTCATGGGGCGATTCGCGGGGTCACCCTCGGGTCAATGTGAATGCTTCTGAATGACCGCATGGCTCGTCTCATGACGTGCCGGGGAATGCCACCTGATGCAGGCGAACGCGAGCCTTACAACCCCGCGCACCAGTCGCCCAGCCCCTCCCCTGCCCGACGTCTCAGCACGGTCGTCGCGCGCACGGGAGCGAGCGGCCGGAGCAACGCTCAATGTTGAGGCGCTCGCGTGGGGCCTTGTCGTGCTCATTGCCGCCGCGTGGCGGCTGCCGGGACTCGGTGAGTCGTCGCCGATGACAGCCGAGTCGCTCCGTGCGCGTGCCGCGTGGGACTACGCGCGGGGCGCGGCAGGCGGCGCGTGGGTGGGTGACCTTGCTTCTGCCGCCGCCGCGCTCGCGATCCATGCCGGAGGTGACACGATCGGCCGCGTGCGGCTACCGGCGGCGTTGTTCGGGCTAGCGTGTGTGCCGGCTCTCGCGCTGCTTCGTCCCGCGGCCGGTCGAGCCGTCGCGCTGGTGGCTGCCTTGCTCCTCGCTTGTTCGCCGGTGGCGGTGACATCGGCTCGCGCGCTCGACCCGGATACCGCGGGACTCCTGTGCGGGCTGCTGACCGTGTGGCTCGCGTGGCGCATCGGCGAGCGCGGTGATGGTCGGTTGTTACCGCTCTTGGGCCTGGTGGCCGGCCTCGCGTTCACGACGGGCGCTGTGGCGGCGGCCATGATGATCATCATCGTGGCGTGGATCGGCGTCGAGACCACCTGGCTAGACCGGCGCGAGGTCGGTGAGCGCTGGCGTGCGGCCGTCGGTGATCGCGGTTTGGCGGGCGCCGCGGTGGCGCTGGCGCTGCCGGGATTGCTGCTCGGTGTCCTACGCTTCGGCGCGGGGCCGGACGGGCTGTCGCCCGCGGCGCTCACCGGCTGGGCGGGCCTGCCGGCCGGAGGGACGGCGTGGCCGTGGCACGCTCCACTGACGTTACTGGCGGCGTACGAGCCGCTCGTGCTTTCACTCGGGTTGGCCGGCGCGGTGGGAGTGATCGTGCGGTGGCGGCGGGACGCCGCGAGCGTGACACCGTTCGAGCGGCTGCTGGTTGTCTGGGCAGGGGCGGCGCTCGTGCTGTCCGTGGTGGCGTTGCATGACGGCGCGGGTCAACTCATGCTGCTCGCCCTGCCGCTGATGGCGCTCGCCGCGTCCGCCACCGTTCAGGCGGCGCCCTCGCTGGCGGCGCTGCGCCCGCGCGAGATTGTCCCGGCGGCGGCGGCCGTCGGGTTGACGCTCGGGTATGCCGCTCTGAAGTACCTCTCGTGGGCGAACCTGGGGGTCATTCCGGATACGAAGGCATGGGGCGCCCTAGCGCTGGTGATCGCGGCCGTGTTGATCGTGGCGCTCGTTCTCCGTCGTACACCCGCCGCGACGGAGGGGACGGCGGTCGCGGCCTGCTGGTTGTTGCTCGGTGTGGTGTCGCTGCACGGCGTCTCTGCGGTAGCGTACGCCCATGGAGTTGAGCCATTGCGCGGTGGCCGCTCCGTCGCTCCGGCCGCGGCGCTGTGGCGTGGTGTGGAAGCCGCCGGGGCGGAGGACCGCCCGTTGGCGGTCGAACGACGACTGGCGGCGGCGCTGGCATGGGATTTGCGGAACGTTGACGCGCGGCCGTACGTTGGCATTCCGCCCGAAACCGGCTTTGTGTTGCGCGGCCCGGACGGACCGATGACCGACGGCGCGGTGGCGCTGGGGCCGGTGGCGACGGTTGAGGAACGATGGTACTTCCCGAGCTGGAACACCCTCGGCGCGCTTCGCTGGATGGTGTACCGTGAATCGTGGGGACCGGCGCGTGTCATATCCGGCCAAGTGGTGCAGTCCGCGGACAAGAATGCATCGCCGGCGCCGCCAAGTCCGTGAACATCGCAGACGCGCCAAGAGTGGGAGTATTCATGACCTGACGGTTGCCGCCGTGACTGTCCCGCGGCGACCGCGATCCGACCTTCTCCCGGCTGCCCCGCCGCCGGCATGAACGCGGAGAGGAGTTCGGTGCTTCCTCGTCCCGATCGGCGTCGACACGGCACGGACGGCGGGTTGGCGCGGGTCATTGACAGGAGTTGCTCATGCCCCGCCCCCGCGCCACCGAGGAACATAGAGTCTTACCCCTCCGCGTACAACCTGTCTCGGCATGGCCGGGGTTTAGGTCGGTCCCAACACCCAACACCCAAGACCTATCAGCCATTTCCAAGGGAGCCTACCGTGAGTACCAGAACTGAGGAGCGGCGTGAGGCGTCGCCTGAGCCGGAGCCGCGCCAAGAGGCGGCGAGCGACACCGGGCTGTCGCTTAACCGGCTGCTGGCGTGGCGGCCACGGGCTACGCCGGAGACGCTGATCTACCTCGCAATCTTCGCGGTCGCGTTTGGGCTGCGCTTTTGGGACTTGGGTGACCGCGCGATCCATCACGACGAGAGCCTGCACGCCACTTACTCGTGGTATCTGTTCAAGGGTCGCGGTTATGAGCATCATCCCCTCATGCACGGTCCGTTCCTGTTTCATGCGATGGCGCTGGTCTATCTGCTGTTCGGGGTGAGCGACGCCACCGCCCGGTTTGTGCCGGCCGCCTTCGGCGCCGGCATGGTCTTGCTGCCCTTGCTGCTGCGCCCGTGGTTGGGGCGGGCCGGGGCCGTGGCTGCCGCGGCGCTGATCGCGCTCTCTCCCAGCATCCTTTACTTCTCACGGTTTGTCGGTGCGGGCGCACAAGATATCGTCGTCGCGGTTGCCATGTTGCTCATGGTGGCGGGCATCTGGCAGTATCTTCGCTCCGAACACAACCGCTGGCTGTATGTAATCGCGGGTGGTTTGGCGCTCGCCTTCACGACGAAGGAAGTCACCTACATGCTCGCCGCAATCCTGGTGCTGTACCTCAACGGCGCGGCGGCGGCGGATTTCGCGGTCCAGCGAGCGCGGGACACGGGGGCGAACGCCGCCCGCCGCCGGCTCACCACCGCGGCGCTGATGCCGGTCGCCTGGTTGTTGGTCCTGTTCTGGCCGTGGCTGCCCGCGGGTCTGAAGCGAAAGGCGCGTGTGCACGAACTGCCGCGGGCGGCCGGGCCGCTGATCGTGATCGGCACACTGGCCGCGCCAATGTTCGCCGCCGGCTCGCAGGTGTTGCTCCGGAAGATCGGCGTCGATATGGCGGCGCCGTCGCCACTCAGCGACTGGACCAACGAGAAGATGTGGGGCGCGATCACGATCGGAGCACTGATCGGCCTGGGTGCGTACTTTGGCACGGCCTGGCGCGCGAAGCGGTGGCTGATCGCGGCGGCGGTCTTCTGGGCAATCAGCATTCCCCTCTTCACGACCTTCTTCACGAACCCCGATGGGATTGCCTCTGGCATCTGGGGTTCGCTCGACTACTGGCTCGAACAGCAGGACGTGCAACGCGGCAATCAACCGGTGTTCTACTACCTGTTCTTGACGCCGGTATACGAATACCTGGCGTTGGCGCTGGCACTGGGAGGGATCGTCTACCGCGCGGTGCGGACTGGTTGGGACACGGCGATCGCCGCGCTGGCCGCCGTGCTCGCCTGCCTGGTCGGGGCAATCGTCGCGGATGGCGCGCATCTCACGCTGCCGTTCGTCGTGACCGCGTTGCTCGCCGCCACGTACGCCTCACGCGGTCATGCCTTCCAACAGTTTCTCGTGTTCTGGACCGGCGCGATCCTCCTCGGGCTATCGGCTGCCGGCGAGAAGATGCCGTGGCTGGAGGTTCATATCGCCTTGCCGCTCGCGTTGCTCGCCGCACTGACGGTGAATGAGGCGTGGCAAGCACTGGCCCATGCCAGCCACCGAGCGGCGGTGGCCCGCCGGTTCATCCCCGCGGACCGGGTTGCCTCCCTGGACTCGACCCCCAACGCCTCGGAAGTGGACCTCGATCCGGGCGGGGGTGGCGATGTCCCCGTCGCGGCGGCGGCGCCGGGCGCGCGTCTGCCATCGTTGTGGCTCGTGGCCGCGGCTGGTGTGGCCGGGGCGGTGATGGCGCTGCTCGCGGTGCAAAGCGACGAGTTAGCATGGGCGAATCCCGCGCTGGCGGCGCTAGGGTTGCTGGCGCTGGCCGGCATCATCGCCCTCGCGGTGTCACGGTCCCGACTGGCTGGTCCGGCCGCGGTGGCGCTGACGCTCGCCTTCCTCGGGCCGCTGAGCGTGCGAACGGCCATGGTGGCGGCGTTCGAGCACGGCGACACCCCGGTCGAGGCGCTGGTCTATACCCAGACCACGCCCGAACTGAAGGACATCAATCGCCAGATCGCGCGCTACGCGCGTGAGTCCGGCTTGGGGCTTGACCTGCCGATCACCGTGGACGCGACGGAAGCCTTCACCTGGCCGTGGGCGTGGTACCTGCGTGACTACAAGCGGGTCTCGTATCCCGATCTGACCACGTATCAGAACAACCCCTCGTTGATCGCGTCTCTGCCGCCGGATGGCGTGTTGCTCGCCCAGCTCGCGAACGCCGGAGTTGGCGCCGCCAACCCGGACGTGTACGGACCGGGGCAGCGCTATAAGCACCGCTGGTGGTTCCCGGAGGACTACCGGAGCACGACCACATCCCGATTCTTTGATTGGATTCTCGATCCCGCGCAGCGCGGCATGTGGGCGCGATTCTTCATGCATCGCACGCTGCCCTCGGCGCTCGGCTCGATCGACGCCGTCGCGTACTTCCCGCCCGGATGGACGCCGGAACAGGCCGAGACCACGACTCAGGCCGCCCCGGAGCCCCGCCTGGAGTCCGATGGCAGACTCGTCACCGGCGAGCCGGGCGCGGGTCGCGGGCAGTTCCAGCGACCGGCGGGTGTCGCGGTGGACGCTGGCGGCAATATCTTTGTCGCGGACAGCCTCAACAACCGTGTGCAAAAGCTTGACCCCGATGGTCGCGTCACGGCCGTGCTTGCCAGCCCGCGTGGATTCCGCGAGCCGTGGGGCGTTGCCGTTGGCGGCGATGGTTCGGTGTACGTCGCCGATACGTGGAATCACCGCATCCAGAAGTTCGACCGCGATCTGAACTTCGTCACGATGTGGGGACAGCCGCCGCGTCAGGTGGGCGCTGAAGGCGCTGACCCGCTTGAGCTGTACGGGCCGCGTGCAATCGCGATCGACGCGGCCGGCAACCTGCTGGTCACCGATACCGGCCATGCGCGCGTGGTCAAGTACAGCCCGGAGGGACGGCCGCTTGGCTCATTCGGCAGTTCCGGCACGGCGGCGGGTCAGTTCCAGGAACCCGTCGCGGTGGCAATCGCGCCGAACGGCGATATCCTCGTCACGGATACGTGGAATGGCCGGATCCAGCGCTTCGATGCGTCATTCGGCTACAAGGGCGAGTTCACCGTGGATGGCTGGGCCAGTCGCGGGGTCGAGAATAAGCCATACCTCGCCTTCAGCCCCGACGGTGGCCTGTACGTCACCGTGCCGGATACCGGTCAGGTGCTTCGTTTCGGCCCCGATGGGCGGGCGCTCGGCGCGGCCGGCGACGTGGGGGCAACGAACCAGCCCGGCCGCGCCATCGGTGTCGCGGTTGATACCGCCGGCAATGTGTGGGTGACTGATGCTTCCGGCGGGCGGGTCGTGCGATTCGCGCCGCGCTGACCGAGATGCCGTTGCCCGACAACACCTCGCTTGGCGGTTTACAGAAGGCGTGGTGCATCAGGATGCGCGGGACGCCTATAATTGAGAAGATGCGGCCGGGCGGGCGTCCGTCAAGGACGCCCGCTTCGTGTGTGTGGCCGCGCCAGGAGGAACGCGTGCTTCGGAGCCGGCGATTCTGGTTGGGTATCGCGGTCAGCGCGCTGTTCATCGGCCTGCTGTTGTTTCGCACCGATCTCTCGATGGTGTTGGACGCGTTTCGCGGTGCGAATTACTGGTGGGTGGCGCCGGCGATCGTTGCGTACTTCGTCTCGGTGTGGGTGCGGGCCGTGCGGTACCGCTACATTCTCCGTGGCGTGCGTGATGTCCCCGCACCGGCGCTGTTCCCCATCCTGATCATTGGCTACATGGCCAACAATCTCTTGCCCGCGCGGGCGGGTGAGGTGGTACGCGCGTATGTCCTGGGCGAGCGCCACAACGTGTCGAAGATGTCGGCGCTGGGCACGATCGCGGTCGAGCGGCTGTTCGACGGCCTCACCTTGCTCGGCTTCCTCGCGATTTCGGTGGCAGTGCTGGGAGGTGAAGGCGCGCTCAAAGACCTGACAATCGTCGCGGTTGCCGTATTCACCGTTGCGTTAGCGGCGTTCGTGGTCGCGCTCGCCGCGCCAGATGCGACCGAACGACTGATCGGCCGCCTCAGCCGCCTCTTGCCGCACCGGTTCCGCCAGCGCGCGTATGACCTCGCCTGGTCGTTCGTCGAGGGACTGCGCTCCCTGCGCCATCCCGACGCGTTCGCGTGGGTGACGGCAACGTCGATCCTCGCCTGGCTGATCGAGGCCGTGGTCTATATGCTGGTGGGCAACGCCTTCGGGCTGGATATCGGGTTCGGCTATTACGTGATGGCGGTCGGCGCCGGTAATCTGGCCATCACGGCGCCGTCGTCGCAGGGCGGTATCGGCCCGTTCGAGTTCTTTGTCAAGCAGGTGCTGATCAGCGCCGCCGCGCCCGAGGCAGTTGCCGCCGCGTATGGCTTCGCGGTCCACGCGGTGGTGTTGGTTCCGGCGACGGCGTTCGGATTGTACTTCCTGTGGAGCATGAACCTCTCCCTCGGCGGGCTGCAACGGCGGGCGGTCCCGGCATTGGAGCCCGTCGCCTATGACGGCGCGGCCGATGACTGATCTCACACACACGGCAATCCTCGGCGGAGGGGCGCTCGGGCTGACGCTGGCGTTGCGGCTGGCGCGGAGGGGCGAGCGCGTGACGGTGCTGGAGCGGGAGCCGCTACCTGGCGGACTGGCGTCGGGCTTTCCCGTGGGCGACGCGTGGCTCGAGAAGTTCTACCACCATATTTTCCGCACCGACCGCGCCATCATTCGCGTGATCAACGAGTTGGGGCTGTCCGAGCAGTTGGTCTGGCCGTCCCAGCGCACCGCGACGCTGTACGAGGGAGCCACACACGAGATGTCGCCGCTCAAGTTGCTCACGTTTGCGCCGCTACGGCCGGACGAACGGGTGCGAACGGTCGCGGCAATGGCATATCTGAAATTGCTGCCGCCGATTGGCATGGAGGGCAAGCAGGCGGCGCCGTGGATCCGACGGTGGATGGGCAGTAATTCATACCGCGTGATGTGGGAGCCGGTGTTTCGGTCCAAATTCGGGCCGCTGGCCGAGGAGATCGCGCTGCCGTGGATCTGGGCGCGCGTGCATGACCGGTCCGTGCGACTCGGCTACGTCCGGGGCGGATTCCAGCAGGTGTACGACCGCTTGGCGGACCGCGTGCGCGCCTTTGGAGGCGATCTGCGCTTCGACACGTCGGTCGAGGGTGTCGCGCGAGAGGGCGCGCGATTCCGGGTGACGACCTCACGCGGGGACGTGGAGGCGGATCGGGTCGTCTCGACCCTTCCGCCGCGTCTCACCTGCCGTCTCGTCCCAGAGCTGCCGGACAGCTACCGTGCCCGGTACGACTGGGGGGAGGCCTACGGCGCGCACTGCCTGATCCTCGCGCTCGATCGTCCCCTCACCGATGGCTATTGGATGAACGTGAACGACCCCGGCTTTCCCTTCATGGTTTTGGTGGAGCACACGAACTACCTGCCGCCCGAGGACTACGGCGGCCGCCACCTCGTCTATCTCGGCAACTATCGGTCAATGACTGATCCTCTGATGGCGGCCTCCCACGAGTCGGTGCTCGCGGAGTTTTTGCCCGCCGTGGCGCGCATCAACCCGAACTTTCGCCCCGAGTGGGTGACAGAGAGTTGGATGTTCGCGGCGCCGTACGCGCAGCCGATCGTCACGACCGATTACAAAGAGCACATCCCGCCGTTCGACACGCCGATAGCCGGTCTGTATCAGGCGAGCATGTTCCAGGTGTACCCGCACGATCGCGGCCAAAACTATTCCGTGGTGCTGGCAGAGGAGTTGGCGAATCACCTAACCGCCTGGGTCACCTAACCCCGGCCGCCGTGCCTGTACGTGAACGGGGAGATAGCCAGTGAGTCTCGGATGTGCACGCGGGCGCCTGACGCCGCGAGTCGTCTTCCCTCGTGGTGATGGGCGTTGGGGGTTAGGTCATCCTCCGCTACAATTGTGCGGCGGAGCACAAATGCCCGCGGCAGAAATGCAATGGAGTGAGGCATGCCGCCGGAACTGAAGACAACGGCGCGATACCGTGACCTCGTGCGCGAGTTCCAGCCGGACGCGGGCCAGTTGCTCGCCTGCCTGCACAAGGTGCACCACCACTTCGGTTATATCCCCACGGA
>JBBQJF010000103.1:0-14860 GCA_038325665.1 Dehalococcoidia bacterium | reverse complement strand
GTGGCGATCTTGGTGTCACCCGTCGCGTGGAGTTTCTACCCGACGTGGCTGATCCCCTCGATGCTGTGGCTCGTGCGGCGTTATGAGGATCGCCACGCCTGGCCCGCACTGGTGGTGCTCGTGCTGGTGTATCCATTCGTGGCGATCGTGCCGGCCCACTTCAGCGAGATCAGCGGCGATATCTACGCGTTGCCGGTCAAGACGCTGTCGCTGATTGCTTACGCCGCGCTGCTCGCCCTTGAGACCGGTCGCGGCACGACGCGGGCGGCGCGGGGCAGGAGCCGCGGCTCCGAACGCCCTCGCCGCGGCCGGCGTACACCGGCGGGCGCGGCCCGATGAAAGACGCGCGACTCCCCGTGCCCGTGGCGCCTCACCGGCCTCTGGTCCCATTCGACCGGGCGCGGAGACGCGCCAGGCTCGTTCCCGACTCTCCTGATCAGCGAGGATTGCTCCCGACACCCAACGTCGCGCGCTCTGTCGTTCCGCTCCCTGGCGCCCTCCTCTTGCTGGTTCTCGCGCTCGTGATGGAGATCGTGCTGATAGCCGGCTGGCTGCGTCCGCTGGCGCTGTGGCAGCACGCGGTCAACCCGCCGGACGGCGCGCCGATGGTGACCTTTCTCGGGCGGACGCGGGCGGGGGCGCTCCAGTTCGCGGCGCCGGCGGCGATGCTGGCGCTGCTCTACGCGGCGGCAGTGTGGACCGCCTCGCACGTATGTGGCCGTGCGGCGCTGGTCGTGGCGATGGCCGCCTCGATCCTGTTCGCGGCGACACTCGTGCCGGTGTACCCCGGCGGCACGCAGGATATCGTGCACAACATCGCGGACGCGCGGCTCGCCTGGCGCCACGGCGAGAACCCGACGCTCGTGCCTCCCAGCGCCCACCCCGAGGACCCGTTCTACCGCCATCTGTTCGGGTACGCCGATCTACCGTCGGCATACGGACCGCTGTGGTACGCGCTCGTTGGTGTGCCGGCCGCGCTCGCGGGCGATGGTCTGGTCGCGAACCTGGCGGCACAGAAGTCGATGATGGCGCTCTTCCTGGTCGCGACGGTTCTGATCGCGTGGTCGACGGCCCGCCATGTGGGAGCAAACCCTGTTGTGGCCGTGGTGGCTGTTGGATGGTGCCCGCTGGTGTTATGGGAGGCGGCGGGCAGCGGGCACAACGATGTGATCATGGTGTTCTTCGCGGCGGCGGCGCTGGCCGCGGCGGCGCGCCGGTGGTGGCTGCTCGTTTTCCCGTTGCTGGCGCTCTCGGCGCTGGTCAAGTTCACCACACTGCTACTCGGTCCGATCGTGTTGGTGTGGATGCTGTACCGGGAGGGTGTGCCGCGCCGTGCCG
The DNA here is from genome assembly GCA_038325665.1 of Dehalococcoidia bacterium. Classification (GTDB taxonomy): domain Bacteria; phylum Chloroflexota; class Dehalococcoidia; order CAUJGQ01; family CAUJGQ01; genus CAUJGQ01. The sequence goes on along the minus strand of JBBQJF010000103.1, from coordinate 13,522 downwards.
TGGTCGCGAGTCTCGGCGCGGCGGCCGTTATCGTCGTCGGGGCCTACGTCCCCTTCTGGGCGGGCACGGACACGTTTGCGTTTCTCGAACGCCCGGGGATGACCTTTATGTTGTCACCGGCGACGCTGCTCCACGGAGCCCTCGCCGGCCGCCTTGGCGATCTGACCGCCACCCGCGTGGCGCAATCAGCCACCGGCGCCGCATTTATCGGGGTCTACGTCATGGCGCTGACACGGGTGCGCGCCGGTGTGACCTCGCTCGGCGATGCCGGCTTCGACGCCGTGTTCGGCTATCTCGTGTTCGCGTCGTGGTGGTTTTGGCCATGGTATCTGACCTGGCTCGTTCCGCTCGTCGCTCTCCACCCGACCGGGCGCCGGTTGTGGATGTTCGTCGCATCCACGTCCGCCGCCCTGTTGTCGTACTGCTACTGGTGGTCCGATCCCCCCGCGCGCTCCTATCTCTGGTTCCTATGGTACACCCTCCTCACCCTCTCCACCTTCGCCATCCCCCTCCTGATCTGGATCGGCGTTCCACTCGTGTCCTCGCGCCCCCGCGGCCCTCTCCCCCCAACCGTGTGACACTCCCTCGGCGCCCTATGACCCATGACCTATGCCCTATGACCTCTGCCCCGTCTCGCTCCCCGTCGTGGTATTCTCTTCGCTACCGAACGGCCCACACTGGAAGTAGCGAAACCAGCGCTCGGGGGTGGGTGATGGAAGGGCGACGAGAGCGGCGGTCGTCTGCCGCGATGGTGACACGGCGCCGCGCGCTGACGGGCGGGGCGGCGCTCGGCGCCGCGTGGCTCACGGCCTGTCGCAGCGGGCGCGATGACTCGTCCAAAGTCCGGCCGCGGGCCACCCGTGTGCCGCTGGCGGCGACCGAGGATCCCGGACCGCCGCAACGCGGTGGCGCGTACCGCATTCGGGTCGCGGGCACGCCTCCGCTCGACCCGTACGCGAACGTGACATCTCGGGCGCAGTTCCAAGCCGGCTTCACCATGAGCCGCCTGTTCATGTTCAAGACGGGCGCGCGGCCCGATGTCGCGTATGACTATGACATCGCCCCCGACCTCGCGCGTGGGTACGAGTCGCTCGACGGCGGCCTCCAGTACACGATCCGGCTCGACCCGGCGGCGCGGTTCCACCAGACGCCGCCGGTGGATGGGCGCACGGTCACCGCCGAGGATATCCGCGCCTCGTTCGAGCGGTTCCGCGCATCGCCCCGAAACGCGAACCGCGCGGCATTCGGCTCCTTGGAAGAACCGCTGATCGAGCGCATCGAGACGCCGGACGACCATACCGCCGTCATCCGTCTGGCGCGGCCGTACGCGCCCGCGCTCAATCTGCTCGCGAACCCGTCGTATCTGTGGATATTTCCGCGTGAGGTCGAGGACGGCTACCGGCCGGATCGCGTCCAGATCGGTTCCGGGCCTTTCGTGCTCGAATCGGTCGAGGCCGACGCGGAGGTGCGCCTGGTCCGTAACCCAAGGTGGCACCTCGGTCCACGGCCCCATGTCGATTCGATCAGTCACGTCATCCTGCCGGACAATGCCCAGGAGCTGGCGCAGTTTCAGTCCGAACGGCTCGACAGCGCATCGTTGAGTATCGACGAGCGGGCGGCGGTCGAAGACGCGAACCCGAAGGCGCGGTGGCTGACGTACACTCCGGCGACGTATACGTTCATCGCGCCGCAGCTACGTGGAGGGAGCGTGTGGAAGGACGAGCGGCTGCGGCGGGCGCTGTCGCTCGCGATTGACCGAACGGCATGGGTCGACCTCATGCACGCCGGCCAGGGTGGCCGCGCGTTGAGCGCGCTGCCCGCCTCCTTCGGCAAGTGGACGGTCGATCCCCTCGGTGCGAATGCCGGCCCCGGTGGGCGTTGGTACGCGCACGATCCCAAGGAGGCACGCGCGCTGCTCCGGGCGGCGGGGCATGACGGGTTGGCGTTCCGGTTTATCTACTCACCGAACGCCTACGGCGAGCGCTTCAACCGCGGTGCCGTGGCGACTGCCAAAATGCTGAAGGACGCCGGTTTCGAGCCTCAGGTGGTGACACAGGATTTCCAGCGTGAGTACATTGACCCGCGTGGTACGTTCCTCGGCAACTTCGAGGGGGTCTTCTACGGCTTGGAGACGCCGTTTCAGGAGCCGCACGACTACTTCTTCACGATGTATCACTCGCGCAGCCGGCGGAACCATTCCGGCGTCAGCGATCCTGATCTGGACCGGATGATTGACGAGCAGGCACGCTCGATGGTTGTCGCCGAGCGGTTGCGCCGGGCGCACGACCTGCAACGCTACCTGATGGAGCGGCTGTATTACGTCCCGCTCGCGGTCGGTGATGCGTTCACCGCGCTGCAGTCGCGGGTGCGCGGCTATCACCATTCGGCGACCTATGGCGCGGGGGCGGAGTGTTTCGCGCAATTGTGGCTTGACAGGGGATAGGGAGCGGCAGGCCTAGTCACCCCACAAACCGCTCATCACGACGATGGTGGGGTAGTGTGTGGCGGCGGCGGCGAGGGTGATGCTCAGGGCAACAGTGGCGAGTGCGGCGATGCGTGAGCGCATTGTGGTGTCCTCCGTGTTGTGTTGCTCTGGTTCTCGTCGCGTCGCGCGGCCGTCATCCTGGGGAACTTCCTCATACCAGCCCCACGAAGCACCGGATGGACTACCAGTCCCACGCCTATCTTGGCGGTGGTGGGGTAGGCGCCTCGCTCGCGTGCGTCATGCCCGCGCGACGGGAAAGCGGGCGTGGGAAGATGAGCGTGCGGCGGACGCCCTTTGACACACATGATGGACCGCGTCGTATTCGTTCGCCCCACATCAACGCCTGAGCTACACTCGACATATCACCGTCTCTGCTACGAACGTCTTGTCACAACGTGAGGTCGCCATGTCACGACGCGTGCTATTCCTTCTCGCCGTGCTGGTTGGGCTGGTATCCCTCGGGTCGCAATCCGGTCCGCGTACTGCCGCGGCACAGCCCGCCGTCGATACCAAGATCACCGTCGTGCGGGCGGCGTACGACATCCTGCTCGAAAAGTTCTTCCGGCCGCTTGATCCCGGCGAGCTGCTGGGCGGTGGTTGGGATGCGCTTGGACAGACACTCAGGCGCAACGATCTACCGGCGCCTCCGACGCTGGGCAGCCTGCCCAGCGATCGCGATGCCGCGTTCAGCCGGTTCACCGGGGTGTACAACCGCTACGTCGCCGATCTTCCCGAAGACATCACGCCGCTCGACATCGCCTTCACGGTCGTGGATGGCATGGCCGAGAGCCTCAACGAAGCTCACACATCCTTCCTGACGCCGGCGCAGTACCGCAACAATCAGGCATCTTCCGGCGGTGGTGACTTGCCCGTTGGTTTCGGTGTCAGCCTCACCAGTGGCGCTCCGCGCATGGTCACGCGGGTGGCGCCGGGTGGTCCCGCTGATCGTGCCGGCATTCTCCCCGGCGACGTGATCGCGGCCTCTGACGGCAGCGATCTGACGAGCGCCAGCGCGCAGGAGTTCGCGCGGGCGACCGGTGGACCGGCCGGCACGGTTCGCGTGGTCACGGTTCGTCGTGGTGAGGAGCGGCTCGATCTGACGATCACGCGCGGTTCGTTTTACTTCCCGCCGCTGGAATCGCGGATGCTGTCCGACAATGTGGGCTACCTGAAGCTCGATCAGTTTGTCCAGTCCGTCGCCCCGCTTCCTGATGGCAGCGAGTTGCTCCCCGATTTCGACCGGCGGCTCGGCGAGCTAGAGGCAGCGGGGGCACGCGCGCTGATCCTGGATCTTCGCAATAACCCCGGTGGATTCGTCAGCACGACGGCGGAGTTGCTGGCGCGCTTCCTGCCCGAGGATGCGCTGACGATCGTTCGCTACGACGAGCGTGGACGGGAATCGACCGGCGTTGTCAGTGGCCACCAGCGCCGAGTGCAGTTGCCGATGGTTCTGCTGGTCAACGGCTCGTCGTATTCGGCGTCCGAGGCCAGCGCCGCGACTCTCCGAGAGAACAACCGCGCCATCATCGTGGGCAAGCGCACGGGCGGCGCGCTCGCCACCGCGCAACTCATGCCGTTGCCGGAGGGCGCCGGATTGCAGGTGGGTGTCGCCGAGGTCGTGACCGTGCGTGAGCGGTTCAAGATCGACGAGGTCGGCTACCCGGTCGATATCGAGGTGGACGACACGCGCACCGCCGCGGACTATCGCGCTGGCCGCGATCCGCAGCTTGATACGGCGATTGCCGCGATCGCGACCGCGCCGGCGCCGCCGGCCTTCCGCTCCACGACGACCGGCGTCAGCGCGGAACGGCTGCGTGAACTGCTGGGCCGCTACCTGCCTGACCCGAGCCAGATCACGCCGAACGACCGGCTCAATCCGGTGGTGCGTGCCGGCTCGCGCACCTTCAACCATGTCAACCAGTCCGTCGGGTCAAGCGCCCGCGATCCGCTCGCGCTTCAGGCCACGCTGCGGCAGCGCGGCTGGCTCGGCGGCGTCAATCAGACGTACAGCATCGAGCTGCTGGGGCAGCCGTCACTCGACGTGACTATCGAGATGTACGCGTCGGCCGCGGGAGCCGCCAGCGCGCTCGCCGCGAACGACTATCCCGATTTGATGCAGCGCATCGCCAACCCTATCCAACTGGGTGATGGGACCGTGGCGTACCGTGGAATGTGGCAGGCGACGGGCGACACGGCAATCGCGTGGCGGCGAGGCAATGTCGTCTTCGCCGTTGACTACTTCGACGCCCCTGGTTTCGAGCGCGAGGAAACACTGATCGCCGCCGTACGATTGGTTGATAGCCTGTACGTCCAGAATCCGCTGCCCGCCAATCTGCCGGTGACACTTCCGGTGACCGGAGACGGGTCGGCGGAGTGAGCGGGCGGCTCCGGTGAGAATACCTAACCCCCGGCCGCTTCCCCGCAAGGGGAGGGGAGAACCTCCGTCCGTTGGTTCACGCGCGAAACGCGGCCATCCCGCGGCGGCAGAAACCCTGCAAGGGAAGAGGAGAACCTTCGTCTTTTGGTTCGGGTTCACATCACTCACACGCGGATGCGTACATTGAGCCTGGACTCTCGCGGGTTTAGGAAGATCCGATCGTACCCCTCCCCTTGCAGGGGAGGGGTCGGGGGAGAGGTAGAGCCGGTGGGTGCACCTACCACATCGAATGAAGTAAGGCCGTCAGTTCAGCGAGGTCGGTGATCGGGCGGAGGGTCGGTCGGGTGGCGGCCTCGTGATACGCGGCGCGGGCGATGCCATCGATCGCGCGCTCATCCACGCCGGCGTCGCGCAGTGTCGCGGGCAGGTCGAGCCGCCGCACCAGCGCCGCGACCGCGTCAGCCGCCGCGACCGTGGGAGCGGCGGAGCCACCCTGGTCGCCGTCCATACTCATCGCGTGCGCCAGTAACGCCTGTCGCGCGGCGCTGACGGGGGCGAGAAAGCGCATCACCGGCGCCAGGGTGATACACGAGGTCACGCCGTGCGGCACATCGCATCGTGCGCCGATTTGGTGACCGAGGGCGTGGCTGAGTCCGCCCCGCACACTCGCCGGGCTGAACAGCGACATCCATGCGGCGATCTGGCATTGCATCCGCGGGGCGAGGTCGGCGGGGTCGGCGGCCGAACGCGGCAGATAGGTGAATAGCAACCGCACCGCCTCAAGCGCCAGGGCGTCCGTGACCGGCTGATGATGAGGGCTGAGGAAGCACTCGACCGCATGGTCGAGCGCCTTGATGCCGGTGGACAGCCACAGCGGCCCCGGCGTGGCGATGGTCATTTGCGGGTCGAGGAACACGACGCACGGCGCTAGTCGCGGCTCGCCGACCGCGCCCTTAATGCGCGACTCTTCGTCTGTCACGCCCGCGACGTGCGTGAACTCGCCGGCGGAGAGGGTGGTCGGCACGGCGAAGTGCGGCGGCGGCGCGGGACCGTCACGCCGGCCGCCGGGCGCGACACCCAGGTCCGCGGGCGCTGACTCGCCAAAGGCGAGCGTATGCGCGACCGCCTTGGTCGTGTCGATCGGACTGCCGCCGCCGAGGCTGACGAGGCAATCAGCGCCCGATTCCCGCGCCAGGTCCACGGCCTCCGCGACCGTCGCGGACGGCACATGCTGGCGGGCGCTGGTGTAGGTGGCCGCGTGCCGTGGACCGAGCAACTGCTCGATGTACCACAGCAGATTCGTGCGGTTGGCGACGGTCTCGCCCGTGATCACCATCGCGCGTTGGAGTCCGCGGCGATCAAGCTCTCCCGGCAGTTGCCGCACGGCGGCAGCGCCGAACGCGACCCGGTCGATCGGCAAGAACCGGAACACGCCGCTCGGCATCGGGTCGTTCATGACGGCCCCCGTCTCGCATGGTGGATTGCGTTCCATGACAACGGGCGCGCCCCGCCGCGTCGCCCTCGCATGCCCGCGCTATCGCTCTCATGGCGCGTTAGCCCTCGGCGATCGTGTTCGCGGCGGCGTCAGCCGGCGCATTCTCCGCCATGAAGGCCGCGTGTGCTGCCTGCCGCGCCTTGCGGCGGCTGTACGCGCTCGGGGGACGCTCCCGCGGTGGCCGCGGTGCGTCGGGTAACAGATTCTCGATCAGCTCGATTTCGATCACGCGAGCGTCGAGATCAACGCGACGAATCACGTCCTCAATGAATGGGACCAACACCTCGCCCCGCTCGCCATGGACGACCAGCACCGCGTTCGCGCCCGGTTCGAGCACTTCCGCGACCGCGCCGAGCGTGTCGCCCTCGGTGGTGACGACGTTCAAGCCCTCGAGTTGGAAGTGATAATAGTCGCCCTCGGGCAGCTTGGCCAGTTCTGTCTCGGGCACCTCGAGCAATGCGCCGCGCAGGGCATCCGCCTGTTTGGTCGTGTCGAAGCCAGCAAACTTGAGGTAGACCTCACCCTTGTGTGTGCGACCGCGCTCAATCGTCTGCTGTTCGCCGTTGACCCACAACCGTGCGCCCGGCTCGAAGCGCTCGGGGAAGTCCGTCATTGACTCGGCCTTCACCTCGCCCTCAAGACCCCAGGCGCGCTGGAGCCGGCCCACCGCGACAAACCCGTCCCGCGGCTCGTTTACCTTTTCAGCCATTCCCTACCCAATATCGAGATTGGCGCGCACGCCTTCCTGCATCGCGGCGACCTTCACGAGGCCGCGGATCGCATGGGCAATCCGACCGTTCTTGCCGATCACCTTGCCCATGTCGTTCTGGTCGACTTCCAGGTAAATGTTGACGCGATCGCCGGCGCGCTGCTCGGTCACACGCACCTGTTCGGGATCGTCCACCAACCCGCGGGCGATGTACTCGACGAACTCTTTCACGCGTTATCGCTCGCTTTCGCGCCTTCGGACTCTCGCCAGTCGTGTACCGCCGTCGCGCCGCCTACTCGGTGAGAGCCGGCGTGGCCCCCGTGGCAGGTTCGGCGGTCGCCGCGGGCGACGCGGCAGATATGCCCTTGCGCTTCAGCAAGTGGGCGGTCGTCTCCGACGGCTGTGCGCCCTTGCGGAGCCACTCGCGCGTCTTTTCCTCGTTGATGGTCACGGTGGGCGGGTCGGTAAGCGGATCGTACAGCCCGAGTATCTCCACGAATGCGCCATCGCGGGGCGCACGCGAGTCAGCCACGACGATGCGATATGCCGGCCGTTTCTTCTTGCCTACCCGCCGCAATCGAATGCGAAGCATCTCTGTCCTCATCTCTACTTGGGCGCGGATGCGCCTGGTGGTGCGAGGCCCTTTGGTATGGCTGCCCTCGTACCGGTGTTAGCGGAACATGCCGAACATGCCCGCGGCGCCGCGGCCCTTGGTGTTCGTCATGACCTTCATGATTTTCTTGGCTTCGTCGAACTGTTTCAGGAGCTGGTTGACATCCTGCGGCTGGGTGCCGCTGCCACGCGCGATGCGCCGTCGCCGTGCCCCGTTGATGATCTCTGGCCGGCGGCGCTCCTCCGGAGTCATTGCATAGATGATCGCCTCCACCTGCTTGAAGAAGCTATCATCCATCTCGTCCACGGCCAGTTGCTTCTTGATCTGGCCGAAGCCCGGCAGCATCCCGACAAGCTGGCCGAGCGGTCCCATCTTCTTCACCCGCTGAAGCTGATCGATGAAGTCTTCGAGGTCGAACTGGCCGGCCTTCATCTTCTTCTCAAGGCCCTTGACGTCCTCGTCGCCGATGGTCGCCTTGGCCTTGTCGATCAGCGTCTGAATGTCGCCCATGCCGAGGATACGCTGCGCCATGCGGTCGGGGTAAAACGCCTCCAGCGCTTCCGGCTTTTCGCCGACGCCGACAAACTTGACCGGCACGCCGACCACATGACGGATCGAGAGCGCCGCGCCGCCGCGGGCATCGCCGTCCATTTTCGTCAGCACCATGCCGGTAACACCGACAGCCTTGTGAAATTCCTCGGCGGCGCGCACGGCATCTTGCCCTGCCATTGCGTCCGCGACAAAAAGCACGTCGTTCGGTTTCAGCTCCCGGCGCAGCTCGCTGACCTCATCCATCATGTCCTGATCGATGTGCAACCGGCCGGCGGTATCGAGGATCACGACGGTCGAGCCGAGCCGCCGCGCCTCGACGAGAGCGTTGCGCGCGATCTGGAGCGGCTTGACCTTGACGCCCTCGTCGTAAACGGGGATGTCAATCTGGCGGCCGAGCGTCTTGAGCTGCTCGACGGCGGCCGGGCGGTACACGTCGCACGCCACCAGCAGCACCTTGTCGCCGCGACCGCGCAGATAATACGCCAGCTTACTGGCCATGGTCGTCTTACCGGAGCCTTGGAGGCCGACCAGCATCACTACCGTCGGCGACTGGGGGGCACGGTTGAGATGCTGGGCCTCCTTGCCCAACGTCTCGATCAACTCTTCGTGGACGAAGCCGAGGATCTGCTCGTGCGGCTTGAGGGCTTTGTGAACCTCGGCGCCCACCGAGCGCTCTTTGATATGGGCGACGAAATCCTTGACGACCTTGAAGTTGACGTCGGCTTCGAGCAGCGCCAACCGGACCTCGCGCATCGCGGCGTCGAGATCTTGATCGGTGATGGTGCCTTTGCTGCCGAGCCGGCTGAAGACACCCTGGAGTTTGTCGGATAGTGCTTCAAACATAATCGCCGCCATTGTAGCAGACGCGGGTTCTCACGGGCATCGCCAGCTTCCGCGCCACGCTCCTGTTGGACAGTATCATATCACCCGTGGCGCAGGCGCCAGGCGTACGGGGAGGACGCGGGCTGATCTGTGCTATCGTAAAATTCTCCCCCGCCATCGTCGCATCAAGAAGCATGAGATGACAACGAATCCTGGGATTCCCTCGGACGACCCGGCGCCACCACCGTCGGGGCGGGAACGCGCGCATGCCGCGCTCGCGGTCACACTCGATGGGGCCCGCGACCTGCTCGGCGCCGTCCGAGTCGCCGTGCTTCTGCCGTCCTCCTCGGGGGAGCTTCAAGGAGTCGCGCGCACCGGCTTCTCGGTCGCCGCCGTGGCGGATCTGGCGGTAGTCCTGGCGGGGGCGGGATGTTCGGACCGGTTGCGCGCCGGTCAGTCCTTGACCCTGGCCCTGGACGATCAGGTGGCGGAGGAGCTGCGGCCGTGGCTGACCGCGCACGGGGAGCGGCAGGTCGTGGTCACGCCGCTCGGTGACATGGGTGCATTTTCCGGCGTGCTCGCGCTCGGGTTCGACGGCTCATCGCGCCTGACCGCCGCCCGATTGACCGCGGTCGAGCGGTTCGCCGCGCTGGTCGGCATCGCGCTGGCCGGCGCCCGCCGGCACGCGGCGGCAGAGCGCCGCCCCGCCGGTGCGAACGATGGCGCCCATGAACCGGCGGACGACCGAGAGGCGGTAGAGGACTCACGGGACGCCGGGCACGGGGACGAGCCGGCGCAGGCGCTGGTGGCCGAGCGCCAGCGGTTCATCTCGCTCATCAACACGCTGCCCGAGGGATTGCTGATTGTCCAGGACGACGGCCAGGTAAGTTTGTATAATCAGGCCGCGATCGACCTGCTGGGGCGCGCACCGGAAGAATTGTCATTCTCGCGGCGGTGGGATATCTACCGGCCGCGGACGGCGGATGGGCGCCCGATCCCGCTCGATGAGCTTCCGGTCGCGCGGGCCTTTCGCGGAGAAACGGTGCGCGCGTTCGAGCTCACGGTGTGTCGCGCTGATGGCTCCGACATGCCGCTGCTCATCAGCGCCGGCCCCGTGCGCGAGGCTGATGGACGGGTGGGCGCCGCGATCATGGTGTTCCAAGACATCACCCCGCTGAAAGAACTGGACCGCCTCAAGGACGACTTCATCAACACCGTCTCGCACGAACTGCGAACGCCCACCACGACGATTCGCGGCGGCGCGCTGACGTTGCTGAAACGCAGTGACCGGCTTGACGTTCAGACGCGGCGACAGTTGCTCCAGGATATCGCCGAGGAATCGGAGCGGCTGCACCATCTCGTCGAGGATCTGCTCAGCTTGTCGCGCTCGCAGGCGGGGATGCGGATGGCGCCGGAGCCGTTGCGTCTGCACCGGCTCGTGAACCGTGTCATCCTCGATTTAGGCCCGCGCACCGGCGGCCGTTCCCTGATCGTCGATGTACCGGCCGGCCTCCCGGTGGTCGAGGCGGACCCGGTGGCGTTGGAACAGGTGCTGCGAAACCTGATCGAGAACGCGTTGGTACATTCGGACCGGTCGGCGCTGGTCGAGGTCACGGCGGACGCGATCGATGGCGAGGTCCGCATCAGTGTGCTGGACCGTGGACCGGGCATCCCACCCGATGACCTGGAGCGTGTCTTCGAGCCGTTCTACCGACTGCCCGAAACGGTCCATGCTGGCGCGCAGGGCGCTGGGCTTGGCCTGACCGTATGTCGCCGCCTGATCGAGATGCACGGTGGCCGGATCTGGGCCGATCGTCGCCCTGGCGGAGGCGCCGCGTTTCGTTTTACGCTAACGGTCGCGCGGGATGAAGGTGACGACGCGGGCGATGCCATGAATTGACCCGGCTCATGTCGTGAGGTTCAGCACGGTACAATTGAATCGCGTTCGCCGCCGAACCCCTCCACCCTATCCCCATCCCCGGACGAGAAGGTTAGCATGAAGCAACTTCGCGTAGTTCTGGGCCTGCTGATCAGCGCGGCCTTCTTGTTTCTCGCGTTTCGCGGCGTGCATTTCCGGGAGGTTGGGCGAGCGCTTAGCGAGGCGAACTATTTCTGGTTGCTACCCGGTGTCGCGGCGATCGTGGCCTCGATCGGTGTGCGAGCCGTGCGCTGGCGGCTGTTGTTTTACCCCAATCACGACATGCGCTTGTCGTCGGTGTTCGGTGCGCTGAACGTGGGATACCTGGTTAACGACCTGCTGCCGCTGCGCCTGGGCGAGGTCGTACGGGCGTATCTGCTCAGCCAGACCGAACGGGTCAGCGCCGCCCGCGCGCTATCGACGGTGGCGGTCGAGCGTGTGCTCGATATGGTCGTCACATTGGCGTATCTGGCGGCGGTGCTCCCGTTCGTCGCCCTGCCCCAAGGCGCGGGCGCCAAGGTGAGCGTGATCGCGATCATCGCGGTCGGGGCGCTGGTGGTGATGATCGTCGCCGGCGCGGTGCGCGAGCGGACACACGGCCTGGCGCGCATCGTCACGAGCCGCCTAGCGGCCCACCGCGGTGAACGATTGCACGGTCTGCTCGATCAGTTCCTGCATGGATTCGCGGTGTTGAGCACGCCGAGGGCGGCGATTCCGGTCGTCGCGCTGTCGGTTATCGTGTGGGCGCTGGCCGCGCTCGCACTCTACTTCGTGATGTTCGCCTTCCACCTGACGTTATCGCCCGCCGCGCCGGTGTTCGTGCTCGCCCTGGTCAGCATCTCGTTCGTTGTGCCGGCGTCGCCTGGCTACGTGGGTGTCTTTCACCTGGCTGTCGTGAGCGCGCTACGGGCGTTCGATGTGGATGAGTCGGTGGCGCTGTCCTATGCCTTCATCGTCCACCTGATCGCCTTCGTGCCGCCGATGGCGCTTGGCGCGGCATATCTGTGGCGGGCGGGCGTGAGCTGGGGACGGCTGCTGCGCTTTGGCCGTTCCCGCGCGACCGAGGCGTCACCGGAGCCGGAACCCGATCCGGTCGCTGTCCCGCGGTGAGACGCTCGATATGGGGAGCGGGGAGCGGGCGATCCGCGGTAGGCGGGGCCGTCTGCCGGAGCGCCCCGCGTCGCCCCCTCGTCCCTACAAGCCCTTGCTCGCGAGGAAGGCGCACAGGTCCGACACGCGGCAGGAGTAGCCCCACTCGTTGTCGTACCATGCGATCACCTTGACCATGCTGCCGCCGAGCACCATCGTGCTGGGCGCGTCCACGATCGAGCTGCGCGAATCGGCCTTGAAGTCCATCGAGACCAGTTCCTTCGTCTCGACTCCGAGCACGCCCTTCATCGACTCGCTCGCCGCCTCCTGGAACGCCTCGTTCACCTGCTCAACGGTCACGCTCTTTTCGAGGGTGGCGTTGAAGTCGCAGACGGAGACGGTAGGGGTGGGCACGCGGAAGGCCATACCGTCGATGCGGCCGCGCAGCTCGGGGATGACCAGGGTGACGGCCTTCGCGGCGCCGGTGCTGGTGGGGATGATGTTCATCGCGGCGGCGCGCGCACGGCGCAGATCGCTGTGGACCGTGTCGAGAATGCGCTGGTCGTTGGTATAGGAGTGGACGGTGGTCATGAAGCCCTGCTGCACACCGAAGCTGTCGTTCAGCACCTTCACCACCGGCGCGATGCAGTTAGTGGTGCAGGAGGCATTCGAGATCACGTTGTGACGGCTGGGATCGTACTGATCATCGTTGACGCCGAGTACCATCGTGATGTCCTCGCCCTTGGCCGGCGCCGAGATGATCACCTTTTTCGCGCCGCCTTGCCGGTGCGCGGCGGCCTTTTGGGCGTCCGTGAAGAAGCCGGTAGATTCGATCACGATTTCGACACCAAAGTCGCCCCATGGGATCTTTGCCGGATCCCGCTCGGCTAGAACGCGCACTTCTTTATCATTAATGCGGATCGACCCGTCGCCCGGCTGGATATCGGCGGCGAAGATGCCGTAGTTGCTGTCGTACTTGAGCAGATGGGCGTTGGTTTCCGTGTCCGTGAGATCGTTCACGGCCACTACCTCAAGTGTATCGCCATGACGCTCATAGATCGCCTTGAGCACCTGCCGTCCGATACGCCCGAACCCGTTGATGCCGACGCGTGTGGGCATGACTATCTCCTCCCGAACAAGAGTTCACTACCGCGCTCCGCGGCGAGGGGAACGAGGCGCGGGCGTGGATCGTGTGCCGAACACCGGGCGACGCGGGGTACACGCGCCATCGTGACGCCCCGCCCGCCCGGCACTTGTTCCAGATTGCCGCCCGCGTCCGCCTGCGTCAATTCACCCCCTGGGAGCGACCGGACCACGGGCGTCACATGGTAACGGGAGCTGGTGGACGCGCTGGCGTTCTCCAGAAACGTGTGCGGGGGGCCCCACAGTGTGGCCCCCCAAAACGCGTTTAAACACGGGCAAATAAAGGCCCCCCAAAACCCCCCCGCCCCCGCCCAACGGG
>JBBQJF010000102.1:0-14925 GCA_038325665.1 Dehalococcoidia bacterium | reverse complement strand
TCGTGCGCCACATCGCCCTGAACCTTCTGCGCCACCAGGAAGGAACGCGGATGAGTCTCAAAGCCAAACGGCTCCGCGCCGGCTGGGATACCGACTTCCTGCTTCAGGTATTCCACGGAAATTAAGATGCGTTGACCCTATGGTCGTGGGTCAGGTGTCTTGGCGCCGTAGCGTAGCGATGAAGGGGAGGTTGCGGTACTGCTGGTGATAATCAAGCCCGTAGCCGACCACGAACTCGTCATCGATGTCGAAACCGGTGTACGCGATCGGCACGTTTGCCAACCGTCGCGCCCGCTTGTCGAGCAGGGTACACACCTCGACGCTGGTCGGTCCGCGGCGCCAGAGATATTGCAGCAAGCGGTGCAGGCTCATGCCCGTGTCGACGATGTCCTCCACGACGAGCACATCCGCGCCGGTGATGTCTTCCTCCAGCGCCTTGGTGAAATGGAGTTGCGAGTCGTCGCCTTGATAGGACGAGAGGGCAAGATAATCGATACGCACCGGCAGAGAAATGCGTCGCATGAGGTCCGCCATGAACGGCGTGACACCGCGTAGTACCCCCACCAACACCAAATCGCGCCCGGTATAGTCGCGCGAGATCTGCCGTCCCAAATCCTCCACCCGCGCCGCGATCTCGCGTTCGCCGATCAGGATGCGATCAACGCTGGGCACGGCGCCGCTTCCGCGCGGATCGACGCCGAACTTCTCCAGCAGTTTGAGATAGTCGCGCTTGTTGATCAGTTTGACGGTGACGTGAGGGTACAACTCGCGCATCAGCCGCAACTTACGGTTCTTGTACGTGATCAGGCTCTGGCGCAGGGTCGTGAGCTCGACGTAGGTATCGTAATCGGGAAAGTAGAAGTCGGGGGTAAATGCTTCAGCCAGTTGCCCGTCTTCGAGACGGAGGGGAAATGATCGCGGTTCGTACTGCCAGCGCACAGCGTAGAAATCGAGCAAACGGGCGAACTCGGCCTCGCTTTGGTGTGCGAACTTGGGCGTGGATGGCGCACCGCGCTCCACGATACTCGCATCGATTATGGGTGGGCTGTTCGCCATTGGCGCCCCCTCTCCCTGCTTGCGCCCAGTGTAGAAGCGAATGCGGCGAGCGGTCAAGCGCTTTCACAGTTCTGTTATGTGGAGTTCCCCGCCCGACTCTCGGCGTCTATGCTACCCTGATCTTGTGATGTTTTCCACGAAGTATCTCTCAACACACGCGATCCACCACGTCTGGGACAATACGCTTCCCCCGGCGCTCGAGGTGGGGCCGGGTGAGACGTTCACCGTCGGTATGCGTGATGCCTCCGACCGCCAGCTCGAGCCAGGAGTCAGCTCCGCGAGGCTGCGAAAGCTCGACCTCGGTGGGTTCTGGCCGCTGACCGGGCCGCTCAGCGTCCGTGACGCCCGCCCCGGTGATGCGGTCGAGATCGAGATCCTCGAACTTCATCCGGGCGCCTGGGGCTGGACCGCCGTTTTTCCGGAGCGCGGCCTACTGCGCGACGAGATTCGCGGCCCGTATTTGCATCACTGGGAGCTGAAGGCCGGCCGTGACCAGACCGAACTGAGGCCGGGCGTGCGGGTCCCACTCGCACCGTTCATCGGCCTGATCGGCTGCGCCCCCGCCGGGAGTGGCACCAGCAGTCCGCTGCCGCCGCGGGTGGTGGGCGGCAAGCTCGATCTACCCCAGTTGACGGCGGGTGCCCGCCTGACGCTGCCGGTGCAAGTTCCCGGCGCGTTGTTGTCGTTCGGTCATGGGCGGGCGGCGCAAGGTGACGGCGAGGTGTGCGGGTCGGGCATCGAATGCGAGATGCTGGCGACGCTGCGTGTGCAACTGCATCCCAACCGTGCGCCGAAGGAACCGTTCGCGCTGCTGCCCGACGCGCCCCGGCAGGACGGCGGTCCACGTCATCTGATCGCGGCGAGCGGCCCAGACATGCTTGACGCCGCCCGACGCGCGACCCGACAGATGATCGCCTTCCTCGGCGCGGAGTATCGCCTGTCGCGTGAGATGGCCTACGTGCTGTGTTCGGTCGCGGCCGAGATGCGCGTCGCCCAAGCGGTCAACACGCCCTATTGGACTATCACCATGAGCCTGCCGCTCGCCCTGTTCGCGTAACGGCGCCGCCGCACTGGTCCCTCCATCCGTGTAGACCTTGTACACGTCTGCCGCGAGTTCTGGCACATCGCACTCCGCGTGCCGTACTGGTCCGTCGATCCGAGTGGACCTTGCGCACGGGTCATGCGCCGCGCGAACCTGCCTCCACGCGGGCGCCGGCTCATTTGCCCTTGTATACGGCGGGGCGCTTCTCGGCGAAAGCGCGCGGACCTTCACGCGCATCCTCGGTCTGGCGGAGCACCTGCTGGATCGATGATTCGAGCCGGAGGCCGTCGCTGAGGTGCATGTACTGGCTGCGCACCGCCAGCTCCTTGATGGCGCGCACCGCCAGCGGCGCGTTGGCGCACAGCCGGCGGGCATAGTCGCGGGCGGTATCCATCAACTGCTCTTTCGGAACCACCCGGTTGATCAGGCCGTACTGGTAGGCCTGTTGAGCGGTGAGCGTGTCACCGAGAAGCAGCAGTTCCATCGCGATCGGATAGGGGAGCTGACGGAGCGCGCGCTGGGTGCCGCCGTTTCCGGGCAGGATGCCGCGCTTGACCTCGGAGATGCCGAACACCGCGTGCTCGGACGCCACCCGAATGTCGGTGGCGAACATCAGGGTCATGCCGCCGGCAAGACAGTAGCCGTTCACCGCCGCGACCACCGGCTTCCACACCTCGAGGCCGCGATTGAGTATCTGCTCGGCCTGCGTCTGCCAAAACTCCCACATCTCGGGCTGACGCGGGATCGTCTTCTTGAGGTCGGCGCCGGCGGTGAAGGCGCGGTCGCCGGCGCCGGTGATGATCGCGCACCAGATGTCCGAGTTGTCGCGCACCTCGATCCACGCCTCGGAGAGTTCGCGGTACGTATCCGGGTCCATCGCGTTCATCGCGTCGGGACGGTTGATCGTCAGCTCCGCGACATGGTCCTTCACGTCAACGAGTAGCGCCATCTGCATCACCTTTTGTACGGGATTGATCGCGGGCGAAGCGCCGGCCAATACGCGCGGGTGGCCCCGGTCACTCCTCGACGCCATCCCCGTCCCTGATAGACCGTGGGGGAATGACGTGGATGGTTCAACCCCGCGGTGGGGACGTGACCATCATGGACATCACGGCGTGGACAATCAAGGTCGCTGAATCGGGGAGTTCACGCGCCCCCGTGACGACGCGCTGTCCCCGCGCATCGAGCGGAATTGCCGCCCGATCGGCTCGCCGATTAGACCGATGAAACACCTGCCCGGGTGCGACGCGGAGAGGGTCCGCCAAGCGGTCGTGTGCGTCCGCCTATCTTTACCCTGGTACACTGGCTTACAACACGGCGCGTCGCCCGCCATCTCTCCTCTGGCTGGTGAACACCATGTCGAGCGAACCGAACGCAATTGAGGTCGTTCCCGGCGGCGAGAT
The DNA here is from genome assembly GCA_038325665.1 of Dehalococcoidia bacterium. Taxonomy (GTDB): domain Bacteria; phylum Chloroflexota; class Dehalococcoidia; order CAUJGQ01; family CAUJGQ01; genus CAUJGQ01. The sequence goes on along the minus strand of JBBQJF010000102.1, from coordinate 11,424 downwards.
CGACCCATCGCTTGAGGCTACCGGCTCGGCGCCGATACTCCTGGAGCGTGACGGCCTTCGCGATTGGGTGAGCATCGACCGTGAGGACGGTGTCTGGGCCGATGATGACCCCGAAGCCGTGCGGGAAGCCGTTGCAGCGACTGCCGGTAGATGGTCAGATATTGCCGCCGATGCACTCATCGCCGGCATCTACTACCGGCGAGAGCAAGGGTCACGTCCGGTCGAGCGCCCGTGATGTCAAATGTGCTCGATACTGACTGGACCACCCATAGGCTAGTGTTTGGGTAGGGCAACGATGGCTACAATCACGAGTGCCAAGGGTTTCATGGTTCATGGTGTCCCCGGCATAATCTATAATCCGCTCGATGACCGCGCCCGTATCGCGGGTACCGGCCTGGAAGTGTTCGAAATCATGCAGGTTGCCCTCGGCGTCGATCGGGACCGAGAGCGCCTGCGACTGGCCTTCGACTGGTTGCGTGAGGACCAACTCGACGCGGCATTGACATTCGCCGACCTGAACGCGGAGTTCATTGTTGCACGCCTGAAGGAAGGCGAGGAATTGGAACACAACATCGAACAACTGTGGCGCGAGCACCCAATCACGCGCCCACCCGGGCGGTAATGCGGTACTACCTCGACGAGGATCAGTCGCGCACGACAGCCGTGCTCGCGCGCCAGCGGCTCGCGTTGGACGTGACATGTTCGCATGAATTGGGTATGGACCACGCCACCGACAGCGAACAACTCCAGTTTGCCGCCAGTTCGGGCCGTTGCCTTGTCACCAGGAATGGACGCGACTTCTATGAGTTGACGCTTCAGTGTGTACAGACGGCTTTGCCGCATTGCGGCGTCCTCGTGATCCCGAGATCGATGTACGGCGCCGATTACTGGACGATCGCCCGGGCGCTCGCTCACTACCACCGTCTGCATCCACAGGACTTCATTCCCTACCTGTTCGACTATCTGCCGCACCCGCCCGTTACCCCAGGGCGAGATACATGAGGCCGTGTTCAACTCGGCTCATCACCACCGCGGCGGAAGAACTGATCGGGTTCACCCCCACGCCGCCGCGCCCAGGGCCGCCAGCGCCGCCTGTTCACCCGCCAGCCGGCCGAACACCGACCCGGCCATCAGACCCGACCCGCCGGCGTAGTTGTGGTAGAACAGCCCGCCGGCCAGCTCACCTGCCACGTACAGCCCGGCGGTGCCGTGCCCCTGGCCGGTGCGCGGGTCAGCGGGGAGACCGCAACGTAACGCGCACACCGACCGATGGGAACGCGGCTTGGAGATCAGCCTCGTAGTACAATACTTTGTGCCAGGACAGATCACCCAGGGTAGTTGCTCAGGGGCCGCGGACGTGACAAGCGAACCCAAGACGATCAAAGTCATCCCCGGTGGTGAGATCGATCAATTGCTCGGGGACGCGGGCACCACGCCGGTGTTGTTGGATCGTCGCGGTGTTTACTACCGTCTGACCATCGAGCAGGACGATGACATCTGGGCCGGATATGATCCCGCGGCGGCTCTGAAGGTTCTCGGTGAGACCGCTGGAAGCTGGTCCGACATTGATGCGGACGCGCTCATCGCCGATGTATACCGCTGGCGGGAGCAGGGTACGCGACCGGATGCTCAACCGTAATGTCGTACCTCCTTGATACCGATTGGGCCATCCAAGCGCTGCATGGGCGCGCGGCGGCAGTCGCCACATTGGGCAGGCTCACTCCCCACCGTGTTGCCGTTAGTGTTGTCACCTTGGGGGAGCTCCACGAAGGAGCGTTTCGATCCTCCAATCCCATCGCCCATATCGAGTCGTTGCGGAGATTTCTCCACCCCTATCCGATGCTCAACCTCAACGAACCGATCATGCAACGATTTGGTGAGTACCGCGCATTTCTGAGGCGTCGCGGCGCACTGATCTCTGACTTTGACATCATAATCGGCGCGACGGCCGTGCATCACGGGCTGACCGTACTAACGTTCAATGTCCGTCATCTCGAACGAATACCCGACGTACGGCTGTATGAACCCGCGTGAGGCTCGGCATTGCTCGGCATTAGTCATTTCACACCCGCACTGCCGCCCCAAGCGCCGCCAGCGCTGCCTGCTCACCGGCCAGACGGCCGAACACCGACCCGGCCATCAGACCCGACCCACCGGCGTAGTTGTGGTAGAACAGCCCGCCGACCAACTCGCCCGCCGCGTACAGCCCGGCGATCGGGTGGTCCTCGGTATCCTGCACCTGGCCCGTGCGCGGGTCGATGCGCAGCCCGCCGAAGGTGAAGGTGATACCGCAGGTGACGGCGAAACCCGTGTAAGGCGGCGTGTCCAGCGGCAAGGCCCAGTTGGACTTGGGCGGTGTGATGCCGTCGGTGCGCTTGGTATCGAGAATGGCGGGGTTGTAATCACCCGGCTGTACGGCGGCGTTGTACTCGCGCACGGTGCGCATTAGACCCTCGCGGTCGATGCCCAGTGCTTCCGCCAGCCCTTCGATGGTGTCGCTGGTCGCCTTGGTGATCTGGCTGATGCGATATTCATCGCGCAGGTTCTCCATGACTTTGGCGTCAAAGATTTGGAAGGCGGCGCGCTGTGGCTGCTTGAGCACCTCGCGACCGTACTTGGCGTAGGTGTAGTTGCGGAAGTCGGCGCCCTCATCGACAAACCGCTGGCCGTTGACATTGACGATGACGCCGAGCGGATACGAGTGCTTCTGGAACAGGTCGCCGATCTTGCGGTCGCCGAACGGCGTGGCGTTGATATCCCACTGAACGGCGTGACAACCCGACCAGTGACCGTACGGTTGCGCGCCGATATCGAGCGCCATTCGCAGACCGTCGCCGGTGTTGTAGCGCGTGCCGCGCACCTTCGCCAGTTCCCAGCCCTGGCCCAGATAGCGCGTGCGCCACTCGGGGTTAGCCTCGAAGCCGCCACAAGCGAGCACGACCGATCCGGACTGCACGTCGTGGTCGCCATCAGGCAAACGGACGGTCAGGCCGGTGACGCGGCCGGTGCGGTCGGTGAGCAATCGGTACGCCTTGGCCTCATATTGAACGGTGCAGCCGCTCTCGACCGCCAGTTCGAACAGCCGGTCCGAGATGCCCGCGCCGCCGCCGATGCCCTCGGCGATCATCCCACCCCAGAACCGCAGCACTCCACCCACGCGGTACGCCTGCCGTCCATACAGCAGCACCCAGCGCAGGCCGCGCTCCTTCATCCAAAGCACGGTTGGGTACGCCCGCGAGACCAGCGTCTCGGCGAGACCGGGGTCGGAGAGTCCCTCGGTGACACGCATCAGATCGTCATAGAACTGCGATTGGAGGTACGAACCAACGTCAATCGTTCGTACCTCATCATCGGTGAGGTCGGGGATGAGGGCGCGAATGTCATCGAGACCGCGGTACGGAAAGCGATACCCACCACCGGTGAAGTAGGTGTTGCCACCGCGCAGGTGCTCGGGCGCCTTTTCGAGCACCAGCACCGACGCGCCGTGCTCGCGCGCCGCCAGCGCCGCGCATAGGGCCGCGTTGCCCGCTCCCACCACCGTCACATCGTATCGCACCGGCTCGTTCGTCATCGCACACCCTCTGAAGCCTGAAACTGACCCGCACAGACGCGGAGCGCACGGAGGCTCGCCGCGCCATCTTATTCCCTCCGCGCGTGCTCCGCGCGCTCCGCGTCTGTGCGGGTCAGCCGTCACGCGAAGCTCCGGATCACCTCGTGGCACAACGCCTCGATCCCACGGCGGGCGAACTTGACGATGCGAACGTGTGAGGGCAGCGACTCGGTATATAGCTTCGAGACCTTGTGCGGCAGCGGCGACGATCCCCAGATCACCACCACCTGCGCCCACTGGAGATTGGGCGTGGCATCGCGCAGCGAATGCGAGCCGACGGCGCCGTCCACGTAGCGGATCTGAAAACCCTTGGGAGAAAGCAACGCGTCAAGCTCGCCGTGGAGCGTGGGCGTGCCGCCCACGATCAGCAGTCGCTCGACCCGCTCACTCTTGAGACGGCGGGTCAGCAATTGGGCGGCGCGGCGGTTGTTGGAGCCGCCACACACCTCGCAGGCGCTCTGCGCGCCTTCTACCACATCGCGCCGCCCGGTGTTCGCCCCGGCCGCTATCCGCGCGCATTCCGCGTTGCCACACAGCAGCAGGAAGTGTGACGCTAGCAGTCCGCGGGCACGGGGAGCCTTCTCGGCGGCAATCCCGCGCTTACCTGGTCGCGTCAGCCCATTTTCCTCGAGCACGGCCCGCGCCCGCCGCGCGGCGTCAGCACCAGTGAAGCCCGCGCCGGCCAGCAGCCGGCCGATATCGACTACGTCGGTCACGTCACACGCCTTCGTTGACCTACACGCCCCCACACATGCAGGCGCTGGTTCCTAAATACAGGATAGCCGATGCTGGGGGACGATCGTGCCCCTAATCCAGGGGAACCGGACGGGACGGCGCGTTTGGTCTGCCAACTGTCCAACGTACGCGCCCGCTGCCCGCCGTCGCGCCACCGATAATCGAGGAGCAGCCATGCCGCACTTCGTCAAGGGCCACGGCCTTGGCAATGACTACATCGTGATCGAGCCGCGCAACGTACCGTTCGCGCTCACGCTCGACAACATTCGCCTGATCTGTCACCGCAACCTCGGCGTCGGCTCCGATGGCATCCTCGAGCTGGTCGAGCCGTCGGGCGCCGACTTCGGGGTACGTATCTGGAACCCCGACGGCAGCGAGGCGGAGAAGAGCGGCAACGGCACGCGCATTTTCGCCAAGTACCTCTATGACCACGGTCATACGTCTAAGACGCATTTCACCATCGATACCCTCGGCGGGTTGGTCAGCGCCGATGTCGATGTGCAAGATGGTCGGGTGGTGGGCGCGACGATGAACATGGGTAAGGCGACCATCGGCGATTTGACCGAAATCGAGGTAGACGGCGAGCGCATTCCGGTTATCACGGTGTCGGTCGGCAACCCGCATTGCGTGGTGCTGGTTGACGATCTCGACGAGGTTGATTTCTACCGGCTGGGTCCGGAGATCGAGACGCATCCCGCCTTCCCAAACCGCACCAATGTCCAGTTTGCCCAGGTGATCTCGCGCGCCGAGGTTCGCATCCTGATCTGGGAGCGGGGCGCGGGGGAGACGATGGCCTCGGGCACCAGCTCCAGCGCCGTGGCCGCCGCGTGCCGCCACGCGGGGCTGGCCGGCGACGACGTTGATATTGTCATGGCGGGCGGCACACTCCACATCAGCACCGACGCGAAGGGCGACCTGTGGATGTCGGGACCGGTCGAGGAGGTGTGTAGCGGTGACTTCAGCCCCGACCTGCTGCGCCAGCTTGGGGCGTGAGCTAAAGGCCGGCGCGCGGAGACATGGCAGCGGCCACGCGGGCACCGGCGGCAAGGCCGGTGCGCACCACCTTCCCGCCGCGACGGTGGACCACCGATCAGTCAATTGATGTCAGCGTTCAGCCGTCAGCGACCGCGCGGCCACGTTCGGTGACCACACCGCTAGAGCGGGCGATGAGGGCCGCGTGTACTGACGGCTAAACGCTGACCAATGGATAATGTGACCGCCCCACGAGTGGCGCGCGACGGGCGCCTCGGGCGGGAGCGGGTCGCCGCGGCAAGTGGCGGCAGCTTACGAATGGCGCATCAGCGCGCGCTCCGCCGTCTCCACCCCCGGTGTGATTCAGATTACGGCCGCAAGTGGCAGGTATCGTTGACGGTGAGCAGTACGCCCTTGCCGTCGTTGACCTGAACCACGGTGAGCGACGTGTTATCGCAGGCGAAGGGGATCGGTCGCTGATACGGCAGTTCGAGCACGCTGAGTGCGAATACCAAGATCGACCCACCGTGCGCGACGATAGCCACGGTCTGATCGCGGTGCCGCTCCTCCAGCGACCACAGCGCGGAACAGACGCGCTCACGAAACGCCTCGCGACCCTCCTCACCCGGCCACACCGGATACGCGCCGGCACGCAGCCGCTGGGTCGCTATCTGCTCGGGATAGCGCTCACGGATCTCGGCCCAGGTCAGACCGGATACCTCGCCAAAGTCATACTCCATCACATGGGGGAGGGGAGTGACCGGCAGGCCCACCGCCTCGGACACCACCTCCGCCGTGTGATGTGCGCGGCTGAGCGGGCTGGCGTACAGCGCATCGACCGGGTGTTGGCGCAGCCGCTCCGCCAGCAGCCCCGCCTGCGCGACGCCCTTCTCGCTCAGGGGAAAGTCATGCCGGCCCTGGAGGCGCGCCTCGGCGTTGCCGGTCGATTCGGCGTGGCGGATCAGGATCAGGCGCATGCACACTCCCTTGAAAATGGGTGTTGGGTGTTGGGTGCTGGGTGTTGGGAGCCAGGGGCACGGCCACACCTTTGACCTCTGGTGGATCGCGGGAGGGGCATGCCCATTTCCATCGGTGCACCGGCCCCCTACGACGAGGTGAGCAGCCGCAGGATCTGCGGAAGCGCCGCCTCGGCGCGGGCGCGGAGTTCGGCCTCGGATGCGCTGCCGATCGGGTGCGCGATGACGGCGAAGGGGTAATCGCCGCGTCCCCGGGCACGGGCCATCGCCTTCGCGGTCATGATGAATGGCTCGGTGCAGATCACCGCCGCCGGTATGCCGCGGACCTCGATCTCGATTCCGTCGTGCAAACTGCACGAACTGCACGAGCCTCAATCGCCGACGGCCGATACCACCACATCACACTCGGCCGTCAGTCGGTCCAACACCTCTGCCGGCGCGGGACGGCTGGCGTTCGGCTTGCGGCCACGCACGAAGGTGAGGCCGGCGTACCGCTCGCTCAGCACGGCCTCCAGATGATCGAGGAACCGCGACACACCGTTCTTGCTATTGTCGAGCAGGCCCACGCGCAGACCCTCCAGGGTCGCCGGCCGGGCCGCCAGGTGCACATCGTCCGGCAGCGCTTCGACCGTCGGGTCAAGCACCACCAGCTTCGGCCTCACCGCTTCAGCTACCATGAGATACCTCCCGAGCTTGAGTTTTTGCGGGAACCGCAACGACGCGGAGAACGCGGAGACGCGCCGAGAATCGGAGTTTGGTGAACGCGCGAGACACTGGATTCCCTCTGGTCCCCTCCGCGCGCTCGGCGTCTTTGCGGTTCCTCCGAAGCTTGGGTTTTTGCGGGAACCGCGGAGGCGCGGAGAACGCGGAGGGGACCAGAGGAGAAGGTGGGGTAGAGTCCTCCATCATATCCGTGGCGCGTCCCCGCGCACTCCGCGTCGTTGCGGTTCCTAACGAAGCCCTACCACGCCCTTACCGCCCTCATGACAGAATCGGACGCGTGACGGCGCGGGACGACTTGCCCAGCCACGGCGGCACCACCGCCGCCATGCCGCCGGCGTTGCCCCCGCCCGCCATGATGAGGAAGTCATCGGGGGACGCGACAATCGGGGCCGCCTCCCCCGGTTCGCCGGTGGTGGAGGGCTTGCCGGCGCGCTCGAAATCCTCGGCCGTGACCCGCGCCGTTTCGAAGAGGTAGTCCTGTACCTGACGGCGGGTCCACCCGGCGGCGCCAATATAACCGTAGTGCTGCGGCACGATCAGCGCCAGGTACTGGCCGGCGCGCACGTTGCGAAGGTTGCCGGGATCGCGCAGCGATGCCGCGTAGGTGTCGAGCAGCCGCTCGGGCGTGCTCGCTGTCTCGTTGTAGACCTGATGCGGCCCTTCGGCGGCGAATACCGTCACGGCGCTCTGGTCAGCATCAAAGCCGCGGGCAACATGCAGCGGCTCCCACGGGCTGCCGGATACATCCTCGGCGATGCAGTACGTGTACTTGCCGGGATGGCCAATCGTCGCCCTATCGAGCAGGCCGGGTTGCGCGCCGAAGCAGTTCATCATTACCAGGCGGACAGCACGGCCGATCGTGGCGTTGGCGCGGTTGCCGGGGCCGAAGATGTTGACGCCGCTATTGACGCCCAGTTCGGCGACGATCGGCCCATGCACGATCACCAGCACGCCCGCACCGCCGGTGCTGGCGGAAATGCCGTGCAGGTTGAATGGTTCCTCGCTCATCGCCTCGACGGCGGCGATCACCACCGCGGTGTACTCGGGCATGCAGCCGGCCATCACCGCGTTAATCGCGACCTTCTCCGCCGTCACCACCCGCCGCCGGGCATCGAGCCGGCCGACAACCTCGTCGGGCGCGCGGCCAGCCCGGTCGAGAAATTCCTGCACACGCGCCTCGGTCGGCGGTACGACCGGCAGGCCATCGGTCCAGCCCTTCTCGAAATAGAACTCGATCGCTTGCAGCGCGTCGTCTACCTCAAACCGCTTCGAGTGAATTGCCGGGGCCGCCATCGTCCACCTCCCAACCACTGGCCGGCGCCCGCGCCATGCCGATGTGCACGGGCGCGCGGGACTCGGCGGCGTCACTCTCGGTCGCCGCCGCGCAACCGCGCCCACTGCTGATGGCGTTCCTGGTTGGCCGCGTCGCCGCGCAACATATCGAGGAACATCTCCAGCATACGCGCCGTGGCCCCCCAGATGCGGTGGCCGTTATACAGGTAGGCGGGCGACACGGTCGTCGTTCCGTCGGGCAGTGTGCGCGGCTCGTACTTGGTATTCGCCGGGTCGAGCAGATGACGGAGGGGCGCCTCCACCACCTCCGCCACCTCGATCGGGCTGGGCACGAACTCGTAGGGCGCGTGGCGGAGCACACCGACGTACGGAGCGACGCGAAAGTCCGAGACAGTGATCACCTCGTCAAGCCGGCCGATCAGCTCGACGTGGTCGGGATGCACGCCAATCTCCTCCCATGTTTCGCGGAGCGCGGTCGTCGCCAAGTCTTCATCGGCGCCGTGGCGACCGCCGCCCGGGAAGGAAATCTGGCCCTTGTGGTGCTCGACGGTGTTGGTGCGGACCGTGAAGATCATGTGCTCGGTCCCGGCATCGTGATACATCAGCAGCAGCACGGCGGCGTCGCGCGAGGCAGGTTTTTCGACCGGCCGCGGTTGGTAGCCGGCGAGGATCTCGCGGGCGAGGCCGATGTAATCGTTGCTCATAGGGTTTGGCCCTCACTCCCATCCGTCTCGCGCCGGCATGCGAGAGGTTCACAGTAACGGCACTCGCGCCGGCGAACCACGCTCACAGCGCCCCGAATCGGCGATGTTGCACGCTCGCGCCGAGTGTCTGACACCAATCATGCCCCAGCAGCGCCGCCGGCTCAACGCCGATGCTGGTACAGACCGCCACGATGCGGACCAGCAATCCACGGAGACGGTCGTTCGCCGCTGCCAGCGCGCTGATATGAAGGTCGGTATCGTCGTGGGCGGCCGCGTCCTCAAGCTCGGTTGCCAGCTCGGAGTCATGCGCGCGGAGCGCGCCAGCGGCAGTCGCCGCCAGCGCCCGCATCGCCGCGTTATCCGCGACCAGGCGCTGGGCGGCGCCGTCCCACTCGTCCGCGACCGCGCCCAGCAGCATCATGGCGTATTGCACCTGCGCGGTGGCGTAAGGCGTACTGATCTCGGGCAACACATGCGCCGCCAGGCTGCGCCGGATACCCCGCAAGATCTGCTCCGCGTCCGGACGAATCGCCATGCCTTACCCTCATCACAATCGCGCATCCCGACGCAGCCTGCTCAGCCGCCGGCCAGCAGCGCGCATAGCTCGACCTCGATCGGGGGCAACATGCGCCCGACAATCGCCATCATGATCTCGCCGGTGCGCCGCTCGGCAAACGAGCGCGCGCCGGTCAGGTAAATGGCCGCGAGCTTGACGTTGGCAAACACCTCCCACCAATGGAAGGCGGTCGGGTCCACACGCATGCCGCTCGCGGCCTCGTAGCGGCGGCACACCTCGGCGCGGGACATCAAGCCGCCGGCGAGACCGTCACGGAACTGCCATGACTTTTGGCACGCCCAGGCGAGGTCCTCGATCGGGTCGCCGAGATGCGCCATTTCCCAGTCGAGCACGGCGCGAATCGCACCACGACGGTCGAAGATGAAGTTGCCGGTGCGATAGTCGCCGTGAACCAGGGCGATTCGCTCGGCGGGCGGCGGCAGGTGCGCGCCGAGCCAAGAGAGCGCGGCATCGAGCACCGGCTGCGGCTCCAGCGCCTCGCGGCCGGCCACCGCCGTCCAGTGCTGCAACTCGCGCGGCGCGCATCCGGCGAGAGACTCGGGAACGCCCAGGCATTCCAACCCCCCGGCGCGCCAGTCGAACCGGTGAATCTCCGCCAGGATTTCGACCTTGCGCGCGGCGACGGCGGGGCGGATGCGGTCGAAGCGCGGGTCGATCAGCACATGGGGCGCGGTCCAGCCGCCATCGATCCGTTCCATCACGAAGAATGGCCGGTCGAGCCACGCCGGATCGGCCTCCAGCCAGAGGGCGCGCGGCACGGGCACGGGTGAACCGCCGAGGGCGCGGTACACACGGAATTCACGGTCGCGCTCCGTGACCAGCAGGCTGGCATCGGGATCGCGGCGGAGGATGTAGCCGCCGCGTCGCGGTCCGTGACCGTCCTCAAACGTCGCGTCGAATGACCATGTCTCCCGCGACGCGCCGCCCGGTATCCGCCGTAGATCTGTCACCTCGACCGCGCGGGCGGAGGGCATTCGGTGAGCGAGATACGCCGCGATCCGTTGTTCCATGATGGAGAGGATAGCGGGGAGCGGCGATACGGGACAGCGGGGCGCGACTGTCGCCCGGTCACGTCCCCGGCTGTTCGCCGCGCGGCTCCCGCTCGGGGAACACGCACGCGGGATGGTAGACGATGCCGTGGTAGACCAGCGCCTCCATCACGGGCACGTCGCGACCACACTGAGGGCACCACGCCGGCGCGGACTGGGGCGCTTGTCCTTGAGTCGCCAGGCGAGGGTCGGACATGCAACCACCTCGACGGGGAGTGCCGAACTGGTGAGCCAACGACCCCTCCGGCCATACACCAACAGGGCGGCGAGGGCTACGGGAGAACGGACTCCGCGCCGCCGGCGGCCCGGTCCCGGCATGACCGGGAGGTGGGGGTTGGGTGGGCCCGGCAGGGATCGAACCTGCGACCGATCGGTTATGAGCCGACTGCTCTACCATTGAGCTACGGGCCCGCGCCGCCTGTGCCACGCCTATCGTACCGCGCCGAGCCAGCCGGTGCGACCCCTGGAGCGCACCGGCGCGCGCCACACATCAGCCGGTGACCGGATAGCGGCAGTGGTCCTTTTGACGCGGGGCGGCCGTTCATTCCGGCGCCGGTACGGTCAATCCCCGGTCATTCCGCGGCGGCCTGGCCGGCGCAGGGCGCTCAACAGCGCCGCGACCAGCGCCACGCCGGCCGCGAATGCGAACGCGGTGCGAAAGGCGGCGACGCTGAACGGCGCGGTAGTTCCGGCAGCCGCATCAGGCAGGCCGGCGGCGTACACCGCGCCGAGCGCCGCGACGCCGGTGACGATGCCGAGCGTCCGCATCATCGAGAGCACACCG
>JBBQJF010000101.1:0-15016 GCA_038325665.1 Dehalococcoidia bacterium | reverse complement strand
CGAGGTGCGCGACCTGCACAAGCGCTACGGCGATGTGCAGGCAGTGGACGGCGTCAGCTTCTCCGTGGCGCGCGGGGAGGTATTCGGGATGCTCGGCCCCAACGGCGCCGGCAAGACGACCACGGTCGAGATTGTCGAGGGGTTGCGCACTGCCGGCAGTGGCAGCGTGCGGGTGCTCGGCTACGATGTCGCCCGCCGGCCCCACGAGGTCAAGCAACGCATCGGTGTCCAGTTGCAGACGCCGACGCTGCTGCCTCGCCTGACCGTCCACGAACTGATCGATCTGTTCGGCAGCTTCTTCGCCCGCTCGGCGCCCCCGGACGACGTGATCCGCATGGTCAACCTCGAAGAGAGCCGCGACCGTCGTGCCGGCACGCTCTCCGGCGGCCAGGCGCAGCGGCTGTCGATCGCCTTGGCGCTGGTCAACCGCCCCGATGTCGTGTTCCTCGACGAGCCGACCACCGGGCTTGACCCGCAGGCGCGTGTCAATCTGTGGGAGCTGATCGCGCGCATCCGGACCGAGGGCGCCACCGTGCTGTTGACGACCCACTATATGGAGGAGGCCGAGCGGCTGTGCGACCGGGTCGCGATCGTCGATCACGGCCGCATCGTCGCGCTCGACACGCCGCGCGGCCTAATCGAGGCGAACTTCCGCGAGACGGCGATCATCTTTCACTTGTCCGACCCACCCCACGCCGATTTGGAACGGCTCGCGGCCGTGCGGGCGACCGAGGTGGAGGGCGAGGAGGTCACGCTCTATAGCGCCGATGTGCCCGTCACGATGGCCGCCCTACTCGAGTTCACGCGCACCCGTGGTGACACCTTGCAGAATCTGTACGTGCGCGGCGCGACCCTGGAAGATGTATTCCTGAAGCTTACCGGCCGCCGGCTACGGGAATGACCATGCCGTACACGGTCATCCACGGCGCGCGGGCCGGGGTATGTCTGTACCCACTACTCTCGCCGCGGTGTGCCCCATGGTTGGGAGAACATTCCGCGATGCTGGCATGAGGTTTCGGCAAACAAATCCCCGCCGCCGCGAGGGGCCGCGACACGGCTCACTCCCCGTTCGGTCGGGAGATGGGGGAGACATCAATGAGCGGTCCTGACCGGCGCGCCTTCGTGCGCCTGACCCGCGCCTGGTTGCGCGGCATTGTCCGCGACCGAGCGGCGATTTTCTGGTTCTTCTTGTTGCCTTTGCTGTTCGTGGTGATCCTTGGTCTGGCCTTCGGTGGCTCCGATGTCGGGGCCTACCACATCGGGCTGGTGGTGGACGACTCCACGCCGGCCGGTCGCGCCCTCACCGCATCGTTCGGCACCGTCAAGCCGTTCCAACTGTCCACCGGCAGCCTGGAGCGGGAGCTACAGAAGCTGCGCGACGGCGATCGATATGCCGTCGTGACGACCCTACCCCCGGCTTCCGCGTCGGTCGCGCCCACGGGTATCGTGGCGGCCACGGGTGGCACACCCGGCGCCTCTCAGCAAGCAGCCCCGACGAGCACGGTGCAGGTGTACTACGATCCATCACGCGGCGCCGCCGCCCAGATTGTGCTGCCAATCATCCGCCAAGTGGTGAGCGGGGTGGACCAGCAGCTCTCCGGCCGGCCGCCGGCGCTGACTGTCGAGGAGCGCAGCGTACGCTCCTCCAGCCTGCGCTTCATTGACTTCTTCCTACCGGGGATCATGGGCTTCTCAATCATGCAAGGCGGCATGTTCGCCGCGATTCCGCTCGTCCAACTCCGCACCAGCCGGGTGCTGAAGCGGATGGGGGCCACGCCGGTGTCGCGGTGGGTGGTGCTGCTCAGCCAGGGCGCTGCCCGGTTGATCATGGCGTCGGCCAGCGCCGTGGTGCTGCTGGTGGCGGGAAAGTTGCTGTTCGACCTGCATATTAGCGCCAACTGGCTTGCTCTCACCGGGTTCGTGCTGCTGGGCGGGGTCACGTTTCTGTGCTTCGGCTTCGCCGTTTCCGGCCTCGCGCCGACCGAGGAGTCCGTGCCGGCGCTGGTGCAGGTGGTCAGCTTCCCGATGATGTTCCTGTCGGGCGTGTTCTTTCCGATTGAGAACTTTCCCGCGTTCGTGCAGCCGTTGGCCCGCGCGCTGCCCCTCACGTTTCTCGCCGACGGGTTGCGTCAGGCGATGGTGGACGGCGCGGCCCTTAACCCACAATGGGTCAATCTGCTCGTGCTCGCCGGTTGGTCCGCGCTCGCGGGCGCACTGGCCGTGCGCTTCTTCAAATGGGAGTGAGTTCAGGAGAGAGGGGTTGGCGGTTTGGTATGCTGGCGTTGCCCGCGGTACGCGCGTACCCGCGCCGGCCACCCGTATCTCTTGGCCAATCTACAGGGGGACGATCATGTCAACGACCATCCAACAGTCGGTCGTGCTGGAGTCCGGGGATCGCCTGACACGGGGCGAGTTTCACCGTCGCTACTGCGCCATGCCCGATATCACGCGGGCCGAGCTAATTAGGGGGGTCGTATACGTGAGTTCACCGGTCCGCGCGAGTGTTCATGGGCGGCCACACGCTCTGATCATCATGTGGTTGAGCGTGTTTGCCGCGCGGACATCCGGGGTCGATGTGCTCGACAACGCGACGGTCTTTCTCGACGCCGACAGCGAGGTGCAGCCTGATGCCTGCCTGCTGCGTATCCCGCCGGTGGGCGATGAGGCCCGCCTCACCGCCGCCGGGTATATCGCCGGCGCCCCGCCGCTGGTGGTCGAGGTCGCGGCCAGCAGCGCCAGCTACGACCTGCATGACAAGCTCGACGCCTACCGCCGCGCCGGCGTGCAGGAGTACATCGCCTGGCGGGTGCTCGACGGCGCGATCGACTGGTTGCGGCTGCGCGGCGACGCCTACGCGCGCCTGCAGCCCGATGCGCGCGGGGTGATTACCAGCGAGGTGTTCGCCGGGCTGCGCCTGAACGTCGCGGCGCTGCTGGCCGGCGACCGGGCGACCGTGCTCGCCGAACTTCAACACTCAAATCCGTGAGTGGAGAGGTACGCGGCTCACCCACGGGGCAAGGCGCGCCACGCGGATCGACGAATGTGGGGGATGCGTCGCTCAGTCGTGATCGCTCCGCGACACGTCGCGTCACTGACGCCGCCGCCTGCCACCCGCGATCAGTCATACGGCGACGTGCGCCTACCATCGTCCGTGGGCGGTGGAACCGAAACCCCTGCCCCGGAGTCCGTACCTGCCGGCTCGTCGCCGGGTCGCTGCACTCGGCGCCCCGTGCCCGTTCCTTGGCCCGCGACTACCCCGACCACGATCAGCGCCGCGCCGGCGAATTGCAGCGGCGTCAGCGATTCGCCGCGCACGATCCACCCGCCGGCGGTGGCGACTACTGGACTGAGCAACACCAGAAACGCCACCGCGGCCACCGGCAGTCGCTCGATGCCGCGGATCCACAGCGCATACGCGAGCGCGGTGTTGACCAGCGCGAGGTAGAGCAACCCGGCCACGTTGGCCGGCCCGAGTGCAGGCGGCGTCCCTTCCACGGTCAGAGCGAGTGGCAGGAGGAACAGGCCGCCGGCGAGGATCTGCCACGCCGTGACCACCGCGAGCGGCGCGGGCCGTCCCCAGCGCTTGATCAACACTGTTGCCAGCGCCGATGAGGCGGTGGCCGCCAGCGCCGCCGCAAGCCCGACTGGATCGAGCCGTGCCCCGGCGCGGAGCACCAGCAGCGCCACGCCCACGATGCCTATTCCTGCCGCTCTCATCGTGCGGCCCGTGATAGGATCGCCTAATAGGGGCCACGCGAGCGCGGCGACGAGCAGCGGTTGGGCGGCGCCGACCGTGGCCGCCACCCCTCCCGGCAGCCGGTAGGCGGCCACGAACAGCAGCGCGAAGAACAATCCGATGTTGAGCGTCCCGAGCACCGCCGCGCGCCACCACCAAATGCCGTTCGGCAGCCGCCGCACTATCAGCATCATCAGCAGCCCGATCGGCAGGGCGCGGAGCAACCCGGCGAGCAACGGACGGCCCGGCGGCAGCAACTCGGTGGTCACCAGATACGTCGTGCCCCAGGTCAGCGGCGCGACCGCGGTGGTCAGCGTGACCCACGGGCCGCGCATATCCCTGCTCCAATCCTCTTATGCGGCGCGCCGGCGCCGTTCGGCCCGCGGCGCGCCCGCGTCGTTGGCGCTCGTGCCACGGCGGCGGCTACCGTGAGATCAACTCACGGTCAGCGCTCGGCTGTCAGCTATCAGTGATCCATCGAATCGACCCATACCGCGAGATGAGCGCTGACGACCGAGAGCTGACCGCGTACAACTCGCTGATACACGGAGGCGGTGACATCATGCCGGTTGATCATCTGGAGACTATCCGCCGCTATTACCAAGGGTGCAGCACCGGCGACGCCGCTCTGATGCAATCTACCTTTACCGACGACGTGGCGCACTACTTCCCGACCCAGGAGCCGGTGCGCGGCGCTGCCGCGCTCGCGGCGCACTGGGTTGCCGTGCGCGAACGCACCGGCGCCGTGTGGACCGTCGATCACGGTATCACCGCGGCGGATGAAGCGGTGATCGAGTGGACGATGCGCTTCCGCCACCCGCGCGATGGTGACAGCCGCATCCGCGGCGCGGAATGGTATGTCTTTCATGGCGCGCGGATCGCCGAGATACGCGCGTATTACCATCCCGGCCAGCGAGTCACCGAGCTGCGCGGCTTCCTCTACGGCGCATATGACATGGAGTGAGCGGCGGGCGGTCATCGCCCGTCAGACCACCTGCCCCCATCCTTGCATGGGTGCGGGTCAGAACCGGACTCCCAACCCCGCGCGGAGGGGGTTGGGAGTCCGGTTCAGTGGTGGCCGTCAGGTCGTGGATGCCCCTGTAATACTTTTCGGATATGATCGCGAGCTTGAAATTATGCTACTCAAAAATATCGTGATCTGCTAACCTAGATGTAGACGGTTCGTTAAGGGAATCTATCGTGGGCTGGCTCTCGTCGATCTTCCACCGCCGACATGCCGCGCCGCCGATTATCGAACATCTCTCGACACCCGGCAGCGCGATCTCCGCCGCCGAATTGTCCCAACACATCACCGGGGCCGGCAGTGGGCCGTACTCTGGCACGCCCTTTCTCCGGGCACATGATACGGTCAGGATGGCGGTGGTGACCGGAGGAGGCGGCGAGCCGAGTGAGGCGGCGCGTCACGACCACGGTATTATCGATCACAGCCGGCACCACTCCTCGCTCGGCCGGCGCTAGCACCGGCGTATGCCGTCGCCACCAGGCGGGCACGGCTTTCCGCCATCACAAGACGGGCGCGCAATATGGCGGCGACGCGCCTGCCGCTTCATCCAGCACAACCGATGGCCGCATCTTTGTCGCGCGATATAGTGCCGAACGGGAGACTGCATCATGAACGAAGAGTTTCGACTGTCGAATCCGCGCCTGTTCGCTCGCTGGGCGGGCGAGGATCTGGAGTCGTGGCAACAGGCGATCGGCGTGTCGGTCACGCACCTCTCGCGAGGCGACGGCCGCGTCACCAACATAATGCAAGACGCGGGCGTTATTTCGATCCACGTTCAGTACGCCCAAGCCGACCACCAGCATCCGACTTGGGAATTCCGCACCGAGTTCACCAATATGACACTACCCGAGGGCCTGAGCCGGGATGAGGTCATCCCGACGGTCAAGGCGCGACGGCTGGTCCAAGAACAGGATGAGAGGACCAAGAGACACATCGCCTCCCTCAAGGGCGGGCATAGAGGCGACGACAACCTATTGTAGCAGTACAAGAAGAGATACGCGCTCAGCCATCAGCGATCAGCCCACCGGTGTACCGCCAGCCGTTGGCCGTCAGCGCCCGCGCCCGTGTCGTGGTCACGGATGGTGGTCGCGCGGTCGCTGAGCGCTGGCGGCTCACCGCCGACCGCTGACGAGGAGAGTTCTATGGCAGCCGATCCCTATATCAGCTACGACAGGGTATTCGTGATTATTCGGGTAGACACCTCGCCTGGCCGAGCGGGAGCGCCGGAGACGGCGATTGCTTTGACCAAGGCACTGTGGAGCGAGGCGGCGGCGGAGACAGAGGTCGCGCGGCTCAATCAGCTCAACCGCGAGCCAGGCAACGTCTACTTTTGGAAGGCAACACGGGTGGAACGGCAACCGACTCCAGCGGGGGCGGTGTGAGCCGCGCGGGCCACACGGCTCAACCGCGCAGATAGGTCAGCACCGCCAGCACGCGGCGGTGGTCTCCCTCGGTCGGCGCCAGACCTAACTTGCCGAAGATGCTGCTGACATGCTTTTCGACCGTTCCGTCACTGACCACCAGCGCCTCCGCGATCGCGCCGTTCGAGCGACCCTCGGCCATCAGCGCCAGCACCTCGCGCTCACGTTCCGACAGCGCGTCCAGCCGGTCGTTCCGTCGCTGCCGCGCAACGAGCTGAGCCACCACCTCCGGGTCCAGCACCGTACCGCCCGCCGCCACCTGCCGCACGGCGGAGATGAACTCGGTCACGTCCGCGACGCGGTCTTTGAGCAGATAACCGGTGCCCTCGGCGCCTGACGCCAGAAGTTCACCGGCGTACTGTTCCTCGACATACTGCGACAGCACGAGGATCGGGCTGCCCGGAACTCGCCGGCGCGCCTCGATCGCCGCGCGCAACCCCTCGTCACGAAATCCGGGCGGCATCCGCACATCGACGATCGATACGTCCGGCCGGTGCGCTTCAACGGCACTGACGAGCGCCGGACCATCACCGACGCGCGCCACCACGTCGAAGCCGGCGTCGGTCAGCAAACGCACCAGCCCCTCGCGCAACAACACTGAGTCCTCGGCGATCACGACCCGCATCGTCGCTCCGATAATACGGCTGTCGAGCCCGCGCGTGGTTGAATCTGGACCGCGCCATGAGGCTAATCGATAGCCGCGGGAATCCATGTTCGACTCTGCTGCCTGTCGGTGGCACGGGCAGCCACACCCAATCGCTGGGTCAGCACGGCAACTCCGCGCGCAGCCGGGTACCGCGGCCCGGGGGGCTGTCCACGATCAGCCGTCCGTCCAGCGCCGTGATCCGGTCCACCAAGCCGGCAAGCCCGCTGCCGGCAGCGGGTTCGGCCCCGCCCAGGCCGTTGTCCGCGATCTCGACGATCAGGGTATCACCGATGCGCTGCACAACCACGGACGCCTCGGTGGCGGCGCTGTGCTTGGCGACGTTGGTCAGCGCCTCGGCCGCGACAAAGTAGGCGGCAGACTCCACCACCTCGGGCGGACGCTGGTCCAGATCGACGATCACCGCCACCGGCACCGGGCAGCGGCCGGCCAGCGCCGACAACGCCGCGTCGAGGCCGCGGTCGGTGAGTACGGCCGGGTGAAGCCCCTGGACGAGATTGCGCATCTCGACCATCGCGGCCTTGGCCTCGCGATGCGCCGCGTCCACCAGCCCGCGCGCCGCCGCGGGATCGGTGTCCATCTTGATCTTGGCCATGCCGAGGTTCATGGCGAGCGCTACCAGACGCTGCTATGCGCCGTCGTGCAGGTCGCGCTCGATCCGACGGCGCTCGGCCAGCGCGGCGTCCATCACGCGAGAGCGGCTCTCGGTGAGGGCATCCACCCGTGCCGCTAGCGCCACCTGGGTTGGGCCGAGCAGCGCCTGCGCCAGACTGATGTGCGCGCGGGCCATCCCAACCAGGGCATACGGGATCACTAGCAGCGCCCCGAAACCGATGAGGGTGATGACCATCACCTCCGGCAGCGTGGCGTTGAACAATGGGTCGAACGAGCCTCGATGGGGCGGCGCCCAAACGTGGACCGGCAGCGTGACCATGGCAAGCGGCACGAGCAGGGCAATCGAGGTCACGATAAATTCGACGATGCCGAGGGGAAACAGCACCAGCAGATAGCAGAGGTCGCGCCAGACGGCCGGGTCGCTCACGAACACGCGCAACCGGCCGAGCAGCGGACCGGCCGGCAGCGGACGGTACGGCGACGGGATCTGCACGCCGAACAGCGTGGAGATCCACCACCGCTCCGCCCGCGCCCCGCACGTCCAGAGGAACATCGTGAACACCAGAACGGGCAGCCCCAGAAAGGTGATTGCCAGTCCGAGGCCGGAGCTGATCAGCGTGACGAGCACGCTAAACCAGAAGGTCCCGCTCACCATGCTCACGAGTAGGAACACCGCGGCTATCCAGGGCCGTGCCGACAGCAGCAGCCGCAACGGATTGCCGCCGATGCCCCCATGTACCCAGGATCGCGAGCCGTTCGCGGCTGGAATTGCTACCATGGCGTCCCCCTGAACTGTGCCGCCCCATCAGTCCGGGACGGCGCGGTATGTCTGCCGTATGCTAGGCGCGCCAGCGCGCCCGCGGAACCCCGCTACCCGGAACCGCGACGGTAGGGCTGTCCCCCATCGTGCTCCCCGCTCCCCGCTCCCCGCGAAGCGCTCAGTGCGCGCCTCCCGTGAGTCGCAGCCCGATGATGCCGCTCACCAGCGCTGCCAGTGAGAGCAGTTTCCACGGGTCGCGCGATTCACCAAGAAAGATCATTCCCACGATCGCGGTGCCCGCCGCCCCGATGCCGGTCCAGACGGCGTAGCCCGTGCCGACCGGCAACGTGCGCAACGCCCGTGTCAGCAGATAGAAGCTCGCAATGCTCGCCGGGAGGAAGATCAGGGTCGGGATCAGCCGTGTGAACCCCTGGCTGTACTTGAGGCTGATCGCGAACACCACTTCCAGCATCCCGGCCATCATCAAGTAGACCCAGGCCATACCGTCCTCCCGTGTACGCGCCTCGGCGCCATCATCACCGGACGAGCCTATCACGCTCTACTGCCGGTGCGGGAGATGTTCCGGACTGGTCGCGGCCGGCGGCGCGGTCGCGCGGCAGCCGGCACATGATCTCGCCGATGCGGGTGAGCGCCCTCCTGGAGGAACAACGACTGTGATACCTTGGGAACATTCAATGTCAGGTAGCCGGGCCAGCCCCGGCCGGAGGGAGCACGTATGACCTCGACATGGCGTGGTATCGTGCAGGGGGGACACGTCATCATACCCGACCCAATAGACTTGCCGGATGGCGCCGAAGTTGTCGTATTGATCGCGTCACCCCCGTCGCCGCGATCACCGACGCCCGAGGAGATTGAGCAGTTTGACAACCTGCCGGCTCGCGGCATGTGGGCCGACCGCGAAGACATGGGTGATACCGACGAGTGGTTGCGGAAGATGCGCGAGCGATGGTGGCGGTCGACAATTCACCAGGATTGACGGATACAAACATCATCGTTGACGACATTCGCGGTGTGCAGGCGGCGCGAACATTTGTCCGGACACTGCATACCGCTGGAAACTTTCGTATCAGCATCATCACCAAGATGGAGATCGTTCAAGGCTGCCGGAGCAGCGCCGAACTACGGCGAATGCTGGAATATCTCACGCGGGCGATGGTTACGCCGATGATGCCGGAGACGGCCGAGCACGCCCTCGCGCTCATGCGGACGTATACGTTGAGTCACGGCCTCACCATCCCGGATGCGCTCATCGCGGCAGCGGCGCTCGAACACGGCTTCACGCTCTACACACGCAACGTTCGCCACTTTCAGGTTATCCCTGACCTCCACGTCGTGCAGCCGTACTGATCGAGAAGGCAGTGTCCCAGAATTGACCAGGTGAGCATTGCGTTCGAGCGCCACGTCGGGAAGGGATCGTTTGCCTGCCGTGATCAACGGCGCCTGCTGCCGGCATGATACCGATGGCCCATCAGCGACGCGGCAGCCGCGCTTCTTCCTCGCCACACGGGCAGGCGAGCACGGAGTAGACTTCCAGGGTGGTGGTGTCGCCGACCTGTTCCCGCCCGACCACAATGTCGCGCAACGACCGGCGCATGATCGTGCCCGAGCGCGTCTTGGGCGACGACTCGGTGAAGCGCGTTGTGTCCGGTATGCGCGTTCGTTCAGGGCCTTGTGTCATCCAGAGCGAAGGCGCTCGACAACCTCGGCAGCGCGCAGAATCCTGAGATTTCCTAGGGCAGCGTGGCCGCTCAGTGCTAACGCGTCGTGATCACCCGAGATGAGATAGTCAGCGTTACCGCCAAGCGCATGCCAACAACATGTCATCCTTCCGATCACGGCACTGGACCGGCAAGGACGGAAGGTCCAGAGGCGCCACCGGTCTCGACCGGCGGGCGAAGCTCGTCAGTAAACGCTCAACCTCCTGCCGGCTCACCCGAAAACGGCGAATGAGATGTTCCCGGCCACGCACCTCCGACATTTCAGGAAGCAGATCCCGCGACAGGATCAGGCGGAATGCGCGGTGTTCCCAGGCAGCAAGCAATTGACCGGGGTACCCACTTGGGACGATGAGGCCACTGACCACCAGGTTCGTATCAATCGCCGCTCGCGGTCCCGTAATGTCGTTCATATGCCGCCTCGCGTGCCTCCCCGACCGCTGCCGTCACATCACGAAGCACCATATCGGGATCGAGAGATGATAGGCTCGTTCTCATCCTTGAGCGCGCCCACGAATTCGGAGAAATGCGTGGTCATTTCCTCGACTTTCACTCGTCTGGTCATGACATTCTCCCGCGATGATCGCGATGCAGGCGGCGCCATCATGCGTCCGGCGCCGCCTGCCTGCTCCCATGTTACTCCTCCTCCCCGCGCAGACGGGCGAGCACGGAGTAGTCCTCCAGGGTGGTGGTGTCGCCGATCTGTTCGCGGCCGGCGGCGATATCGCGCAGCAGCCGGCGCATGATCTTGCCCGACCGCGTCTTGGGCAGCGACTCGGTGAAGCGCAGTTCGTCCGGGCGGGCGAGGGCGCCGATCTCCTTGACGACATGGCCGCGCAACTCCTGGCGGAGCGCCTCGTCGGGGATAAACTCCTGCTTGACCGTGACGAAGGCGGTGATGCCCTCGCCCTTGATCTCGTCCGGCCGGCCAACCACCGCGGCCTCGGCCACCTTCGGGTGCGACACCAGCGCGCTCTCCACTTCCATCGTGCCCAGTCGGTGGCCGGAGATGTTGATCACGTCGTCCACCCGGCCCATCAGCCAGAAATAGCCGTCCTGATCGCGGCGGGCGCCGTCGGCAGGAAAGTACCAGTTGCGTTCGCCGAAGCGGCTCCAGTAATTCTGCTTGAAGCGTTCGTCGTCGTTGTACAGCGTGCGCAGCATCCCCGGCCAGGGACGCTTGATCACGAGCAGGCCGCCGGTGTTGGCCGGCACCGATTCGTTGCTGGCATCGACGATATCGGCGTCCACACCGGGCAGCGGCATCGTGGCCGAGCCGGGCTTGGTCGGCGTGGCGCCGGGTAGCGGGCTGATCATGATGTTGCCCGTCTCGGTCTGCCACCAGGTATCAACGATCGGGCAGCGCTCTCCGCCGATCACGCGGTGATACCACATCCACGCCTCGGGATTGATCGGCTCGCCCACGGTGCCCAGCATCCGCAGCGAGGAGAGGTCGTGCTTGCCCGGCCAGTCCTCGCCCCAGCGCATGAACGTGCGGATCGCCGTCGGCGCGGTGTAGAGGATGCTGACCCGGTACTTCTCGATGATCTCCCAGAAGCGGTCGGGGCGCGGCTGGTTAGGAGCGCCCTCGTACATCACCGTCGTGGCGCCGTTGGCGAGCAGTCCATAGACCACGTATGAGTGGCCGGTCACCCAGCCAATGTCGGCGGTACACCAGTAGGTGTCCTCTTCCTTCAGGTCGAACACCCACTTGGCGGTAAGTGACGTGCCGAGCAGGTAGCCGCCGGTGGTGTGCACCACGCCCTTGGGCTTGCCGGTCGTGCCCGAGGTATACAGGATGTAGAGCGGGTGCTCGGCGTCCAACTCCTCCGCCGGGCAATCGGCGGACTGATCGGCAACGATATCGTGCCACCACACGTCGCGCCCTGCTTGCATCGGCACATCTTGGCCGGTGCGGCGCACGACCACCACATGCTCGACGCTCGACGCGCCCGCGACCGCCTCGTCGGTGCTCAGTTTGAGCGGCACAACCGCGCCACGGCGATAACCGCCATCGGCGGTGATCACGACCTTCGCCTCGGCGTCCGCCATGCGCTCACGCAGCGCCTCGGCCGAGAAGCCGCCGAACACGACGCTGTGCGCGGCGCCGATGCGCGCGCAGGCAAGCATCGCGATCGCCGCCTCCGGGATCATGGGCAGATAGATACCGACCCGATCACCGCGCTGGACGCCGAGCGACTTGAGCGCGTTGGCGAAACGGCAGACCTCGCGGTGGAGCATGGCGTACGTCAACACCCGCTCGTCGCCCGGCTCGCCCTCCCAGATGATCGCGGCCTTGTTCTTTCGCGGCCCGTCGAGGTGCCGGTCGAGACAGTTGTAGGACATATTGATCCGCCCGCCCACGAACCACTTGGCAAACGGCGGGTTGTCCCAATCGAGCACGCGGTCCCAACGCTTGAACCAGTGAAGGCTCTCCGCCATCCGGCCCCAGAAGCCCTCCGGATCGGCAGCGGCTTCCTTCGCCAGCGCTTGGTACTGCTCCATACCGGACACATGCGCTCCCTTGATGAAGTCCGCCGGCGGGGGGAAGACGCGCGTTTCCTGTAGCACCGATTCGATGCGGTCGCTCTGGCTGACCATGGTGTTCCTCCATTGACGTGGGTGTTGGGGGTTGTGTGTTGGGGGACGGCCCCACTTTTCGTCCGAGGTGGCGCCCGAAGGTACAGGAGCGACTCCCAAGTGTCCGTGTGCGCCATAACGTGCAGACCGGCATGACTCATGTTTCGACCGATCTCACATGCGTCGTGGCGACTGAGGCTGTCGCGTGGCTAGCCGGCGACGAACCGGCCGGACGAGCGGTTGAAGTGCAATAGCGGTTCGCCATCGGTGTTCACGGCGCGCAACACTTCGCCGACTAAGATCGTGTGGTCGCCGGCGTCGGGCCGGTCGTAGATCCGGCATTCGAGGTGGACGATTGCGCCGGCGATCAGCGGCAGTCCTGTTAACTCACCCGTGGTCATGGGCGCGCCGTCAAACTTGTCGATGCCCTTGGTGGCAAAGCGGATGGCGAGATCCCACTGGCCCGCCGCCAGGATCGACACGGCGAACCGCTCGGCCGCCATGAACGCCTCCCACGAGTCCGCCTTCTTCTCCAGGCACACCAAGACCAACGGCGGGTCGAGCGACAGCGAACTAAACGCGCTGGCAGTGAACCCCACCAGATTGTCACCGGCGCGGGTTGTGACGATCGTGACACCGCTGGCGAAGCGCGCCATCGCGTTGCGGAAATCGACGGGATCCAGCACTGCATCGGTCATGCTCTCATCCTCTTCGCTAGGCGGCCGGGCACGACCGCACGCCACCGGGCGGCGCCGACCGTCGTTCACGGCGCCACCTCACCACGCGGCATCCCGGCCGCGTGTACAGGGATTATTGAGAGGCGGGAGCCTTGCCGCAAGGGGGACGGCGCGGGCGGGGCGATTCGGACAGTTCATGTGCGGCGCGCGCCCTCGGCGATTTCCTCGTTTCATCTCCAAGCAGCCCACCATGTCGGTCTGGAAGCGTGAGTGAGGAACTGAGCTAATTCAGAGCCGCTGGCTGGCCAGACGATCAGGCGCGCCCGACGAGGAATGTATGCGGATGGTCGGGGCACTCGCCATCGAGTTTGGCGAGCGCTTCCCATTCCTCGAGCTGCAACGTCCACGGATCATCGGCCGGCTCAAGGTCGGCGAAGTAGGCCGCGCCACAGGTCGGACAGACAGCCATGACCGGGCGTGGCGGTCCATCGCTGATGGCAAGTTGCGCGACGACCAGGTCGCGCAAGCGGAAACGGTGAAGGTGGGCGTGGAGAAACCGCGTCATCGCGAGCCTCAACGTCGAGCGGTGCGCGTTGAGCGTACTCCATAGCGCGGCGCGCATGTCTGTGGATACGGTCGTTATCGCGTGGTGTCACCGCCGCGACCGTCACGTATCAGGACGTGTTTGACGGCCGCGACGGTTTCCTGCCCTGCCGCGCGCCTGCCGGGACAAGGATAATGGGTAATCTCCGGCGTGGGGCGCGCCGCGCGAGCCGCTCTACGCCGTAACCTTGCCCGTGAATGCCGCCCGCAGCGCCTCACATGACTCACGGATCACGCCCTTGCCGCGTTCGATCACGCCGCCCATCTGGAAGAAGCCGTGAATCATGCCGTCATAGCGACGCATGATCACGGGTACACCCGCCTCGCGCAGCCGCGCGGCGTAGGCTTCGCCCTCGTCGCGGAGGGGGTCGAACTCGGCCGTGATCACCATCGCGGGCGGCAGGCCCGCCACCTTCTCCGCGCGCAGGGGAGAGGCATACGGATTACGACTATCTCGCGGGCTGCTGAGGTAGTGATTCCAGAACCACTCCATGCCGTTCTTGGTCAGCATGTAGCCCTCGGCGTTGTCCCGATACGATGCCGTATCGTACGAGTGGTCGGTGACAGGGTAGATCAGCAATTGGTAGGCGATCGATGGGCCGCCGCGGTCCTTCGCCATCAACGCCACCACCGCCGCCAGGTTGCCGCCCGCGCTGTCGCCGCCGACGGCGAGGCGGGACGGGTCGATGTTGAAGTCGCCGGCGTGCTCGGCCACATAGCGAGTGGCGGCGTAGCAGTCATCGGCCGCCGCCGGGAATTTGTGCTCCGGCGCGAGGCGATAATCGACCGATACGACGACGCACTGTGCGCCGTTCGCCAGCGCGCGGCAGGGGGCATCCACCGTCGCGATGTTGCCGATCACCCAGCCGCCGCCGTGGTAGTACAGCAACACCGGAAATGGGCCGCTGCCCTCGGGCGTGTACACACGCACGGGAATCTCGCCACCCGGCCCCGGCACCGTGCGATCCTCGACGTTCGCCACATCCTCGGGCGGGCCGGCAAGCTCCGCCATCTGCACGATCATCTCGCGCGCCTGCTCGGGCGACAGCGACTCGAACGGGGGCGCACCCGCCGCCGCCATCTGGTCAAGAAGTGCCTGCACCTGCGGGTCGACAGCCATGTTGTCCTCCTTGGAAGATGGGTGTTGGGTGTTGGGGGACGACCTGCCGTCCATCCCCGCTGGCGCCCCGTGAGGGCGTG
>JBBQJF010000100.1:0-15072 GCA_038325665.1 Dehalococcoidia bacterium | reverse complement strand
TCAGCCCGGCGGCCGACCTGATGGAGGGCTACAACGTGGCGGCGCGACTGTGGGCGCCGGTCTTGGCCGGGACGGCGCGGGGACGCCGATGGATGCCCGAAATGCTCGCGTGGGAGGCCGGCACGGCGTGACTGCACGCGGCCATCGACGCCATTTCACGGCTTCACCAGCCGAAACGCCTCGGCGAACTCGGGGCGTGGCTGGGGCGCGCGGCCGGCTGTCTCACGGGCGATCGCCGCGACGAGTCCGAGGAACTCCTCGCTGACCTGGCTCCGGTGGAGGCGGAGCGCCGCCTTCTTGCGCTCGAGCGTGGGTCCGATGTCTATCCATAGATCGGAGTCTCGCGAACCGTAAATGTAAACCTCGGCCACGCCGTGCGGCTCAAGTCCCTCTCTCAGTAGCTCGGGCATGGTCAGCCGGTCGCGGGCGGCGTATGTGGCGGCGAGCGCGGCCTGCGCCGCGGCGAGGTGGTCGGGGTGCTGGATGTAGCGGCCCTCGTACAACGAGGCCGGGTCGGTCACGATCATCCGGTGCGGCCGGTGTCGCCGGATCTGGCGGGCGATGTCGCGGCGCACGGCGAGGGTCGGTTCAAGCCCGCCATCGTCATGGCCGAGGAACTCGACACCGGCCGCGCCCATGAACGTGGCCGCCGCCCGCTGCTCGCCGGCGCGCAGTTCGGCCAGCCGCTCCGAGGTCATCGCCGGGTCGTCGCTGCCCTTGTCGCCACGGGTCACGATCACATATACCACACGCCAGCCGGCGGCGACCCAAAGCGCGACCGTCCCGCCGAAGTTGAACTCGACATCGTCCGGGTGCGCCACTACCGCCAGCGCCGTACCGGGTTGCTCGGTCGTCATCCGTGCCTCCATGGATGGAAATGGGGTGAAACGGGGCGATGCACATGCTTACGCTACACCGCCGGGGCGTGGGCGTCCCTCGTCAGGATGGGCAGGCTGAGCCGTGGTGACCGTACCCGTATACCGCGCGCCAATTGGCGGGAGCGCTCGCTCGCGGGTGAACCCGAGCGGGCGGGGGATCGGTACGCCCGCGCCGGGATGAGGCTGATACACTGGCGCGGCCCACGCCCCTGTAGGGCCGACCCATCGGGTCGCCCTCGATGACCCATGCACGGGCAGGTTGGTGGGAGTGGAACCCGTGGCCGCGGACCAGGAACCGGACGACCCACCGGGTCGCCCCGACAGGGGGCGATCGCTGAACATGGGTAAGGGCGACCCGGTGGGCCGCCCTCGCTCGCCGGCGGCGTCTTGCCACCGCGATCGCTGCCCGTCATGGCTTTAGGAGCGATATATGCAAGGGTCCACGCTCGATGATCTGGCGGGGTTCATCCGCGATCGGATGGAGGCGGCCACACGGGACAAAGCGATCTATGACCGCAACCATGCCCGTCTCAATGGTCAGTTGTTGCAGGGTGAGCTGAACATGGGTGGGGCCGTGCTCGCGTGGATTGAGCGCCGCCATGCCGGTGACGATGTGATGACCGGCGAGGACGACGATCCGGAGGCGGCCGGTGAGTAGAGCGATTCCACTAAGATGGCACGAGCGATCGCGGCGGTGACCTAGACGCGCGCCGTTGGCCGCGACGGTTTACCCCTTGCGCCTCTGAGAGATGATGGCTGAACACGTATGAACGTGCGCCGACCTGCCGCGCCGGGTCATCCGATGCGGGCCTTTCCGCCGCCCGCCGTCCCCGGATCTGGCGCCTCGGCGGCTGCCGGCGCTGCCCGTTCACGCGCGACACGCGCGCCGGTACCGCCAAGGTCCACCGTCGTGGGTTGGGTGTCACTGATGCGGTAGCGCCGCAGCTCGGGCATCAAGGCGGCGATGGCGGCGACCACGATTAGGCAGCCCAGCCCGCCGCTGACCACGGCGAAGGTCGGCGTCGTCAGTGAGGCGACCACGCCCGACTCGACCATGCCCACCTGATTCGATGCGCCGATGAACAGCGAACTGACCGAACTCACCCGCCCTCGTAGCTCGTCCGGCGTGGCGAGCTGGATCGTCGTCTGGCGCATGATCACGCTCACTTGGTCGGCGACGCCGACGAGCGCATAGGCCGCCAGCGACAGCGGGAACGAGCGCGACAAGCCGAAGACGACCGTCGCGACCCCGTAGGCCGCCACCGCCAGCAGCAGCGCCCGCCCGGTGTGCTTCACCGGCGGCAGGAACACCATCGCGACCGACATCACCAACGCACCGATGCCCAGCGACGAGGTCAACACGCCGTAGCCGCCGGCGCCGACCTTGAGGATCTGCTCGGCATAGATCGGTAGCAACGCGGTGGCGCCGCCGAAGATCACCGCGAACATGTCGAGCGCCATCGCACCGAGCAGCACCTGCCGCCGCCACACGAACCGCACGCCCTCGCGGATTGCCGCGATGCTGACCGCGCGTCGCTCGCCCGCCTCCTGTCGCGGTCGCAGCCCTATCAGGGTTAAAATCGCCCCGACATCGAGCGCGGCGTTGAGGCCGTAGGCGCCGGCGACTCCGACGCCGGCAATGACCACGCCGCCCAGCACCGGTCCGGCGACGAACGAGAGTTGCTGAATGGTTGAGCCGAGGGTGATCGCGTTGAGCAACATATCGCGCGGTACGATCAGCGGCAACAGCGCCTGACGCGCCGGGTTCTCGAAGGCGGCGGCCAGGGCGAGCACAAGCACCAAGGCGTAGATCAGCGGCAGGTTGACGGCGCCGGTGCGGGTGGCGGCCATCAATATCACCGACGCGGCCAGCGGCGCGACCTGCGCGGCCAGCACGATCCGGCGTCGGTCGTAGCTGTCGGCAACGGCTCCAGCGACGAGGCTCATCCCCAACGCCGGCAGGAAGCGCATCAGCCCGATCAGGCCAAGCTGAAGCGCCGAGCCTGACAGCGCGTACACCTGCCACGCGATCGCCGCTTGGAGCAGTGTCGTGCCCGCGCCGGACAACAACCGGCTGGCCGCGTAGAAGCGGAAGTCGCGCTGCCGCAGCGCCGCGAGTGGGTCACGAGCGGTGCGGCGCGTCCGCGCCTCGGGTTCGCTCAGGGCCGATCCTCCTCAGAAATTGGGTGTTAGGTGTTGAATGATGGGAGCCGGCCTAACGCGTGCACGGACCAGCTCGTGGGTTATCCGCGCGAGGGGAGCGACCAACCGGGTCGCCCTGGTCGCGTCCGCGTGGTCGCGCCGCGCAAGATCAAACAGACTACCTGATAATGCACGAAACACCCGCCCCCCTTGCCCGCGAGCGAAGGAGGAAACCTGGACTCGCGGATCCGCGAGTCCAGATTCACATCATGCTGTCGTGGGCGAACGTCCTGAATCTGGACTCACGGATCCAGGGGACTCGCCTCCCCTTGCAGCCTGCCCCGGCACGGCCGGGGGAGAGGTGAGTCCCTGGCCGGCGGCGGTGGCCGTTAGCCGGTGACGCAGGCCGCGGCGAGGCTGCTGATCGCGACGCCCCGGCGTGCCTGCGTTTCGTCGTCCACGAAGCCGTTGGTACAGTAGCCGACCGATAGGCCGGTGGCGGGGTCACCCCATCCGATCTGACCACCGGCGCCGCCATGACCGAACGCCCGCGGCGAAGCCCCGTGACCGAATCCGCGCAGGTGCGCGTTTCCGTCGTCGCCCGCGACCATCACCGCCAGCGCGCGATTGATCGGGATGTCCCGGATTGGGTCGCGGTGAAAGTCCTTGGTACGCACGGTGGTGGCGAACGCGATCGTCTCGGGCGTGAGAATGCGCGCGCCCGTCGCCGTCTCACCGCCGTTGACCAGCGGCTGATAGAACAACGCCAGATCGGCCGCGCGGGCGAGTCCGCCGCCGCCGGGCACACCCACGGCGCGCACATCGGGCCGGTTGAAGGCGAGGATCGTGTCCGGTGTGACCTCGCCCCAGCCGCCGGGCGGCGGCGCGGGCGGTACGACGTGCAACACGTCCGCAACGCGTTCGTTCAGGTCCGCCGGCAGGCCGACGTACAGGTTCTCCAGCCCCATGGGAGTGAGAATCCGTTGGCGCAGATAGGCGCGGTACTCAATGCCGGTGCGGCGTTCGATGATCTCGGCCAACACCCAGTGCGCCGAGGTGGCATGGTACTCGAACCGGCTGCCCGGCTCCCAGTTGAGCCGCCAGCGCGCGAACGCGGCCAGCCGCCCCTCGCGCGTCTCCCACTGTCCCGGACCCAGCGGCGCGCCCGGGAAGCCGCCGATATGGAGCATGGTTTGCTCGACGGTGACGATCTCTTTGCCGTTGGTGCCGAACTCCGGAATGATGTCCGCGACCCGCTCGTCGAGCCGCAGCAGTCCATCCTCGAACAGCGTCCAGACCGCCGCGCCGACAATCGCCTTCGTGCAGGAGAAGATCGTGTACAGCGTGTCGTCGGTGGCCGGCTTCATCGCACCACCCTGGACGGCCTGCCCATAGGTGCGTGTGCCCGCCAGCCGCCCGTGCCGTGCGACCGCCACCTGGGCGCTGGGTAGCGTGCCGTCGTCCACATCACGCTTTGCCCGCTCGAACACCGCTTCCAGCCGTTCGCTGTCGATACCGACATCTTCCGGGGTCGCTGCCACGAGGGCTGCCGCTGTCATTGCACGCTCCTTTAGGAATAGGTGATGGGTGTTGGGGGGCGGCCCCGCCTTCCACTCGCGCGGGCCCGCGTCACCTGATCACCGCGCACGGTCGAGTCTATCCGACACGGCGCGCTGGCGCTCGCGGCGTATAGCAGACTGTCGCGGATATGCCGGAGCAGGGAACGTCGCTGCCAGGCCGCGTTCTGCTACCATCGAGAGAACGGATGTCCAACGTGTGAGTATGCTGCCAGGCAGTGGCCGGCGCACGCGTGAAGGCCTGTCTGCTTCGATTGGAATGTGCTGTATGGAAATCACCTGGCTCGGTCATGCCTGTTTTCGTCTGAAGGGGCGCGACAGCGCCGTCATGATGGACCCCTGTCCCAGGGCGACCGGTTACAATATCGGCCGCCAGCAGGCGAATATCATCACGGTGAGTCACGCCCACCCTGACCACAGCTTTACCGAGGCGATCACCGGCCCGTCCCGTACGATCGACGGCCCCGGCGAGTATGAGATCGGTGGGGTGCTGGTAACAGGTGTGCGCACCTATCACGACGACAAGCGCGGCGCCGTGCGTGGCAAGAACACGATCTTTGTCGTCGAGGTGGACGAGGTACGTATCTGTCACCTCGGTGATTTGGGACATGTGCCCACGCAGGAACAGATCGAGGCGCTGAGCGACATCGACGTGCTGTTGACGCCGGTCGGCGGTCACACGACCATCGACGCCGCCACCGCGTCCGAGATCGTTAGCCTGCTCGAACCGAAGCTGGTGGTGCCGATGCATTACCGCACCGACATATCCGCCGCCGAGCTTGACCCGCTTGAAACCTTCATCAAGCAGATGGGTGTCTCAGAAGCAACGGCCCAGCCGAAGCTGACCATCACGCGGGCGAACGTGCCCACGCAGACCCAAGTGGTGGTGCTCGAGTACCGCAAGTAATCGCGACGCCGCGGTCACCGCCGATGTTCGGCGCGCCAACGCACGCATCCCGAACATCCGCGTTTCGCGCATGACGGCGACATAGTGGGGCGCCACCGGGCTACCCCGCGGGGAAGCCGTCGAGGAAAAGCAGACTCCCACGGGTTGAGCGCTGGCGCAGCGCCTTCAGATCCTGGTAGTCGTCCGCGTCGTAGAACGCCTGGAGCCGTTCCATGCTGGGAAACTCGATCACCGCGGCGATCACCGGTCGCGTGTTGCCTTCCTTCATATCGGGAGCGCCAGCAGCCAAGTAACGACCGCCGAAGCGTTCGACAACGGGCAGCACTTTGGCGCGGTACTCATCGAACTCGGTCGGGTTTACAACCTCCGTGAGCGCCGCAATAAGATAGGCTGCCATCGTACTGTCTCCACTCGTTGTTGCGGCGCACCATACCACGCCCGGCTCGATGGCGCCAGTTCGTGGTCGGGGGTTCGGAGGAAGCCGCACGAGCGCCGTGCTGCCTCAAGCGGGCGACGGATCGACCAGGCTCACGCATCTGCCCACGGCTCGGTACGGAATTCGGCGTACAGGCCGAAGTGGTCAGAGGGGAAGACGCCGTCGCGGCCGTCGTCGCACACGACGCGGCACCGCTCGATCGCGCCCATGGCATTCGCCAGCGGATATCCGGCAAAGATGTAGTCGATGCGCCGGTCGGGTTCCAGCAGCCCGTGCGTCCATGGGTTCCGGCTGGACCAGGTCGCGCCCGGGCCGCCATCGCCCGCGAACTTCCAGGCATCACGGAAGGACACGCCGCGGCCGTCCAGGGCGTGCAGCCCGCTGACGTACCGGATCTCGGTGGAATCGGGGTCGGCGTTGAAGTCGCCGGTGATGATCGGCGGAAACCCACTATCCCGCCTCCGCTCCAGCACGAAGTCGCACAGCGCGACGACCTGGCGCTCGCGCACCCAGCCGTGATGAAGCTTCCAGTTCAGGTGCGTGGTCGTGAAGGGGATGTGCCCGAAGGGGGAATCGACCGTCACCGATAGCGCGGCGCGGCGCTCCTCATCTCCCGCATCGGGGAGCACGCGCTCGGCCCGGTCGAGGACCAGCCAGCGACTGGCGATGGCGTTGCCGAAACCACCGCCGGGTTTCTCCCAGAACTCGGTCGCGCGCACGAAATCGAGGTGATAGCCGCGCCCGTCAAGAAGCTCGCGCGCCTGGTCGAAGCCGTCGCGCCGCAACACTTCCTGAAAGCCAATCAGGTCAGGATCGAGCCGGTCGATCGATTCGCGGATCAACTCCCGCCGCCGTGCGTACGGACCGGCGTCGTGCCACAAGTTGAGCGTCAGCACCTTGAGGGGCATGCGGAATCACCGTCGTGGGGGGCTTGACCGAGGATAGCGCCTTCCGCGCGTTGAGCGAAGCGCACGGGACATGCAACGATAACCGCGCGTTGCGGGCCGCTGGCGGGCGCCGTATCTGGCCGCTGCGTTGAGGATGAACCCGGGACACTCGTGCGGATCTGAGTGGTTGAGCGAGAGAACGCGATGCTCACCTCGTTACGGCTGAGAAACTTCAAGTCGTGGGCCGATACGGGTGAGATGCGTCTCGCGCCGATCACGGGACTGTTCGGCACGAATAGCTCCGGCAAGACGAGCATCCTGCAGTTGCTGCTGCTTCTCAAGCAGACGGCGGAGTCCACCGATCGCGCCCAAGTGCTCGACTTCGGCGACGATCGTTCGTTGGTTAGCCTGGGGACATATCGCGAAATTATCCATGGGCATCCGCGCCCCGGTGCAGGAATCTTACCTGAAGATGCACGCCTAGCCTGGGAACTGGCCTGGTCTCTACCAGAGGCCTTGTCGGTGGCCGACCCGGAGGACAGGCGAACGATCCTATTCACGGGTGACCGCATGAACTTCTCCGCAACGATTGGCGAGGTAGGCCGAGCGCCCAATAGTCGACCAGTGGTTGACGAACTCGCGTATGAACTTCGAGACGGCTCGCCGTCCGTTCCCGCTCCTCGCTTTGGCATGCGTCGGACGGACCTATCCGCCGAGCGATATGAGTTGTTCGCGCAAGGGTACGAATTCAAACGTCCGCGCGGACGCCCGAGGCACTTGCCGGCCCCGGTCAAGTGCTATGGCTTCCCCGAGCAGGTATTCGGGTACTACCAGAATGCTGGCTTTCTTGCCGACTTACAGCTCGCGTTGGAAGCGCGATTCGCGGGCCTGTTCTACCTGGGGCCGTTGCGCGACTATCCCCGCCGCCAGTACACCTGGGCGCGTGGGCGGCCATCAGATATGGGTCGTCGCGGCGAACGTGTTGTCGATGCCCTCCTCGCCTCACGCGAGCAACGTTATCTCATGAGGCGGCCGGGGAAGCGCCGCCTCGCCACGGTCGAAGAAGTTGTCGCGTCATGGCTCAAGGAACTGGGACTGATCGAGTCATTCAGCGTCGATCTCGTCGCACCGGGCAGCAGTCTCTACCAAATCTACGTGCAACGCGAGGCCGGTGGTCCTCGTGTGCTGATCACGGATGTGGGTTTCGGCGTCTCGCAAATTTTGCCGGTGCTGACACTGTGCTACTACGTGCCGCAAGGCTCGACCATCATCCTTGAACAGCCGGAAATCCACCTGCATCCGCGCGTGCAGGCAGGGTTGGCCGACGTGCTGATTGACGCCGTGAAGACGCGTGATGTGCAGATCATCCTGGAGAGTCACAGCGAACACCTGCTGACGCGTCTCCAGCGGAGAATCGCGGAGGAGCGCCTGCTGCCAAGCGACGCGGCTCTGTACTTCTGTGAAATGGGCGCCGAGGGAGCCTCGCGGGTGGCGCCGCTTCAGCTTGATACGTATGGCAACATCACCAACTGGCCGCCCGGATTCTTCGGCGATGAGATGGCCGAGCGTACCGCCATGATGGAGGCCGCGATCGCGCGCCAGACCAAGGGCGGCGCGGCGTGATCGCGGAAGTGGTGGACACGAACGTCCTTCAGGTCGCCAACGATCGGGATACTCATGCGCCACTGGGATGTGTCCATACCTGTACCGTCGCGTTGCGGGCACTGCAGGAAGGCAAGCGGATCGTGATCGACGATGACTGGCGCATACTACGCGAATACCTGCACAACGCCTTGGAGAGTGGTCAGCCGGGTGTCGGCGATGCCTTCCTCAAGTGGGTACTGCAAAACCAGGCCAACCCCGAACGGTGCGAACGGGTGCGGATCACACCCCGAGGCGCCGGGGCCGACGACTTCGACGAGTTCCCTGATGATCCTGAACTGGCCACGTTCGACCCTTCTGACCGCAAATTCGTCGCGGTGGCGCTGGCCAGTGACCACGGACCGGCGATTCTGAATGCCACCGACACCGATTGGTCGATAGCCCGCGATGCGCTGGGCCGGCACGGACTCACGATTACGTTTCTATGCCCGGAACTACTGTCGATGACCCGCTGATCCATGCGGCGGAATTGGCGGACTCGGCCTGCATCATGCCGCGCGGCGATCGGCTCTGGTAGGGGCGACCCACCGGGTCGCTCAGGTCCCGACCGCCACCCATACGAGCGTGACCGCTTGACGCCGGGACAAGACGCCGCGCCGTGCGCTCATGTCGCGCTATCGGACAGCGACACCGTCACACGGTCACGTTGTGGATCTTTTTCGCCTGTTGACGCAGCTCGGCGCGGAAGTCGGGGTGGGCGACACTGATCAGCTCACCGATGCGCTCGCGCACCGACTTGCCGGATAAGTGGGCGATGCCCTGCTCGGTGACGACATAATCGACGAAGGCACGATGAGCGGTGATCGTCGAGCCGTCCGGAAGCATCGGCACGATCCGCGGGTGGCGTACATCACCCACGAGCTGCGACGATGGCAGCACGATGATTGAACGGGCGTTGGACGCGGAGGCGGCGTAGGCGAAGGTCGGTTGGCCGCCTGGGCCGCTGAACGCGTGCGGTCCCCAGGTCTCCGAGCAAACGTTGCCGGTGAAATCGACGAACAGCGCGTTGTTGACCGCGACGAAGTTCTCGAACTGAAGCAGCACGCGCATGTCATCGGTGTGGGTGAAGTCGTACAGCTCGAAGTCCGGGTTGTCGTTGATGAACGCCAGTTCCTCCGGCGGCAACTGCGCCGCCACGCTGGCGACCACCTTGCCGGGGTGAACTTCCTTGTACTTGCCGGTGACAACGCCCGCCTTGACCAGGTCGGTGATGCCGCCGGGCAGCAGTTCGGTGTGGATACCGAGGTCGTGCTTGTCGGTCAGATACAGCGCCATCGCCGCCGACACGTCACCGATGCCGATCTGGAGGGTGGCGCGGTCGGGGATCAGTTCGGTGGCCGTGAGGGTGCAGATCACCTCGGCCGCCAGTACCGTCTCCTCGGAGCGAGGCGGGATCGGCGCCGGTGGTGGCGGCCCCGGTGATTCAGCCAGCCGCGCGAATCGCGAGATATGAATTGAGTTCTGGCCGCCGGTGCGGATGAACTCGGGGTGAACCTCGCCCACCAGTGCCTTCGCCCGCTTCGTGATCGACGGGCTGAAGAACACGGCGCTGCCGTAGGAGCAGTAGCCGTCCTCGTCCGGCGGCGAGATCGGGATCGCGGCCACGTCGAAATCGTGGTCGATGCCGTTCGGTAAACGGCCCTCGCGGAAGCCGGCCAGCGGCACGAGGTCGAAGCGCCCCTCCCGTATCGCCTGGCGCTCCAGCGGGCCGGCGTAGAAACTGACAATGCGGAAGTTCTGCAGCACCTCGGGCCGGTCCCAGTTGAATGGGGTGAGGAAGGTGTGGACTGTCACGTCCCGCAACTCGGGCGCGCGCTCGACCAGACCGCCGCACAGCCCGACCGGCACCGAGTTGAGTCCTCCTACCCACACGATGTCACCTGATTTGACGATCCCCATCGCCTCGCGCGGCGACATCAGCTTGCCGGCATACCGCTCACGCCAATCCGCCATGGGCGGCTTCGCGATCATGGTGTATTCCTCCGTTGCGATTGACGCCACTGGTTTCTGGTGGGCGATAGCATAGCAGACGCGCCGGCAAATGGGATGACCTGATCAGCGTTCGCGCGCTGCCCGCGGGGTCGCGATCGCGGCCGGCCATGCCAGACGACCCACTGGCATCGGAGCGGTCGGCGCCGCACCCACCAGGACCGAACCACTAGGAGTCCGTGGCGCGCCCTCGCCCGCGGCACGCACGACCGATTGCAATTGCGCGGACGCTTTGAAAGAATATCGCCGTCTTCTTTCAAAGCTCGGAGCGCTTTGAAAGAAGACTTGCGAGAGGCGTAAACAGGTGGACCCCAAGGGCTTCCGCGCGCCGAGCGCCGGCAGGGTCATCCAAACGCCACAAGGCTTCGCCGCCTTCGTCCCGGCTCCGTTACCGCCTGAGCTTGTCGATGATCCCGAACTTATCCTCGTGTTCTCCGACGCTGGGGTCACTCATTAGGGCGCGCGCCGCAACAGCCACAGGAAGAACGGCGCGCCGGCGACGGCGGTGACGATCCCGATCGGCAGTTCCCGCGGGGCGGCGATCGTGCGCGCCACCGCGTCCGCCGCGACCAACAGGCTGCCGCCGAGAAGCGCCGACACGGGCAGCACATAGGCGTGGCGCGAACCGACCAACATACGGGCGATGTGGGGAACGATCAGACCGACGAAGCCAATCAGCCCGGCCACGGCCACGGCGCTGCCGGTGAGCAGCGCGACGATGGCGGTCAGCGCCGCCCGCAGCCATTGCACGCGGATGCCTAGTCCCGCCGCCGGCTCATCACCGAGCGCGAGCACGTCCAGCATCCGCGAGAGCGCGAGCGCGGCGATCATCCCGCCGGCCCAATACGGCAGCAGCACACGGAGATGCACCCAGGTGCGGGCGGAGAGGCCGCCGGCCAGCCACGACATCGTGGTTTGGAGCGTGATCTGCGAGGTCAGCAACAGGCCGGTGGTGAAGGCGGTCAGCAGTGCGCCGACGGCCACCCCCGCTAGCACGAGGCGTAACGGCGACACGCCGCCGCGCCACGCCAGTGCATAGACCAGCGCCGCGCTCAGCAGTGAGCCGCCGAAGGCGAGCAGCGGCAGCCGGGTGAAGGGGGTCGCTGGCGCCAACTTGAGCGCGAGCACGGCCGCCAGACCGCCACCGGCAGAGATGCCGAGCAGATTCGGCTCGGCCAGCGGGTTGCGCGTCAGCGATTGGAGGAGCGCGCCCGCGACCGCCAGGTTCATCCCCACCAGCGCGGCGAGCAGTACCCGCGGCAGACGTAGGTTCCACACGATGTAGCGCCCGCCGCCGGTATGCTGCCCGCCCAGCGCGGCCCACACGTCGCCCAACGGCACCCGCACCGCGCCGTAGGCCGTGCCCGCCACCAGGGTGAGCGCCAGTAACAGCACTGCCCCGAGCAATATCCACGGCCGCCTATCGAGACGCGGGCGGGAAGACGCCGGGGTAGAGGAGCGGCGCAACCTCATCGATGTCCTTGCTCACGCGCGGCCCCGCCGACTGCACGAATGTCACCGGGTCGATCTCGTGGACCCGGCCGGTCTTGACCGCGCGCAACCCCGACCACGCCGGGTTGGCGCTCAGCACCCCCGAGAGGCGGGGCACGTTCGGCGGGCCGGCGGTCAGCACCAGGATCACGTCGGGATCGGTCCGCGCCAGTTGTTCGAGGCTGTACGAGGTGAAGCCGGGAAACTGCGACGTATCCGGCCCAGCCGGCACGACATTCTTCGCGCCCAGCTTCGCCGCCACGTCGCCGACGAAGGCGTTGGGCTTGGCGGCGAAGAAGGCATTGGCGTCGCCGATCATGATGAACACGCTTGGCCGGTCCGCCGGAAGTTTCGCCTGCACCGCCGCCATCTTGTCCTCGATTGCCTTGGCCGCCCTCTCTCCCTGCTCGGTCTTGCCGGTGATGCGACCGGCGGTGCGCAAGCCCTTGAGCACATCGTCGTAGCCGAGGATTCGCATCGCATAGACCGGCGCGATCTTCTCTAGCTCGGCGATGATCTGGGGACTCTGAATCTGCTGGTCGGCGAGGATCAGGTCGGGCGACTGCGCCGCTACCTGTTCGATGCTGACCGTGTAGCTCGAGCCGATGGTCGGCAGCGCCCGCGCCGCCTCGGGGAAGTTCGCCGATGTCGGCCGCGCCACTGGCGGCGCCTCCACCGCGTAGAGGATCTCGACGACCGACGGGCTGAGCGCCACCACCTTCTTCGGCGGTTGGGCGATGGTCAGCGTCTTGCCGGCGTCATCGGTGAACGTGCGCGATTGTGCCGTGGCCGTCGCGCTCGCCACACCGCCGGTTGCCGCCACGGCGGTCGTCGCGGCGGCCGGCGGTGATGGCTCCGGCGCCGTGGTGGTCACCGGCTTGTCACTGCCGCACGCCACCATCAGCGCCATGAGCATCAGGAGGGCGGGTAGAC
Source organism: Dehalococcoidia bacterium (assembly GCA_038325665.1). Taxonomy (GTDB): domain Bacteria; phylum Chloroflexota; class Dehalococcoidia; order CAUJGQ01; family CAUJGQ01; genus CAUJGQ01. Next base: position 2,170 of record JBBQJF010000100.1, on the reverse strand, counting down.
GCGCCTGGCGCGGAACTCCCGTGGTCATGCCGTGGTCCTTCCTCCACGCCCGCGGTCGGTCAGACCGCGAACGCCGGTTGCCGGCTGCCCGCGCCCGCGCCCGCGCCGCCGAGGCTGTCGAGCGCGTCGGGCAGACTCATGGCGATGCAGGTGAAGATCGGCGTGTCGCGCAGGGTGTAGAGGCTGCTCTCGGCGCCGCGCAGCTCCATCACCAGATCGACGAAATCCGACGGCTCGTCAGTCTCGAAGGCGACGACGAACTCCTGGTCGTCGAGGCCGAACGAGTAGGTGGTGTTCAGCTTGACCGTCGGGTACTTGTGGCCGATCCGGATGTGTTCGGTCATCATCCGCTGGCGCTCGTCCATCGAGAGCTGATACCACGCCCGCGTCTTCACGAACGGGTACACGAACAGGTAGCGCGCGCCGGCGGGGGCTATCTGTAGCCGCGTGCCGTCCTGCCCCTCGTGCCGGTGATTCGAGATATAGATCGAGCGCTTGGTCATCGCCAGGTAGGCGTACGACTGGCGCAGATAGGGCGCCATCGCGGTCGAAAGGATGGCCGTGCCAAGCTCCTGAATCTCCACCGGCGATGGCGCGACCACCCACAGCAGCAGATCGGCGTCGGCGCGCAACCCGGCGAGGGTATAGCTCCGCACACTGACGCGCGGGTCGAACTGCTCAACGGTCCGCACGAGGCCGGCCTTGTGCTCCACGCGTGCCTCCGCCGGCAGCAGCCGCCACGACGGGTCGAGCTTATAGAAGGCGTACTGCACGAATTGGCCGCTGGCGATCTCCTGCATCCCGTCGCGTCCCGGTTCGGTCATTGGCTGGCCCCCTCGTGATGTCGTTCACACGATTGTAAATCCTATCGTACCGGCACAAGGACGGGAGAGAAAGGGAGGATTAGGCAGATTCTGCTCTCTGGCGCGAATCCTGTCGGGCACGAGATACGGAGTCTGACCGCACGCGTATCCGCCCGGTTGTGTAGTATCCGTTGCAAGAGACGGTGTACCGGCTGGAGCGAACCGACCGGGGTGCGGGAGAGTGTGGCATGGTCGCGATTGATCCCTGCCTGGAAGTGAACGAAGAGGCGTTACGTGCGCGCGGGGGCGGTAAGTGGCATAAGTATGGCGAGGGGGTGCTGGCCGCCTGGGTCGCCGACATGGATTACACCGTCGCGGAGCCGGTGCGCCAGGCGGTAATCTTGGCGGCCGAGCGGTCCGCGTTCGGCTACGGGCGCATGGACGCCCAGGAGGAGCTTTTCCGCGCCGCTTCACAGTGGCTGGCCGCCCGCCATGGCTGGGAACCGGATCCGACCACGTTCATCGCGTTGGGCGATGTGGTGCAGGGTATCCATGTCGCGCTCCACACCTTCACCGAGCCGGGCGATGGTGTGATCGTCCAGGGGCCGATCTACCCCCCGTTCCTCACCAGTGTGGAATCGCAGGGACGGCGGGTGGTGGACAACCGGCTTACCGACCCGAGCGGGAGCGCCGCGCTCGACCTCGACAATCTGCGTGCCGCCGCCGCCGATCCGCGCACGAAGCTGTTGCTGCTGTGCAACCCCCACAATCCCACCGGCCGCGTGCTGCGTCGTGACGAACTGGAGGCGATTGCCGCGATCGCCGTCGAGCACGACCTCGTGGTCGTCGCCGACGAGATCTGGATGGACATCGTCTACGCCGGCCACCGGCACATTCCCTTTGCCAGCCTCGGGCCGCGGGTGGCGGAGCGGACGATTACCATGACCTCGGCCACCAAGTCATTCAATCTCGGCGGTATGCGCTGCGCCGTGGCGATCTTCGGCAGCCCGGCGTTGCAGGAGCGGTTCGACTCGCTGCCGCCGCGGGTGCGTGGGGCGCCGGGTGTGCTCGGCGTGACCGCGACAATCGCCGCGTGGACCGAGGGCGAGCCATGGTTCGCGGCGGTCATGGACCGGCTTGACGAAAACCGGCGCACACTGACGGCGTTCCTCCGCGAGCGGATGCCACGGGTACACTACCGTGAGCCGGAAGGCACGTACCTGGCGTGGCTCGACTTTGGCGAGCTACATCCCGAGCCGTCGGCGGCGGTGTGGCTGCTGGAGAAGGCGCGTGTGGCGCTCAATGACGGCAACGACTTCGGCGGTCCCGGCCACTGCGCCCGCCTGAACTTCGCCACGACCCCGGCG
>JBBQJF010000099.1:0-15089 GCA_038325665.1 Dehalococcoidia bacterium | reverse complement strand
AGGGGATAGGTGCCCTCGGTCTCGATCGGGTTTTGGGTGGCGAGCACCAGGAACGGCTCGGGCACGGCGTGGGTCTGGCGGCCGATGGTGACCTGGCGCTCCTGCATCACTTCCAGGAGGGCGGACTGCACCTTGGCCGGGGCGCGGTTGATCTCATCGGCCAGCAACAGGTTGGCGAACACCGGCCCCAGCGCGGTGGCGAACTCACCGGTCTGCTGGTTGTAGATACGGGTGCCGACCAAATCGGCGGGCACCAGGTCGGGGGTGAACTGGATGCGCTTGAACTCGCCGGAGATCGTCTCGGCCACCGTGCGGATCGCCAGGGTCTTGGCCAGCCCCGGCACGCCCTCGACCAGGATGTGGCCCCGCGCCAGCAGCGCCACCAGCAACCGTTCCAGCAGGTAATCCTGCCCCACGATCACCTTCTTGATCTCAAACAACACTTGTTCGATGGGCGACGACGGCTCGGCCAGTTGGGAATCCTGCTCAGTCGTTGTCATGGTGGCTCCAAGCGTGCCAGCCGGCAGGCACATGCGCGATGCGACGTGTTGTACCGTCCATTCGTGGTCGGTCATGAGGTGATGGTTGGGGCAACGCACGCGTTGCCCCAACGACGCTAAGAGTCACGATACCGGCGCGATTAGACCGGCCGCCGATTGGATTGGCACGGCGAAGCCGAGGCCGATGAACACGTTCTGGCCCGTGGGGTTGGCGATACCGGCGACGATGCCCACGACCCGCCCCTGCATGTCTATCAGCGGCCCGCCCGAGTTGCCCGGATTAACCGATGCGTCAAACTGGATCATGTTGTCGAGCACTTGCCCGGTGGTGGCGACCTTGAACTGCCGCCCGACCGCGCTTACCACACCCTGACTGACGCTCGCCTCCAGCCCGAAGGGCGCGCCGATCGCCATAACTTGGTCGCCCGGGTTGACGCCGCCGCCGAGCACGGCCGGCTGAATGCCCTCCGGCAGACGTGGCACCTGGATGATCGCCAGGTCGCGTTCCGGCTGCGTCTGCACAACCTTGGCCTGACCGGTACTGCCGTCGAAGAAGCGCACCTCGACGGTCTGCGCGCCGGCGATCACATGCAGGCTGGTGAGGATGCTGCCGTCCTCATCGACGACCACACCCGCCCCGCGCCCGCTGAACGATGAATTGTCGGAGTTGCGTCCGGCGACAGTGATCAGCACCGTTGCCGGACGAAGCTGGGCATAGATCAGCGGTCCGACCGCGGGGGTTGGTGTGGCCGAGGCGATCTGCTCGTCGGCGATGCGCCGTAGGTCAGTCTCGGTGAATTGACCAGCAGGAGGGCTGAGCCGCAGATAGAGCAGCATCAGTGCCACACCGAGCAGGGCGCCGCCCAGGAGCGTCAGCGGCAGCCGCGCGCTCGTACCGATTCGCGCCAGTGCCGGGCGCCGCTTCGGGGGTGTGGCCGCCGGTGTGGGCGAGGGCGGTGGCGCAGTTTGAGGCGGGCGAGGACCGCTGACATGGTAGTTCGGCATCGTCCCCCCGCATTCTGAAGCGCGTTGCTCCGGCCCGTCCTAAGCACCCACAGCGTACGCCGTGGTTCTCGTCGCTAATACTAACGAATCGTCAAATAACTGTGATGACTTGGCGCGCCAAACCCACTCGGCGTTGACGTCGTCTCATTCAACGTAGCAGAGGGCCGCACTCCGTGCCATGCGGAGGGCGGCGCTGCTGGGTGAACCGTGCGTGAACGGGGCGATCCAACACCGCTCCCACCTCCTAATCAGCACGGCATACGGTCAGATGAGCGAGGGTGGCAGGTTCGTTCGTGACGTCTCCGGAGTTTGCATCTGCACAGCCATAGACTGGACGACGGGCCGAAAGTGACACATGACGGTCGCTGAAAGCAACCACCTCATCAACTACCGAGCGTCGCTCCTGCCCGCGCTGCAATAGCCCATCGGTGTCATGCATCGCGTCCGCGCGGCTCGTACGGTGAGGGTGTAGCGCCCCGCGTGGACAGATTCGGAGGTTCTTACATGGACATGTCGAAGATCAAGGAACATATGCCGGTGGTTTGCTCGAATAACCAGCAGTTCGCGACCGTGGACCATCTCGACGGTGGCAACACGATCAAGCTGACCAAGGACCAGAGCGGTCAGCACCATTGGATCCCGACCAGTTGGGTGACCGAGGTCGATGGCTCGGTGCATGTCGATCGCCCTGGCGATCAGGCGATGCGCGAGTGGATGTCAAGCCCGCCACAGGGCGCCAAGGCATAGATGGGACAGTCCAACCAGGATTAACTGTGCGTGGGGCAGGCGATGTCGCCTGCCCCATTTTTCGTCTCCGGGGGCGGCGTTCGCCCCGTCCGTGCTACCATCGCCAGCGCGATCAACTCGTACTCGCGGAGGTTCGTATGAACGCACGGGCCGTACCTCCCCTCGCTATCACCGGCGCCACCCTGATCGATGGGAGCGGTGAACCACCCCTGCCGGATGCGACGGTTGTCGTCGAGGACGGACGGTTTACCCGCGTCGGTCCAGGCACGACCACACCACCGCCCGCGGGCGTTGAGGTCATCGACGCCCGCGGCAAGTTCATGATCCCTGGCTTGTGCGATATGCACGTCCACGTCGGTACGGCGGAAACCGAGCACCTGCCGCTGTATGTCTCCGCCGGCGTGACCACGGTCCTCGACCTTGGTGGTCAGTTGGACGACCTCGCGCGCCACCGCGACGCCATCACGAGCGGCAAACGTCTCGGCCCGCGGCTCTACGTCACCGGGCCGCTGCTCGAGGAGGGCGAACTGTTCGAGGGATTCGCCCACATGAGCCGCCATGTCGATCCGGAGCAGTTCGAGGCAGAGGTTGACCGGCTGGCGGACGCCGGGGTCGATGCGATCAAGCTCTACATCACCGTGCGACCGGAGACGGCACGGCGGGCCTGCGCCCGCGCACACGCCCGCGGGCTGCCGGTGTTCATGCACCAGCAGGCTACCTGGGGCGCTGACGCCGCTGACGCCGGAGTCGACTGCCTCGAACACCTGATGGTGTTCGGCGACCTTGCCCCTGACAGTGACCGCCCCGCCGCCGCCGCCATGACCCCGTTTCAGTACGGCGCCTGGTTGTGGCGGATACTCACGGACGTGGATTCCCGATCCGACGCGGTCAAGCGCCTGTATGACCGACTGATCAGCGCGGGAACGGCGCTCGACCCGACACTGGTACTGTTCGCCGCTCGCCCCGCCGCGATCGGCGACGACGCCGGCGACACCGCGATGGACGACCCACGACGCACGCCGCTCCTGCCACTGCTGCCGCCGCCTGTCGCGGACGAGCTCACCGACCGGTGGTCGGAGCGGCTGCATGCCGCCGCCGGCGTTTCCGAGGGCGCGAAAGACCGCACCCGGCGCTGCTGGAACAACATGCTTGAACTGGTGGGTGGATTTCACCGGGCGGGCGGCACGGTGCTCGCCGGCACCGACTGCCCCAACGTCGCCATCGTCTCCGGCTACTCGCTCCACCGCGAGCTTGAGCTGCTGGTGCGCGCCGGTCTCACGCCGATGGACGCGCTGATGGCGGCGACCACCAAGGCGGCCGCGCGGCTGGGCAAGCCCGACGTGTTTGGCCGCGTGGCGCCGGGATTGGCGGCCGACCTGCTGATCCTGGACGCCGACCCGCTGGCGGACATCCGCAATACCCGGCGAATTGACAGGGTCGTGATGCGGGGTGAGGTTCATGAACCGGCAGCGGTGCTCGCATCGCTGCGGGCCGGCTCGTAGGTCGCAGGTCGTAGGGACGCATGCCCACTCGACCGATGCGGCTTGGGCCGGCATCCGCCGGGGCGCCGGTGCGGGCCGGCCTGTCACGGATCATCCGCCGATGCCGAGAATTGCCGGCTGTACGCGAGCGTGTAGCGGATAAAGTCCAATGTCCCGTTCAGGTTGCCCCACCGGGCATCACGTTGCCACGCTGAGGCATGCTCGATCAGCGCCTCCCAACGGCTGCCCAGCGCCGTCCGCGCCCATCGTGCCGCGACAGTTTTCGAGACGATCGCGCCGTGATGAAGCGTGTAGAGCGCCCGACACATCGTCAGGATGGCGAACGCCTGATACTCGCCACTGTCCAGCCATGCGGTGTCGTCGAGCTTGTGCGACCACCATTCATCGAGGACCGCTACGACGGCACGCTGCAATTCGCCGGGTGACACCGAGTCAATCATGGTCGAGGGAGGCGGTCCTGCTACCACGACCCCCTGCTCCCTGGCGACGTGGCGCTGAATGATCCAGTCGCTGTGATGCTGCTCGACTCGTAGTCCACCGTCCACGCCGAGCGTTGGGTGCCGTGCCCGCGCCGGGTCATAGCGGCGGAGCGCCGCCCGCGGGATGTAGGCCCCCTCCAGTCGCGCCGTCCACGGCCCGCCGCCGGCGGCGATCCGGTCGTGCATCTCCTTCAGCGCCGCGATCACTCGGTCCGCAAGCTCGCCCTCGGTGACCACAAGAAAATCGATGTCACTGCTGCGCGGGTTGAAATCGCCGCCGGCGAGCGATCCATACAGGTACATGCCGGCCAATCCAGTGCCCAACGCTTCCCGTGCGCCCGATAGCACCTGATCGAGCACGACATTGATCTCCGGATAGGGCGTCGGGACCGCATCGTGAACTGTCATGCAGTGCCGTCTCCGACGCGGCCACCGGCAGGTGCGGGCGGCGGCGCATTCGCGGTCCGTTTGGTCTCATCCGCTATCATGCATGGTATCGAATTGCCATGAGATGCCGCCGCTGAATCCTGCCTTGGCGACGGTCGGGCTGCTCTGGGCCGGTGATGACTCGAACGGGGGTGACCGTGTGACCGATGCGCGCATCGACCTGGCCACGCGGATCGGCGCTCGTCTTGCTCGAATTGATGGCGTGGCCGCCGTCATGCTCGGCGGCTCGCTGGCGCGCGGGGAGGCACGGCCGGATTCGGACATCGATCTCAGCGTCTACTATGAGCCGGCTCACCCGCCGTCGACGGCGGCGCTCACCGACCTGGCGCGGGAGCTAGACGACCGCCATCCGGCGGATGTGGTCACGGCGATCGGCGCGTGGGGGCCGTGGATTAACGGCGGCGCATGGCTCCAAATCGAGGGGCAGCGCGTCGACTGGCTCTACCGCGACCTCGACCTGGTACGCCGCACGATGGCTGACTGCCGCGCCGGGCACGTCGCCTGCCACTATCAGCCCGGTCATCCGCACGGATTTCTCACCCACATCTACATGGGTGAGGTTCACCACGGACTGTCGCTTTATGACGCGAACGGGGCGCTGACCGCGTTGAAGGCGGAGACGGACCCGTACCCGCCGCTGCTCCGGCGCGCGATCACCGCCCTATTCTTGTGGGAGGCGGACTTCGCCCTCAGCACCAGCCGCAAGCCGGCAGACCGCGGCGATGTCTTCTATACCACCGGCTGCCTGTTCCGCTGTATCGCCGCTCTGGTTCAGGTGCTGTTCGCGCTCAACGGGCGGTACATCATCAATGAGAAGGGAGCGCTCGCGGTGGTCAACATCTTGGCAATCCGGCCGGACGGCTTCGCCGATACGGCTGCCGCCGTGCTTGCCCAACCGGGTCGAAGGACGGCGAATCTCGTCGCGAGCGTGGCGCGCCTCGAAGCTTTGTCGCGGCAGGTGCGGGAACTGTCGAGCGACGGCCGCAACGGTGACCAGTGATGCCTATCCCCGAAGCATTAGGAAAAGTAAGGCGAGTGCCGCGGCGCTCATGACGAGCGTCGTACCCCAGCCGACGATGAGGACAGCTCGATGCGGCCGGTGCTGGCCGAGCACACGCCGGTCGCCGGCGGTGACCATGATAAACATCAGCAGCACCGGCGAGATCACCCCGTTGACGATTGCCGCGAGGTACAGTGCCCGAATCTCCGACACACCGCTGAAGTTCAGCGCCACCCCAAGCAGCGTGGCCAGTGCGATCACGCCGTAAAACTGCGGCGCCCGCCGGAACCGCTGGCTCAACCCTTCCGGCCAGGAGAACAACTCGGCGGCGGCATAGGCCACCGAGCCAGCCAGTACGGGTATCGCCAGCAGGCCCGTACCAATGATCCCAACCGCGAAGAGGATGAACGCACCATCGCCGGCCAGTGGGCGCAGCGCTTCCGCCGCCTGCGCCGCGGTCTGCACGTCCCGTCCATCGGCGGTGAACAGGGTGGCCGCGGCGGTGAGCACGATGAAGTAAAACACGCCATTCGCGAGCAACATGCCCGCTCCCACATCAAGGTTCACGGCGCGGAGCAGCGCTTGTATCCGTTCTGGGCTGAGGCGCGCGATCACGATGTGGTGGCTCTGCTCCTCTTCCACCTCCTCGGAGGTCTGCCAGAAGAACAAATAAGGCGAGATGGTTGTGCCAAGGATCGCGACCAAGGATGTGATCGCCTCGCGATCGAACGACATGCGCGGCACGACTGTCGCTCGCAGGGCGGCGCCCCAGTCAGGGCCAGCCGCGATCGCGCCGGCGACGTAGGCGAAGACGATCAACGTGAGCAGTCTGAGGTAGCCGGCGAACCGCGGGTAGGGCACGACCACTTCGACGAGAGCAATACCGATACCGATCGGAACGACCAACGCGATCGCGGGTATCGGACTGAGCAGGGCGATCGCGGCGGCGATCGCGCCGATGTCAGCGCCAATATTGATCACATTTGCCACGAACAGCAGGAGCACGATCGGGTACAGCCACCCGCGGCCGAAATGTCGCGCGATGACCCCGGCCAGCCCGCGACCGGTGACGATACCGATGCGCGCGCAGATGCTTTGGACCGCGTAGTTCATGGGCAGCGTCGCCACGCTCGTCCACAGCAGACGATAACCGAGCGATGCGCCGGCAACCGTGTAGGTGGAGATGCCGGAAGGGTCGTCGTCCGCGGCTCCGGTAATCAGCCCTGGGCCAAGGCTACCGAGGAGGGATCGCCACGCCAGTCTGTCGTACGGACCTGTCGCCGGCGGCCGCGTCTCAGGTTCGTTTGGTGTCATCTCGGGCGTCATGATAGAGCGGCACGAGTTCACCGCGCAACGTGCCGCCGATGCCGGGCTTTACCATCCGCCAGACGCTACAATTGGGCGATGATCGACGAAACCTTGCTGCCACCGCTGCGACCGCTTGACGTGCGCCGGATCATCCACAACGGCGAATCCTTCTTCTACCTGCATGATGCACTGGAGTTGGTCGAGCGCCAGTTGCTCGTGCCGGACGCGCTCGCACCGGTACTGGCGCTGCTCGACGGTACACGTTCGCTCACGCGGCTGCGCGCCGAACTGGCGGTTCAGTTCGGGCTGACGCTCGACACTGATCATCTGCTCGGCCTAGTGCAGACTCTCTCGGATGCGTGCCTGCTCGATGACGAGGTTTCGGCCGCCGCGCTACGCCGGGTGCGGGACGCGTACCGCGCCGCGCCGTATCGCGCGCCCGCGCACGCGGGTCGCGTGTACCCCGCCGATTCGGTGCAGTTGAGCGCGACGTTGCACGGTTTCGAGCGGCGGCCCGCGATCAATGGCGTCGCGTCCGGTGACATCGCCGGCCTCATCAGCCCACACATCGACTATCCGCGTGGTGGGCCGGTGTACGCGTCGCTCTTCCGCCAGGCGGCGCCGGCGTTGCGCGCGGCCGATGTTGTCGTCATCTTCGGGACAGACCACGGCGGCAGCCCCGGCAGCCTCACGCTGACTCATCAGCCGTACGCGACGCCCTGGGGCGTGCTGCCGTCCGACAGGGCGGCGGTCGATGCGATGGCGGCGGCGCTGGGCGGGGATGCCGCCTTTGCCGAGGAGATACACCATCGCGGCGAGCATTCCGTGGAGCTGGCGGCAGTGTGGCTGCACCACATCCGCGACGGTGTGCCCTGCACCGTGATCCCGGTACTCTGTGGTCATCCGCGGCCGTATCTCGTGGGGGTTGGGGGTCGGGAGCCGTCCGATGTTCAGCCGGTAGCAGATGAGCAGGATGGCGGATTGGATGCCCAGCCGTCGTGGGCGCGGGCGCAACGCGCGCTCGATGCCCTGCGGCGCGCGACGGCCGGACGGCGGGTGGTGACGGTGGCCGCGGCCGATCTCGCGCACGTCGGCCCGGCGTTTGGTGACCCGGAACCGTTCTCGGCCCGTGCAAAAGATGAGGTGCGGCTGGCCGACGAGGAATTGCTGGCCGCCTGCAACGATGGCCCGGCCGCCGTGCTCCGCGCCGCCGGCCGGATCGACGACCGCTACCGCGTGTGCGGGCTGTCACCCATCGCCCTGGCGCTCGCCTTCACCGGCGCCGTGATCGCCGAGACCACCGGCTACGACCAATGTCCCGCCGGCGCGGACGGCGGCGACGACTCGATCGTCTCGATCGCGGGGGTGATCCTGCGGCGGAGATGAGCGTGAACCGCCAAGCGCGTCAAGAACGCCAAAAGGAGGAGACGAGGTGGCAGAAACAACGCCGGAGAAGTCTTCTCCCCGTCTCTTGGCTCCCTTGGCGCTCGTGGCATCTTGGCGGTTCAATACCCATATCCGCCCCGAGGAGGATGTACCGTGGAAACGGGTGTGAGTTACTTTGGCGGTCGCGACCCGTTGCATGTGCGTTCCGACCTCGCGGACATGGCGGCGCACCGCTGCACGTATGTGGTCCACTGCCTGACCGAGACCGACCTCGCCTTCAACCTCGCCGGCATGGCCGAGATCGTGCGGACGACCCGCGACCTCGGCATCGAGCCGTGGGCCGACCCGTGGGGAGTGTGCGGTATCTTCCCCGGCGAGAGCTTTTCGCGTTTCCTGCTCGACCACCCGGAGTCGTGGCAGGTGCGCTCGGACGGTCGGTTGGCGCCCGCCGCGTGTCCGCGTGACCCGTCGGCGCGGGAATTCTTGCGCGCCTGGATCGTGCGCGCCGCCGAGATGGGCGTGCAGGTGTTGTCATGGAGCGAGCCTCGGTTCTGGGCGGATTGGGAGGCGCCGGATGAGCAATGGACATGCGTCTGCCCGCTATGCCAGGATGCGTACCGCGACCGTTTCCGCGGGCGGATGCCGGCTGAACTGACCGAGGAGGTGCGACAGTTTCGCGAGGAGACGTTACTCGGGCTGCTCACCGACCTGTGCCGCGCCGGCCGGCGCGCGGGCATGCGCAACGCGCTCTGGCTGCTACCGAGCGAGTTGAGCGCCCACGGCTTTGTCGAGGCCGAGCGGCGGTTCGCCGCCGTGCTCAACCGACGCCGTATCGGGCGCGGGTTACCGCCGCTTGAGGGTCTGCCGCCCGCCATCCGCGCGCACGGTATCTCCAATTGGGAGGCCGCCGCCGCGCTCCCTGACCTCGACATCTTTGGTTGCGCCGCCTACTGGTTCACTTTCGACGCCGACCCAGAATCGTTCACCGAGACGTACATCGCCAAGGCTCTGCGGGCCGCCCGCCGCGCGGGCGATTTGCGCCGCCGGCCACGCCGTACTCAGGTGTGGGTTCAAGGCCATGACGTGCCCGCCGGGCGCGAGCGCGAGTTGTTTGGCGCGGTCCGCCTCGCCGGTCGCATGGGCGCCACCCATGTCGCCGCCCGCGGCTACCGTGGCAACGCCGCCCTGTCCCACACCCGCTCCGCCCGGCCGGAGGCTGTCTGGCAGGCGCTCGGCGAGGCCTTCCGCGCGGTGAGAAACTGAGTTATCTCCCATGACGGGGCACTCCGCCAGCACTGGGCGAGCACGGCGAGTGCGCCGTTCAGTTGCGCGCGATGTCGTGGACCGGCCGGGATTTCGCGGGCTTCTCACCCGCTCTTGATCATGGGACACTTATGTCCCAAGCTGCAATCAGATAGAATGCTTGTTCTAACATCGCCCTCGGCTGAAGCGCTGAAGGCAGGGGCGGTAGGTGCCCGGAGTGAGGGCGGCAGTGCTACTCTCTCTTCGCTCCTAGCAAGGACGGCCGACGATGGCGAGTGACACTATCACCCTCGCGCTCAACGGCAACATTCGCTTGGCGGACTTTGCCGCGGTCGTGCGCAATCTCCATGAACTGGTCACGGCCCTGACGGAGGAAATCAGTCCCGATTCTCGGACCGACTGGGTGATCGAGGACTTGACCTACGGCAGCGCCATCACGACGGTACGTGGGGAGTCGGCCCAGGGAGATGCGGTCGAACGGGTGGTGCGCGGATACGAAGTCGTGGGAGAAGCGCTCGAACGTGGCAATGCCATTCCGTATGCGCCGCGAGTCGCGGCCGCGGCGCAAGCCATTACCTCGGTGCTCGATGGCCACATCACCTCGATCCGCTTCGAAACGCAAGAGCGGGATGCGACAGTCGTGAGTCCATCCATCAACGAGGTTAAACCACCGGAACGGCGGGCATACGGGGCAATCGCGGGCCGGGTGCAAACTCTCACAAGCCGGCGCGGTTTGCGCTTCATTCTGTACGATACGCTCCATGATCACGCTGTCTCCTGTTACCTCGCAAAAGGACAGGAAGAAATCATGCGCGATGCGTGGGGACATCGCGTCGTGGTGGAAGGGATTGTCAGCCGCGACCCCACGACCGGAGCGCCGTCAACCATCCGGGGTATCACCAGAGTGATCGTGAAGCCGGAGCGCGCCGGCGGCTGGTATCGTCAGGCGCGCGGCGCTCTGGCGCGCGCGCCTGACGATCCCCTCCCTGAGACCACGATTCGAGTGCTGCGCGATGGCGAATGACCCCCGGCTCGTCTACTGGGATGCAAATGTTGCTCAGTCGTACATCGAAGGAGTGGCTGACCGGCTGCCGGTGCTGGATGCACAATTGGAGCAAAGCACCAGCGCTCAGCATGGGCTGAAACTCCTGACGTCAACGCTATCGATCGTTGAAGTCGCGTACGCCGCCCAAGAAAAAGAGCAGCGCATGCTCGATCCCCAAATAGAGGACAAAATCAACGCCTTGTGGGAAGACCCCCGGGCGATCCAGTTAGTTGAGGTGTACGAGCAGATTACCCGCGATGCGCGGACTCTCATGCGGCAGGCATTAGTGCACGGTTGGAGTCTCAAACCTCACGATGCTATCCATCTCGCGACTGCCCGCCGGCTTGGTGTCGTCGAGTTTCACACATACGATAAGCCGCTCACCAAGTATCGTGCCGTCGTTGGTTTTCTGATCATGGAGCCATACACCGACCAGCCTCGGCTGTTAGATCTGCCGCCCGAACAGGATGACCCCGCGTCATCGACACCGCCACGCCTTGACACGATCGAGTTCGAGCCACGATAGGATGACCGCGATTCGTACAATTTCTCCCACTGTCGCGCGCAGGCTGGCGATCACTCGTCAGCGGCTGGCAGGGCCGTTGCCGCCGGCAGGCAGCGACACCATGTTCGAGGTGGTGCGCGACCTGGGCTGTTTACAGCTCGACCCGATCAGCGTGGTGGCGCGCAGCCATCTCCTCGTGCTGTGGAGCCGGCTCGGATCGTATGACCGTGGGCGCCTCGACGCACTGCTGTGGGACGAGCGGCGGCTGTTCGAGTATTGGGCGCATCAGGCGTCGATCGTGCTCACCGAGGATTATCCGGTGCATGCCGCGATGATGCGCGACTATGCCGCCGCCGAGTCGGCCCGTGGGCAGCGACGGGCGGCGTGGGTGGAGGAAAATGCGGCGCTGCGCGACCACATCCTGGCCGAGATCACCGCCCGCGGGCCACTGCCCTCGCGCGCCTTCGAGGATCGGGCGCTGGCGCCGTGGCACTCGACCGGCTGGACCTCCGGCCGCAACGCCAACCAGATGCTCAACTACCTGTGGCTCTCCGGCGTGATCATGGTCGCCGGCCGCGCCGGAATCCAGAAGCTGTGGGACCTGACCGAGCGTCTGCTGCCCGACTGGACGCCGCGCGATCTGCTCGATGAGCGCGCGGTAGTGACGCGGGCGGCGCAATCGGCGCTACGGGCGCTCGGCGTCGCGACCCCCGCCCACATCCAGCACCATTACACCCGCGGTCGCTATCCCGGTCTGCCCGCCGCGCTCGCGGCGCTGGAGGCCGGGGGCCAGGCGCAACGTGTTGCCATTGCTCAGGGCGGCGCCGCCTGGCCCGGAAACTGGTACATCCACACCGACGATCTGGCGGTGCTCGACCGGCTGGAAGCGGGCGCGTGGCAGCCGCGCACCACGCTGCTGTCGCCGTTCGACAACCTCATCTACGACCGCACCCGCACCGAGAAGCTCTTCGATTTCGCCTTCCGGATGGAGATCTACGTTCCGCCGGCGTTGCGCCGCCACGGCTATTATGTGTTGCCAATCCTGCACGGCGACCGGCTGATCGGACGTATCGATCCTGTCATGGACCGAAAGACGCGCCGCCTGACGGTGAACGCCGTCCATGCCGAGCCTGACGCACCTTTGACCGACGACACCGCCCGCGCGGTGGCCGGTGCGGTGGAGAATCTGGCCGCCTTCCTGGGCGCCACCGACATCGTGTACGGCGAGCGCATCCCGAGTGGCTGGTCGCACATCTCGCGGTGACGTGGGAACCGCAAAGACGCGGAGGGAACGCGGGAGTCGAGTGGACACGGCCACGAACGCACGTCAAAATCTCGGTGTCTCTCCGCGCCCTCCGCGTCTTTGCGGTTCAATAGGAGGCCTGAGCCATGGATCTCGCCATCCGCAACGGCACGATTGTCACGGTGTCCGGCACGTTCCTGGCAGACATTGGCGTGGACGGCGGCCGGATCGTCCAGGCCGGCGGCGACGTGCCCGCGGCGGGGCGCGAGATCGACGCGGCCGGCATGTTGGTGCTGCCGGGATGCGTGGATATTCACACACACCTGGCGTCGTTCGCCGGACGGCAGCCGCTCGATAACTTCGCCAGCGGTACCCGCGCCGCCGCCGCCGGCGGCGTGACCACGATCTGCGACTTCGCTCATCAGGCCGACGGTGAGGGATTGCGTCCGGCGCTCGATCGCGCGCTGGAGGACGGCAAGCAGTCGATCATCGACTTCACCTTCCATTCGGTGCTGCGCGACCCCAACCCACACGCGCTGGCCGATATCCCGGATCTGGCGTCGGGAGGGCACGCCGGGCTGAAAGTCTTCATGTCGCAGAGCCGGTTCACCCACCGGGTGAACGATTACCTCGATGCGCTTCGTATCGCGGGGCGTGCCGGGGCAATGACGGCGATCCACGCCGAGGATGAGTCAATCATCGCGATGATGACGCGCGAGCTGTTGGACGCGGGGCGGCGCGGCGTCGAATGGTTCCCGGCGAGCCGGCCGCCGCTGGCGGAAGAGATCGCCGCACGGCGGGCAGTCGCCTTCGCCGAGATCGCCGGGGCGCCGATCTATCTCGTCCACCTCTCCAGCCGGGGGGCGCTCGCCGCGTTGCGCGACGCGCGAACGCGCGGCCTGCCGGTGTACGGCGAGACCCGGCCGATTTATCTGTACCTGACACGGGAGGTGTTCGACCTGCCCGACAACGAGGGCGCCAAGTTCGTCGGCCAGCCGCCGCTACGCGATCAGGTGGATGTGGATGCGATCTGGGACGCGCTGCGGAGCGGCGACCTCTCCACCGTCTGCACCGACCACATCCCCCACAGTACGGCGACGAAGAAAGACCCGGCGCACACGTTCGCCACGATCCCGCCGGGCATGTCGAACCTGGAGACGCTGCTGCCGATGCTCTACTCCGAGGGTGTCCGCGCCGGCCGCATCTCGCTGCCGCGGATGGTCGAGCTACTCGCTACCAACCCGGCCCGCATCGCCGGCCTCGCCCCGCGCAAGGGCGCCATTGCCCCCGGCGCTGACGCGGACCTCGTGATCTTCGACCCCACCGCCACGCGCACGATTCACGCCCCCGAGATGCACTCGGCGGCCGACCACGACGTGTTCGAGGGCCGCGCGGTCACCGGCTGGCCGCGGCTGACGCTTTCCCGCGGCGAGGTGATCTTTGAGAACGGCACGGTGGTCGGGCAGCCGGGCAGGGGCCGGTTCGTGCCGCGGGCGCGGTTCACGACGCTGTAGATGGCGCACATCAGCCAGGCAGGGTTGGAGGAAAGCCGGCCGTGAAGTATCTCGTCGTGTACGAGAAGGGACCCACGAGCCATGGAGCGTTTGTACCCGACCCGCCGGGCTGTGCAGTGGCTGGGGAATCCCCAGCGGAGGTGAAGCGCGATATTCGTATCGCCCTGCACTGGCATCTGGAAGCGATGCGCGAGGACAATGAGTCCATCCCGGCGTCGGCGGCCTGGGCGGAGGAGGTGGACGTGCAGGAGGCAGTGCGCTGAATGCCATCCCCGCGTGACTGCCGATGTGCCATCGCCTCACGCCCGAGTCTGGGCACGTATATGTGAGGCAATGCGCCGTCTTTCCCGTTCGTCACGCCTGCCGAGAGGCAGGCCGGCTATCCTGGCACAGGACCGCTCCCCGAAACCGCCGGGCGACTATCGACAACCACGATGCTTGCGGCGCCTCGTTGACGCTGTGCCTGTCGCATCCTACCTTCTGGGCAATTCCGATATTCAGGAGGAGCGCCATGCCGATTGATCCACAGGCGCGGACGGTGCTGGAGGCGATGGCCGGACTCGGGCTGCCGGCCTACTGGACACTGTCGGCGGAGGAGGCCCGCCGCCAGTTCGAGGCGACGCGCCCGCCGATCCCCGGTGAACCGGTCGCGCGGGTCGAGGACCGTACCGTGCCCGGGCCGGGTGGCGACATCCCGATCAGGATCTACACCCCCGAGGGGGGCGGTCCGTTCCCGGTGCTGGTGTTTTTCCACGGGGGCGGTTGGGTGCTGGGTAACATCAGCAGCCACGACAATACCTGCCGGCTGCTGACCAATCGCGCCCGCTGCAAGGTTGTCTCGGTCGATTACCGCCTCGCCCCCGAGCACCGCTTCCCCGCCGCGGCCGATGACAGCTTCGCCGCGACCGCGTGGGTCGCGGCGCACGCTGCCGAGTTGGACATCGACCCGAGTCGCATCGCCGTCGGCGGCGATAGCGCGGGCGGAAACCTCGCCGCCGTGGTCGCGATCATGGCGCGCGACAAGGGTGGACCGCGTATCGCTCATCAGTTGCTGATTTATCCGGTGACCGATTTCGACCTGACCACGCGATCGTACCTGGAAAACGCCGAAGGTTACCTGCTCACCAAAGAGTGGATGGACTGGT
>JBBQJF010000098.1:0-15129 GCA_038325665.1 Dehalococcoidia bacterium | reverse complement strand
CCGGCGACGGCGATCAACAAGGTGTGTGGATCGGGGCTGAAGGCGATCACGCTGGCGGCGCAGGCGATCCTCGTCGGTGACGCCGACGTGATCGTCGCGGGCGGTCAAGAGAACATGAGCGCGGCGCCCTACCTGCTGCCCAAGGCGCGCTATGGCTACCGCATGGGCCACGGCGAGCTGGTGGACAGCATGATCCTCGATGGACTGACCGACGCCTTTCACTCCTGCCATATGGGCGTCACCGCCGAGAATGTCTCCGATCAGTTCGAGGTGTCCCGCCTCGACCAGGATGCGTTCGCGGCGGAGAGTCAGCGGCGGGCCGGTGAGGCGATCAAGGCCGGCCGCTTCAAAGACGAGATCGTGCCGGTCGAGATTACGGGGCGCAAAGGCACGACCGTGATTGACACCGACGAGCACCCCCGGCCCGAGACCACCGCCGAGAAGCTGGCCGGTCTGCGGCCGGCCTTCAAGGGCAACGGCTCGGTCACGGCCGGCAACGCCTCCGGCATCAATGACGGCGCTGCCGTGGCCGTGCTGATGAGCCGGAAGAAGGCGGATGAGTTGGGCATCAAGCCGATGGCGACGATCCGCGCCTGGGCCTCCGCCGGAGTCGATCCGAAGATCATGGGCATCGGCCCAATCCCGGCGACGCGCAAGGCCCTGGCCCGCGCCGATCTGGACGTGCGACAGCTCGATCTCGTCGAGGCGAACGAGGCGTTTGCCGCGCAGAGTGTCGCCGTCCAGCGCGAGTTGGGCCTCGACCCGGACAAGCTGAACGTCAACGGCGGCGCGATCGCCCTCGGCCACCCGATCGGCGCCAGCGGCGCCCGCATCCTGGTCACACTGCTGCACGAAATGAAGCGCCGCGACTCCCACACCGGCCTCGCCACGCTCTGCATCGGCGGCGGCCAAGGCATTGCCCTGGTCGTGAGCAACGGCCACTAGTCGGGTGATGGGTGATAGGTGTTGGGTGTTGGAGGGACCAGTGGCTTCTCGCCCATCACCCAATACCCATCATCCAACACCGCTAACCGGAGGTTGGCCGTGCGTCATGTCCTCGAGGTGGCCCAGTTCGAGCGTGACTGGATCGAGCGGGAGTTGATCCCGGAGGCGGCGCGGATGGAGCGGGCGGCCCCTGCCGGCGCGGTCGATGCGCTGCGTGGGCGCAAGCTGGCGACGCTGCTGTACGAGGAGAGCTTCCTAACGGCGGCTTCGTTCGGTGAGGCGATGTCGATGCTGGGCGGCCGCGTACGCGAGTTCCGCGCCGGCAGCCTGTCACCCCAGGCGCGCGAGCAGAGCGTCGAGGACACCGTGCGCATCTTCGGCGCGTGGCACTTTGACGCGCTCGTGATCCGGGCCGAGCGCGCCGGTGGAGCGGCCCGCGCCGCGGCCGTCGCCGGGATGCCGGTGTTCAACGCCGGCGAGGCCGAGGGCGAGCACCCGACCCAAGCACTGCTTGACCTCGTGACGATCGTCGAACGGCGCGGCCCGCCCGACGGGTTGCGCATCACCCTGGTCGGTGACACCAGCTTTTGGCGCTGGCCGGCGATGCGCTCGTTCGTGAAGCTGCTGGCGACGCGCTATCGCGGCGTCCACTTCAACTTCATTTCGCCGGCCGTGCTCAAAGTCACCGAGAATATTCAGGAAGCGATCGGCGTGGCTGATCTGTCCTGCGACACCGGCGTCGATCTGCGGAAGGTTGCCGGTGAGACAGATGTCTTGTACTTCGTCGCCGGTCAGTTCCGCCATTTCGAGTTGCAACAGCTCTTTGTTCCCGGCGCCGAGGAGCGCTGCTACGCCCTGACCGACGACGTGATGTCGCTCCTGCGTGATGACGCTATCGTATTGCACCCGTTGCCCAAAGGCCCGGAGCTTCCCGAGGCGTACATCGCCGACCCACGCGTCGCCGTCTTCCGGCAGGCCGAGAACGGCCTGTACGTGCGCATGGCGTTACTCAACATGCTGGTTGGAGACTAACGGGTGCGTATGTTGCTGCTCGGCGCCCGCTCCCAGCTCGGACATGACATCGCGCGGACATGGCCCGCCGGTTCGCTCGTCGCCCTCGGTCGGGAATCCTGTGACGTCACCGACCTCGACGCCGTGCGACGCGTGGTCGCCGAATCTACTCCAGACCTTGTCATCTCGCTTGCCGCCAGCCATCGTGTCGATGACCTCGAGGCGAACCCGGAGTCCGGGCTGCGGGTGAATGGGTACGGCGCCTGGACGGTGGCGCGGGCCGCCACCGAGGCGGGCGCCGCCGTGATGTGGGTCAGCACGGACTACGTCTTCGCCGGCGATACCGGACGGCCCTATGTCGAGGACGACCCGACCGGCCCGGTGAACGCCTATGGCGCGAGTAAAGCGGCGGGCGAGCGCCTGATTGCCCTGGTAAATCCACGCCATTACATCGTGCGCGCCTCCGGCCTATACGGTGTCGCCGGAGCCTCGGGGAAAGGCGGCAACTTCGTCGAGACCATGCTGCGGCTGGCGCGCTCGGGCGCGCCGGTGCGGGTGGTGGCCGACCAAGTGCTCGCGCCCACCAGCACCCATGACCTCGCCGTGGCAATGCAAGCGATCGCGGCTGGCGCACCCCATGGCATCTACCACGTCACGAACACCGGCGAGCTGTCGTGGTACGAATTTGCCGCCCTGATCTTCCAGTTGGGTGACGTGCGCGCCGATCTCTCCCCGACCAGCTCTGAGGCGTTCGGCGCGCCGGCGCGGCGTCCGGCGTACTCGGTGCTGGCAAACACGCGCCTCGCCGCGGCGGGCCTTCCGCCCTTGCCCTCGATAGAGGATGCGCTGCGCCGGTACCTGCGTGAGAAGGGGCACATATAACGGACGGCCCGCGGTGGGCGGCCGTGTGGCCGGGTTGGACGGTGATGATGGCCCTTGACAATTTTTCGGTTGGGTGCTAATTTTCGCTCACGCCCACGGGCGTCATGGTGCAGCGTGCCTGAAGGGAAACGCCATGCGACTCCATCTAAAGTGGGGTGTTCTCCAGACTGATCGGGCTGCCCTGCCGTGAGGCGGGGCGCCCACGGGAACCAGTCGCGTGCATTTCCCGCTCAGATCGATGAACCACTTGGTGAGGTAGTGTCTGGTGGGGAGTACCCCGAGAGAGTGGCGGGCAGGGTCCGCCTCGACAAGCGTGTGTAACATCAGTTGAGGGCCGCGTCCGCGCGACGGGGCCTTTTTGTTGTATTCGGCGGTGATGCTTATGGCACGGGGGAACTCCACTAGCGGCAATCTCTGGCTGGCGCGCGAACTGTGGGAACTGGGCGCGGTCCAGTTCGGCGACTTCAACGTCGGGCGTACCCTGCATTCTCCCGTATACGTCAATCTCCGACTCCTCGTCAGCCGGCCGGCGGCCATGCGACGCATCGCGCGGATGATGAAAGAGGAGACGGAAACGCTGCTCAGCATGCTCCACCCACAGATATCACCCTTCAGTCTGGTCGCGGGTGTGCCGTTCGGTGGTCTGCATCTGGCCACCGCCTACTCGCTGACCTGCAACGTGCCCATGATCTACCTCCATCCGGCCCGCGACGGCCGCCGCAACGTGATCGAGGGCAACTACGTCCCGGGCCAGTCGGTGGTCATCATCGATGACCTGATCACTGGCGGCACGAGCATTATCGAGACGGCGCAGGAGCTTCGCGACAAGGGCTTGGTGGTCAAGGATGCGCTTGTGTTGCTCGACCGTCGCCAGGGCGGCCGTGAACGTCTCAAGATGCACAACATCCATCTGATTCCGATACTCGATCTCGAAACACTGCTGAATTACCTCATGTCCCACGGCAAGATCAGTGAGGACTCCTTCCGCGCCAGCCTCGAATACCTGCGCAACCCGCGCCGCATCGCCGAATAGCTAGTTGAGCGCGTTCGTTAGCGTGTACATTCGGTCGAGCACCGGCCGCGCCTCGGCGCCGGCCACCGGGATCGGGCGACCCTCACGCGGATCGATCATCGCCGGGATGAACCGCACGCCGCGGGCGCCGCTGGCCGTCAGCGTCACACGAAAAATCAGCGTCAACAGCGTGGGCAGGCCCGGCTGCCGGCGGTCATCATCATCGAGGTCAAACACGAAGTTGCCGAGGCTATAGATGATCGGCGCGCCCTGGTAAAATTCGACGCCCTGCAAGACGTGGGGATGGGCGCCGAGCACCAGCGCCGCCCCGGCGTCCACCGCCGCGTGGGCCAGTTCACGCTGGAGCGGGTTCGGCGTGGAGACGTACTCATTGCCGGTGTGTAGCGAGACGACCACCAGATCGGCGCGTTCTTTCGCCGCCTGCACATCACGCCGGACCGCCTCGACCGTTGCCCAGGCGACCCCCGGCCGCCCCGCGGTCGCGGCCATGCTTGCCGCCACAAAGCCGCTGCGCCCGTCATTGGGCACGTTCACGTAGGCGAGCAGGGCCAGCCGTAGCCCCTTCAGGGTGATGATGGCCGGGGCATGGGCCTCATCCGCGGTGCGCCCGGCGCCGGCGTGGGCAATCCCGGCCCGGTCCAGAGCGTCGATCGTATCGGCCAGCCCCACGGCGCCGTAATCGAGCGTGTGATTATTGGCCACTGACACGAGATTGAATCCCCCGAGGGTGAGCGCCGCGACAGACGCCGGAGGCGCACGAAACACGTAATCCTTGGCGGCCGCGCTGCCGCGTTCGGTCAAGGCGATCTCGAGATTCGCGAACCGCACATCCGCGCCGGCAAGCACCGGCTGCACCCGCTCGAAGGGGAATGCGGCGCCGCGCGAGGCGATCAATCGGCCCACCTCCCGTCCGAGCATGACATCGCCGACGGCGTCGAAGGTGATCGCCACCGGACGGCGAGCGGCGATCTCGGCGCGCAGCCGTCCCGCCAGCGCTTCGATCCGTGGGCGGTCGTGCTCCTGACCCGCGACGACACGCCGGTCAACCAGCGGATAACCTGCCTCCCCCGGCAGCGCCCCCTCGACGCGCAGCGCCTTCCGGCCCAGACTCTCGCCATCGCCCAATACCACCCACAATGCGCCCGCGGCCGCGCCCACCTCTGATGTCCGAAGGCCGGCCGGCTCCTCGCCCAAGACGCGCCTGACCGATTCGGCGTCGAATGTGCTCTCCGTCATGGCAATCGCGACCGGCAGCGCCGGACCTCCGACGGCGTGCCAGTCGCGTATCCTGCCGGCGAGCAGCGCACGCGCCTGGTCGGCGGTCAGCTCCTCAACCGCGAAGGTCAGCGGCACGGTCAGCGCCACGGGCACGGCGTCGATCGCGTCGGTGGCGAGGTCGCGCGCCGCCGCCGGCGTCGTGAGCGCGAATCGCGCTCGCCGCCCGCGAACGCTCGCGGCGGCTGTATCGGGACTGTCCGCGTCCAATTGCCGCGCGCCTTCACCGAGCGCCGGCGCCAGGGCGTCGCGGTAGAGAGGCAACCATGCGGCCGGCACATTAACGCCGGTAGCCGTCGCTGGCTCGATGCGTTCCACCAGCAGCGATGGACCACCATCGCGGCAGCCCGCGACCACCACGAGAATGCACGCCAAAAAGAGCAGACGAATACAGCGCACAAGCCGATCCCGTCATCGAGACGCGGCGACGGCCATCACCGGACCTGAGCGCCGAGTTCGAGCGCGAGCACTGAAGAGTCGCCAAGGCCGCCCCGAACCCGGCTGATTCAGGATACCATGAGAGCAGGGGCCGGCCATCGCGGGCGGCCGTGTGGCGGAGGTGGTGCATGGCGATGCTGATGCCCATACCCATGCGGTTTCCTCTCTGGCACGTTGGCCTTGCCATAGAAGCGGCGACCGGGTCGGGGATGGACGCATGATCATCCGGCTCCGCGTTCATTGAGCACGCGCGCCCATGACGTGGGCCGCGCGATACATTCGGGGAGTCTCAAGTGATTCGATCAAAGTCCTGGCTGGTCGCGGCGCTTGCCGCCGTGCTCGTGCTCGCCGTGGCGTGCGACCGAGACAAGAAGCAAAACCAGAAAGATGCGGCAGTGGCACAGACCGCACTGCCATCCGGCGCGGCCGCCACGGCGAATGGGCCGGCCGGCCCGGATCGGGTCATTGCCGCCGACTGCCTCAAAGGTCTTACGAGCTACCGCTTCGGCGGTAAAGTCGCCGCCCTGCTTCCTGCCGGATCGGGGGGAGGCATGATAAACGCACTCGGCGACATCACATTCGCCGGCGATGTAGTTGCCCCGGATCGCTCGCGGACGAAGCTGGACGTCAGCGGCCAGTCATTCGAGGTGATCACCATCGGCGCCGATAGCTGGACCCGCTTCGGCGCAGTGCCGTGGACCAAGTCGTCCGACGCTCCGCCGGAGCTTGGTTTCACCCCCGATAGCATCTGCCGCGCCAGCCTGACCAACCTGAACGACCCGGGGAACCGTCCCACGGAGGAGCGGCTCAACGGCGTCGACACGCTGCGATACGAGTTCGACCGCGAGGCTATCGCTCAAGGCGGAGGGTTGTTCGGCGGAAATGACGGCGGCGCATTCCTGCGCGGCTTGCCCGACAACACGCGCATGATGGTGTGGGTCACGCCAAAGGAGCGCTGGCCCCTGAAAGTGACCATCAACGGCCGGCAAAAGACCGCCTCCGAGGAGACATTCGTCGCTATCGAATTCACCCTCACCGACCTGAACAAGTCTGACATCAAGGTCACGCCGCCCGCCTGAGCGTCGATCATGGCGCCTCACGCCGCCTGACCATGGACATCTGCTCGCGTTTCGGTGTGACGGCGCGGCATGGGCGCACCACCTCACCCCCAACCGCTCCCACTTTCCTTGCTCGGAGGCGGGTCGGGAGAAATGGTGGCCGCCGGGTTGAGTTCTCCCTCGAACGGACCACCGTATGCGCGTACTACTTTATACGGGCAAAGGCGGCGCGGGCACAACCACGGTCGCCGCGACAACGGCGGTGCGCTGCGCGGCGATGGGATCGCGGACGCTTCTGCTCGGGACGGGCGCCGCGCCGTCTCTGGCGGAGGTGCTCGACCAGGAACTTGGTCCCGAACCTGTCGCGCTGAGCGGTTGCCTGTGGGCGCGACAACTCGACGCGGCGCATGAAACGCGCACGAAATGGGGGGCGATCGAGGGCTGGCTGCGCGAGTTGCTCGCGTGGGGGGGCATTGACCCGGCGGTCGGGGCCGACCTCGCGGTCCTCCCTGGGATGGATGATCTCGTCGCGCTGCTGGCAATGCTCGATCACGCGGAGTCGGGTCGGTACGATATCGTGGTCGTCGATGGCGGACCGGCGGCGGCCACCACGCGATTACTCGCGCTCCTCGACACGGCGTTGCGCTGGCGACGCCGGACGACGGCGGGTGGGAAGCCGCTGGCGCGGCTGGCGCGGCCGTGGATCGCGCGCCTGCACGGCGCTCCGGCGCCGAGTGCCGAAACGCGCGAATCCGCCGGCGAGGTTCTCGATCGGTTGGGACGGGTGCAGGCGCTGCTCACGGATTCTCGCACCAGCTCGGTGCGGGTAGTCGCCCCGCTCGGGCGACTGGCCGTTTCTGAGACGCGGCGTCTGTACACTGCACTGAGCCTGTACGGATGCCCCGTGGACCTCGTGGTGTGTAATCGTGTGATCCCCGCTCAGATCAGCGATCCGTACGTCACGGCGTGGAAGGCCGTGCAATCCGAATCTGTCCGGGTGATCGAAGAGATGTTTTCCCCGATACCGCTCCGGTTCATGCCGCTAATGGAGGTCGAACCGGTGGGAATTGCCCTCCTGGCGCGCATGGCGGATGCTCTGTATGGAGACCACGATCCGGCGATGGCGTTGCACGAGGGCAGCGCGATCACCGTGACGGCCGGCCCGTCCGGCTTTACGCTGGCGGTGCCGCTGGCGCTGGCGCGCAAAGACGAGGTGACGGTGAGCCAGTCCGGTGATGAATTGGAGGTGCGCGCGGGTTCGATCCGGCGGGTGATCGGGATGCCCAGCATGTTGTCCGGCTTGTCTTGTCGAACGGCGCAATTCGACGGTATGGTCCTACGTTTGGGTTTCCCGCGCGATCACGACGCCTGAGCTGCGGCCGTCGCGGATCGGGTTGCGCTTCGCCGTCACCTCAGCGCACGATGCGTGTGACTTTGGTAGACTGTGGCGCGTAGTTGGGCATGAGAATCGGCACACCCGGCGGGCAACGCCGTCGTGCATGCCACTCAGAGAGGGAGCCGTGATGGGCAATGACACGCTAACCGTAACCGACAATCGCACGGGCCAGACCTACGAACTCCCGATCACAGACGGCACCATCCACGCGACCGATCTCCGGCAAATCAAGACCGGTCCCGAGGATTTCGGTCTGATGAGTTATGACCCCGCGTTCATGAACACTGCCTCCTGTCGCAGTGAGATCACCTACATCGACGGCGACAAGGGAATCCTGCAATATCGTGGCTATCCTATCGAGCAACTTGCCGAAAAGAGCAACTTTCTCGAAGTATCGTACCTGCTCGTACACGGTGAGCTGCCCAGTCGCCAGCAGTATGATGAATGGCTCTACCAGATTACACATCACACCTTTGTTCACGAGAATATCAAGGAGTTCATGCGCGGCTTTAACCATGATGCCCATCCGATGGGCATGCTGTTGGGAACGGTCGGCGCTCTCTCGACGTTCTATCCCGACGCCAAACTGATCCATGACACGCGGTCGCGCGAGATCCAGACGCATCGCCTGATCGCGAAGATGCCGACACTGGCCGCCTTTGCCTACCGGCACTCGCGCGGAATGCCGTACGTTTACCCCGATAACGATCTCTCCTACACGGGCAACTTCCTCAACATGATGTTCAAGATGTCGGAGTCGAAGTACCAGCCCAACCCGGTGTTGGAGCGCGCCCTTGATGTGTTCTTCATCCTCCACGCCGATCACGAGCAGAATGCCGGCACCAATGCGGTGCGCAGCGTCGGATCGACCGAGGTCGATCCTTACTCGGCGCTGGCAGGCGGCATCGGGGCGCTGTACGGCCCGCTGCATGGTGGCGCGAACGAGGCCGTGCTGCGTATGTTGCGCGAGATCGGCAGCGTGGACGGTGTCACGGAGTTCATCAAGGGTGTGAAAATGGGTGAGCAGAAGCTGATGGGCTTCGGCCACCGGGTATACAAGAACTACGACCCCCGTGCCCGCGCGATCAAGTCGGCCGCGACCAGTGTCTTTGAGGTCACGGGTGTCAACCCGCTGCTCGAGATCGCGCTCGAGTTGGAGCGCATCGCCCTCGAGGATGAGTACTTCATCAAGCGCCGGCTCTACCCGAACGTCGATTTCTACTCGGGTCTGATCTACGAGGCGATGGGTCTGCCGGCCGAGATCTTCACGGTGCTATTCGCCATCCCGCGTACCGCCGGCTGGCTCGCCCAGTGGCTCGAGATGACGATCGACCCGGAGCAGAAGATCGCCCGCCCACGTCAGGTCTACACCGGTGAACTCGACCGCGACTACGTGCCGATTGACCGGCGTAGTGCCAAGAGTTCGGATGAGCGACCGCGCACACCGGCAGTGGTGTCGTAGCTCTGCACGACCGGGTCGGACCGCCCGCGTTTCCCAGGCAGCGGGTAGGGGGTGTGGGCACGGGCGACCCGCCGGGTCGCCCGTGCCCGCGAGTCTCCAAATGACGCCGCTGACGGCTCGCCGCGGCCACCCGCCTAGCGGCGCTCCCGCGTTTCCGCCTCGTCAACCAGCCGGCTCAACTCCGTCACGGTTGTTATGTCGCGTACCGTGTGCATGAATGTCGCGAGGTCGGGCGAGAGCGCGCGCAATCGCTGAAGGCGCGGTCCGATCGGGCTGGTCGCGGACGGCGCGTCGGCGTAGAGATCGTGGAAGGCGAGGAATGCCTGATTGATACGCCGGTAGTCTTGGCCCCGCGCCGCCAGCTCGTCCCGCACCTCGTGCATCCGCCGCTCGGCGCCGGCGATATCGCCCCCGGCTAGCAGCCGGTCCACCTCGCGCCGGAGATCGCGGAGGATGGCCCCGGTATCGACTGCCGGCGTCGGGCGCTCGGCCGGCGGCAGCATCAGACGGTCGATGACTCGCGTCCCCAACTCACGGCCGGCGATGCCGGCGACCGTCTCATTGATCGTGCGCGCGTCCGCTGACGACTGATACGCGGCGCCCAGGGGAAAGAATGCCAGGTAGTGATGCACCCACTCGTGAGCGGCCGTGATGATCGCCGCTCGCGGTCCATTGCTGGTCGTGACCACGCTCGGGTACGCGGCAAACCCGCTCAGCGGCTCCACGATCGCGGATTGCCCCCGCTGTTCCTCGGCGGCCTCGATCCGGCGCATCTCCGATTCGCTGAGGCCGGGACGTAGCAGTCGCGAGCCGGTTAGCTGCACGCGCTCGCGCGGCGAAAGCACCAGCACACTGGGAGCATCGTCGAAGGCGACATCCACCGGTGGCCACACGAGACCCGCGCCCGGGAGGAACATACCACGTCGCGCCAGCCCTTGCTCGCGCACCGCGCGGGCCAGCTCCCGCTCGACCACCGACTCCGCCGCCGGACGCGGATTCCGCGCTGAGATGCCGGTCTCGCTACCCATCCCGCCGCGTCCGGCGGACGGCGCTGAGGCGTTGTCCACCTGGTTCTCGACGGCGAAATACCGCGGGACGGCATCGCGACCTGCCGCCGGCTCGTCGCGGAGCCGCGCGCCGGCCGCGTGGACGTACTTGCGTGGCAGTCGCGTCAACTCCCAGCGAATGAGATTGAAGTTGTCCGGGCCAGCAGCGCGCAGCAGCGCCGCACCAGCCGCGGCGGCCAGTACCGACCACAGCACACACACGGCAATCAGCGCGATCGCGAGCCGCCACCGGTCCGTGGTCGTCGTCACCTGATCCTCCCGGCGAAGTCATCGACAGCGTTTCTTCCCTATAACCGTAGCATGCTGCCGTACGGCTGGCCCTGTCCCGGCAACCCACGATGATACCATTGAGGTTGCGGACTGGGACGGTTGTCAGCCGCCGGTCGTGGGAGGACGGGCACCCGTGACGCGGACCGCTGGACCGAAGCGGGAGCGCCTCCTCGCGGCGCGCGAGGCCGGCCGCTGGCGACTAAACGCGCGCACCGTGACGAACGGAACCTCGGTAAGGACGGACATCCGCCGCGCACGCTTGCCGCGTGACATCGTGAAGTGGTACAGCGGCATGGCATGGCGGGGCGGCGTGAGGAATCATCAGTGGTTGTGGCAGATGGCACCGAACGTCACCTGATCGTGGAACCCGCCGGATTCGGCAGCAGGCTGGCGGCGTACCTGCTTGACAGTCTGGTCGCCTTCATCATCAGTTGTCTGTGTGCGGCCAGCGCCGGCTTGTTGCTGCTGATCAACAGCGATATGGGGCGGAAGGATCCGTCCGAACGCGCGATCTACGCGGCGCTGATTGTCGCGTCACTGGCAGCGCCAATCTGGTTGGTCATGACCCTCCACGGCTGGACCGCGCACGGTCGTACCATCGGGAAGCTCGCGATGAATCTTCGCATTGTCGATGGGCGCGGCAGAAATCCGTCGCTCGCGCGGGCGTTACCCCGGATGGTGGTGTATCTGTTGGAGAGTCTGCCGCTCGCCGGCGTGGCGCCGGTGGCGGCGCTGGCGTATCTATTGCAAACCCCGGTGGTCCCACGGGTGCTCGTCGCGACAGGTCTGGCGCTGCTGGTACCCCTGATCAGCGTCGCGCTGGCGCTCGGTCATCCCCGCCGCCGCGCCCTTCACGATATCGTCGCCGGCACGCTTGTTGTCCGAGATTGAGCGCTTCGGCAAGCGTCGCGGGTGACGCATTGCCCTGAGTCTTTCGTCCAATGACGATGCGCCCGCGCCCGCGTGGGCGACGAGACGGGCCGGGGCGGCGCGTCCGAGCGCCCCTCGCGTCGTCGCGATTGGTGTGCCACCATCGGAGCGACCGCACGGGCTGCCCCTGAGCATGGCCGCGTGCGATGTCCGACCAGGCGTTGAATTATCCCGTGGACGCGGACGACCCGCCGGGTCGCCCCGTCGAGGGAACCCGGGTCATGCACTGCTCAATCGCATGACGATGCTATCCATAACTCGCCGCCGGCAGGCGTGCGCCGTACAATGCTCGGGGTAGAGACACGCCGACATCCGTCCGCCATGGAGATCGCGATGCAGCAGCGAGGCCGGCCACCGCACCCGGGCGCGTATCGCGTGCCACCGCGATCGGCGTGGACCGCGCGGCAGTCGCGCGAGAGCCGCTCGTCCGGCGGCGCGCGCGCCGCCGGTCTGTTGCTCGCGCTGATCATGGCGGCGACCCTCGGCGTGCATGCGCTTGCGCTGGCGACCAGTCCAGGCGCGGCCGGACGAACGCTGCGCGCGACCCTACCGGCGATCACCGATCTTGATCAATCGCTGGCCGCGCACGCGACCGAGTTGGAGGCCGCGGGTCGCGACGCCACGTCGTCGGTCGTGGTACCAGGGCTGGTCGTGCCGGTGGAGGTTCGGCGCGAGGCGGCGGCAACCGGCGGCGATGACCTGCGTCGCGCTACGGTCGAGGCGATGGTTCGTTGGGTGTACGTCGAGGGTCATAGCGCCTTCCGGGTCAGCGGCGTGCGCGAGGTGTCCGCGCCCGCCCCACTCTCGTCACAGTGGATGGTGCGACGTTCGATAGATCTGCTGACGGCTCGGCAACACGGCCGGCTGGTGAACCTTAGCCGGATACTGGCCGTCGGCGCCGTCGCCGTCACCGCGCTCCTCGCGATACAAATCGAATCGTCGCGCCGTGCCCTCGCGGTGGGCAGCGCGTTAACGGTTGGCTCGCTACTCGCGGCCGTTGGCGCGTTGGTCGTACGGGGCGTGGGTTGGATGGTCATGTCAGACGGGTCGGTCGCCAGCGCGGTGGTGGCGCGTATTGCCCGTGACGTGACGATGACAATCGTGGTCGCCGCGCTCGTGTCCGGGTTGGCGTCAGCGGCGCTTGCCGTCGGCGGTTGGCTGATCGCTCGCATGGACAATCGGCCGGCACGGGCAGCGTCCCCGGCGCGGGCGCGGCAGGCCGGCCTTGGACGCGAGCGCCGAGAGGAGTTGTGATGGGAATCTTCATCGCGCTGGGTCGAGCGACGACGGCTGGCAGACAACGCACCCTCGATGGCCTGGCCGCGCGCCACAGGAAGGCCGTGGCGCGCGCCGAGGACGCCGGCGCGCGGGTGTTGGTCAGTTATGCCTTGCTCGGTCCATACGACTACCTGACGGTTCTCGAAGCGCCGGACATCGAAACCGTCGCCCGCGTGCTTATCCGCGAGGCGGCTCGGGGAAATGTGAACTACGAGATACTCCCCGCTCTGGCGATGGACGAGTTCGCGCGGCTGGTGGGGGAGGAGGAGACTCCGGCGGCGTTGCGAATCCGCCGCTCGTCGCACGACCTCGCTGAAGGAACCGCGAAGCTCCCGGCGGCCGATGCGACCGCGACCGTTCGGCGTGCCTATAAGCGTGTCTCGCGCAACGCGGCCGGCAAAGTATAAGCGGCCGGTCCCATGCTGACACGCGTTCTCCCCGCGTGACCCGAGTCCCGAATCCAGCGGCGTCCCCGCGCTGAGGCGCGTGTCGCGCACGGCCCGTGCGCCGGACCCTTGAGACGCAATGGCGCTCGATCTCCATTCGCGCACTCCCCGACCACCGCGCGACCCCACCGGACGCGGCGACGCGTGCGTACGCGTGCATCGTCACCGCGACACCGGCGGGGCTATCGTCGTCAGGGCCACGCGGTGGGGCGTCTTCACCATAGGACACCCATGATCCCACGTTAGTCCGCCCGCCGCACCGCGAGCTGGACCGTTCGGCCATCCACGCGATGCTCCTCGGCGAAGGCGTCATCGAGCGGCGGCCCGCTCACCAGTTCGCGGGAGAGGGTTTCGCCGGCGATGTACGCGCCGTGGCGCTGCATCACCCGCCCCAGATCACCATCGCCCTCGTAGTAGGTGACGATGCGGTCGGCGATCTCAAAGCCCGCGTCCTTCCGCATCGTCTGGAGCCGGTGGACCAGTTCGCGCGCCAGCCCCTCGTCCGCGAGATCGGGTGTCACCGTTGTATCGAGAGCGGCAGTGTAGCCGGCCTCCTGCGCGACCGCGAACCCTGACCGCTCCTTCGCGGTGACCAGCACGTCGCCGGGATCGAGCATCCGCCCGGCGACCTCAACCGATTGTCCCGACCGCACGGCGGCGGCAACGGCGCGCGGGTCCATCTGACCCAGCGCCGCGCGGATCTCACCGATTGCCGGCGCGAACCGCTGCCGCAGTGTCGCGAAGTTTGGCTTCACGTCGTACTCGACTAGTTCGGATTCACTCCCAGCAATCCGAAGCGACTTAACATTGAGTTCATCGAGCAGTTGGCCGCTCAACCGCTCCACCGCTTCACCTTCCTCCGGGGTGCGCGTGCCGATCACCACTCCCGCCAGGGGTTGACGGACCTTGATGCCGGTACGCGAGCGCGCGGCGCGGCCGAGGCTGACCAGCCGCATGACCAGCCGCATATCCGCCGACAGCCGCTCGTCGATCAACTCATTCCGCGCGTCCGGCCACGAGGCAAGATGAATGCTCTCCGGCGCGGAGCTGTCCCACGAGCGGACCAAGTTCTGCCACAATGCTTCGGCGGTGAAGGGGGCCAGCGGCGCCATCAGCCGCGCGACGGTCACGAGGCAGGTGTGCAGGGTGTGATAGGCGCGCAGCTTATCGGCGTCCGCCCGTGTCTTCCAGAAACGCCGCCGCGACCGGCGAACGTACCAGTTCGACAGATCTTCAACGAACGCGTCGATTGCGCGACCGGCCTCGGTCGCGTTGTAGGCCTCCATCTCGCGTGTGACCCGCGCCACCACCAGGTTCAACTCCGAGAGCACCCAACGGTCAAGCTCGGCCGGCTCCTCCGCGCCCGGCGTGTCGTCGTCCGTCGCTGTCCCCGGCGTCCAGCCGTCGATGTTGGCGTAGGTGACCAGGAATGAGTAGGTGTTCGACAGCGTCGAGAAGAAGCTCTGCTGGGTTTTGCCAATCTGCTCCGGGTCGAACTTGCGCGGCTGACCGTACGGCGAGGCGGTGTACAGATACCACCTGAGAGCGTCGGCGCCGAACGTATCGAGCATCTCCCATGGGTTGACCACGTTGCCGCGTGATTTGGACATCTTCTCGCCGTTCTTGTCGAGAATGTGC
>JBBQJF010000097.1:0-15375 GCA_038325665.1 Dehalococcoidia bacterium | reverse complement strand
CCACACGACTTGATAGATCAGGCCGCTCGCCCCCGACAGCATAAACACGATTACCAGACCGGCCAGCAGCGCTAGCCCGCGCCGGTCCGAGAGCGCGGCGGGCGAAAGGGTCCGGTCGCGGACAGCCATGTCGACTCCCTCGGGGTGGGTGTTGGGTGTTAGGTGGTAGGTGTTCGGTGCTGGGGCGTTGACCCCCTACGCCTATCTTGCTCTCACCTCGGCGGCGTCTCAGGGAGCGGGCGGCTCCCTGCAAAGCGCATCGAGTCCCGACCCGCCGGGGGGGACAGGAAGGGTCGGCGACGTTGTCCGCGTGGCGAATGGCCCGCGGGTTACGCGTACGCCATGGGGATCTCGGAGAGCGCACCGCCGCGTATTCTACCCTAGACGATGCGCAACGCTTCCTCAAGGTCCACGTCGCCCGTGTACAGGGCACGGCCGATGATCGCGCCCTCCGCGCCGCACTCCGCCAGTCGTGGAAGCTGGCCAGCGCGGGCGATGCCGCCCGAGGCGATCACCGCTGCTGTCGTCGAACCGACCAACTCGCGTAGGGCGTCGTAGTTTGGTTCAGTCAGTGTCGCGTCGCGGGCGATGTCGGTGTACAGAAAGCGGCGGACGCCGAGCGCCGTCATTTGGCGCACCAACGCGACCGCGGTCACCCCACCGGATTCCGTCCACCCCTCTGTCCGTACGATGCCATCGCGGGCATCGACCGCGACGACCACCGACTCGGGCGCATCGCGCACCAGCCGCTTCACAAGCGCCGGGTCGCGGACGGCGGCGGTGCCCAGCACCACGCGCCCGATGCCCGCGTCCAGATAGGCGCGCGCTGATGCCTCGTCGCGGATGCCGCCCCCGACCTGAATCGGGACCGCCAGTTCCGCGGCGACAGCGCGAATGAGCGTTGCGTTCGTCGTGGGACCGCCGCGCGCCGCATCGAGATCGACGATGTGTACGCGCGCCACGCCGTACCCCGCCCACCGGCGCGCGACGGCGGCCGGATCGTCGTCGTATACCGTCTCTCGCGCGTAGTCGCCCTGGTACAGCCGTACACACCGGCCGGCGCGGATGTCGATCGATGGAATGACCTCAAACGGCATGGGGTGTCCTAGGGGGCCTGATGACGGCTGGATGACGTCGCCCGCGCGACGGACAGCAGCCGGGGGATCACTCGCCGAGCGCATGTTTGAGGAAGTTCGCGTAGATGCGCAGGCCGTGCTCGCCGCTCTTTTCGGGGTGGAACTGGGTGGCGACGACACTCTCATAGGCGATCATCGCCGGCACCGTGCGGCCGTACTCGGTATCGCCGATGACGACCTCCGGATCCTCGGGCTCGCCATAGAAGCTGTGGACGAAATAGACGTATGCGTCGTCGGGAATGCCGTCGAATATCCAGTGCGGCCGGCGCTGATGCAGGTTGTTCCAGCCCATGTGCGGCACCTTCAGTTCGCCGGTGAGGCGACGGACGACGCCGGGCACGATGCCGAGACACTCCTGACCGCCGTCCTCATCACTAGAGGTGAATAGCGCCTGCATGCCCATGCACACGCCGAGAAACGGCCTCCGCGCGGCAATCACGGCACGCAGTGGCTCGACCATGCCGTGCTCACGCAGATTCCGCATGGTATCCGCCGCCGCGCCCACGCCAGGGACGATCACCACGCGGGCGTCATCAAGAGCGCGGGCATCGTCCGAGACCCGCGGCCGGTAGCCGGCGCGCTCGACCGCCTTCGCCACGCTTCGAAGATTGCCCGCCCCATAATCGACGATCAGCACATCATTCATATCGCGCCGAGTGTATCAGAACTCCCTCGAAGGTTCACGCCGCCATCCGTTGAGAGCGGCCGGTTTCGTTCATAGCGTCATGCTGGCCGTCTGCACGAACGCCACGCGGGCAGGAAACGCCAAGGGGCGAATGAGGGCGCGCCGTTGGTCAGAGGACGTACGAGGTCCCGGCGACAGTCACGCCACATTCACGAGATTGGCCGGCTGCCGAGAACCGGCAGCACGAGGCCGGCGCGCGGACCGCGGGATCCGTCCGGAACCTGGCGCTCGGCATGGTATGAGCTACGCACCAGCGGTCCGGACTCGACATGGCGAAAGCCAAGCGCCAGCGCCTCGTGACGGATCTGATCGAACTCCTCCGGCGGCACATAGCGCTCGACCGGGACGTTGCGGGCGGCGCCGGTCGGGCGAAGATACTGGCCCACGGTCAGCACATCGACCTCGACCATGCGCAGGTCAGCCATCACCTCGTGCAGTTCGTCGCGCGTTTCACCCAAACCGAGCATGACACCGGTCTTGGTGATCGCGCCGGGGTCGAGCAGCTTCGCCCGCTCCAACAGTTCGAGCGTGCGCTCATAGCGCGCCCGGTGGCGAACGCGCGGGTACAGTCGCGGTACCGTCTCCGTGTTGTGGTTGAGGATCTCGGGCCGCGCGTCCATCACCGTGCCGAGCGCATCCCAGTTGCCCATGAAGTCGGGGATCAGCACCTCAATGCTCGTGCCGGGGGAGAGACGGCGAATCCAGCGGATCGTGTCAGCGAACACCGTCGCGCCGCCGTCGGGCGTGTCGTCGCGGTTGACGCTGGTCACAACCGCGTGCCGCAGTCCCATCGTGGCGACGGCCTGGGCCACACGGACCGGCTCCTCGTGGTCGAGCGCTTGAGGACGACCGGTGGTCACCGCGCAGAACGAGCAGGCGCGCGTGCAGGTATCGCCGAGAATCATGAATGTGCCGGTGCCGGCCTCCCAACACTCACCGATGTTGGGACAGCGCGCCTCCTCACACACCGTGTTCAGCCCTTGTGTACGCATCAAGGTCTTGAGTCGCACGTAGTTCGGTCCACCGGGCGCGCGCACCCTCAGCCATGCCGGTTTGCGCGTGCGTTCCTGGATGCTCATGGTAGTGCTCCCCGTGCCCTCTTCTATGCTATCGTCGGACAGCGTCGGGTGCTATCACCCGCCCCACCGGATCGCGATGTTGCGTGAATCAGGCATTGGCCGCGACCCGCCGCTATACTGATGGCGGCGCGCTGGCCTCGTGGAGGGGCCGCGTCACCACGAGTCTCGACCGCGGCCGCGGCGGTGTGATTCCTAGGGACATGGCGCGCGGCAAGGTGGGGATGTGGCGCACGTTGCCGTGATCGGACTGACTGACGAAAGTGGTCTACGGCTGTGCGACGCGCTCCGCCGGCTCGCCTTCGATTCGTACCCGGTCGCGGCCACGAGCGCGATCGAGCGGTTGCGCGAGGCCGCGCCGGATGTCGCGCTGGTGGAGTTCTCTGCGGCATCCCGGTCCCTGTTCGATGAGTTGTTGGCAGACGAGCACATCACCGAGCGAACTCCTATCGTGGCGGTGCTCGGCTCCGAGTCCCTTTCCGCCTATGAGGCGGGGCCGCACGTCGATGACTTCGTGGTGTGGCCAGCGACCTCCGAGGAATTGACGGCGCGGTTGCGGGTGGCGTCCGCGCGGCGGCGCGTGAGCGAGCCGGAGCACATTCTGCGCTTCGGTGATTTGGTGATCGACCTTGCCAATTACCGCGTCACCATCGCCGGCCGGAATGTGGAGCTGACGTTCAAAGAATATGAGCTGCTGCGGTTCCTCGCCAGCAACCGCGACCGCGTCTTCAGCCGTGAGACGCTGCTCAATCGGGTCTGGGGATATGACTATTACGGCGGCTCTCGCACCGTCGATGTCCATATCCGTCGCTTGCGGGCGAAGATCGAGGACGGCAGCCACACCTTCATCGAGACCATTCGAAACGTCGGCTACCGCTTTCGCGAGGGAGAACCGAGGTAGCACCGTGACGGCGGAGCGTCTGAGCCACGGCCCCGTTCCTTCGCAGGGAACGGATGACCTTCCTTATGATAGTCCTGTGTCCGCCAGTTGATGCGGAACCACTACGAGATCTCGTTCGTCGAGGCGACGTCGCCATCATCAAAGCTAACCGCGAACGACAATTCGGCGAGGATGCCGGCCACCGCGAGTGCGAAACCGGGTAGCACCTCCTCACCCGCGAGTTCATCGCCCGCCGATAACGTGACGGGATACTTGCTCGGGGAATGGATCGTCTCAGTCTCCGCCACGGGGTCAATCACCCATACCAATCGGACCCCATGACGGAGATACAACTGCACCTTTTGCGTGAATCGCCCGACATGCTGACCGGGAGATAGCACTTCGACGGCAAGGTCCGGCGCCATACGGAACTGGAGCGTGTCCCGAAAATCCCCCCGCGGGAGGCGCGCACTACTGATGAACACCACATCGGGAACAAACGCCCGCTCTTCTCCTGGCGCGCCGAAGATGCAGCGCAATTCAGTACCCGCGAGTCCTAACCGCGTCCGGCGTAAAAACTGGCGAAGCATGGCGACCACGAGTCCCTGAACGATAGAGTGCGTGAGTCCAGGCATCGGCTTTTGCGCAACCCTCCCGCACGCGAACTCACTTGCCGGCTCGGTCTCTGGCAGCTTGAGGAAGTCATCGAGCGTGAGCGTGGCGGTCGTGGTCATCACTCTTCCTCGGAACTAGGCGGCGATGCTTTGGACGGGTGAGGCAGCAACCGCGCAAAGATCGCGCTCAGCTCGACGCAAAAGCCGGGCAGAACCTCACCGCCGTCCAGGGTGGCGCCGGAGGTGAGCGTCACCGGATCGGTATCCACGGCGAGAACAGTTATGGTCTCCTTGGCCGGATCGACAATCCAAACCATCTGGACGCCGTGCCGCAGGTAGAAGTGCGCCTTATCCACCATCCGGCCGACCGACTGGCGCGGCGACAGCACCTCGATGGCGAGGTTTGGTGGGGCGTCAAAATGCGCCACCTTGCGCGCGTCCCCTGGTGGGAGTCTGTCCCACGCGATGAACGCGACATCAGGGACCAGCGAGCGGCGGCGTCCAACGCTGCCAAAGGTGCACCGAAGCTCGGGACCGGCAACTCCCAAATGAGCGCGCTCGAGGAATTGCTGGAGCAAGGTCACAAGGAAGCCCTGAATCAGGAAATGCGCGTAGCTCGGCATTGGCTTGCGAATCACCTCGCCGCACACATACTCCCGAGCGGGTTTCGTCTCCGGAAACTCGAGGAAGTCATCAAGTGTGAGCGTTGTGGTCGTGGTCATGGCGCTCCATCCCAGGGGTCCGCGAGTGGCGTCGCGAGCGGGCGCTCCCGCGCCTGTTTTTCATCAGCCATTACCCTGGTCGCAGTTTATCAGTTCAATTGCCCTCCGCATGGCGCGGCTCGGCGCGGTCCTCGCCCAGAAAGGCGAGTAGCGCCGCGTTTGTCACCTCCGGCGCCTCTTCGGGGAAGAAGTGTCCGGCATCGACGCGGTGGACGCGGAGGTTGGGGAAATAGCGACTGAACTGATCAACGAACGGGTTTCCTCGGGGAACATCGGTGGTCGCGCCGCGACCGCCGCGGCCGAGATAATTGCCGAACATCCACAGCACCGGGCGATCGAACCGCTTGTGGCGGTCCTCGGGGCCATAGTCCATGAAGTCGGAGTACAGTGGGTGCGCCTCCAGCCCGTCAGGATGCAACCACATGTCGGCCACGCGGGCCTCGTCCAGCGACTCGAACCGCTCACCATGCCGGGCAGCCTCGTCAGGGATGACGCGGTGGAAGGGGAGGGCATATCGATAGTAGGAGATCGCCGCGCGGTGCGACGCCGGATCGGCGAAGGCGTCGACGTAATGCCGGAGATCGTCCGCGGACGCCCAAGCGGCGGGCGCGGCTGTGCGTGCCCCCCAAGGGCTGGTCGGGCGCGCGGGAAGCACGGGATCGCGCGTGCCGCGCACGACTGTCTCGATGAACTGGCGGTGGAAGCGCGCGAAGAACTCCTCCGGCAGCGGCCGCGCTTTGAACCAGTAACCGTGGACGGCACGCGGTGACCAGACGGTGCAAAGCGTGTCGAGCAGAGCGAGCCGCGTCACCCGTTCCGGCCAGTCGATTGCCAGCTTGAAGGCGATGATTCCGCCCCAGTCGTGGCCCACGACCGCCGCCCGCTCGATGCCGAGCGCATCCATGAACCGCACGATGTCGCCCGCGAGCAGGGACCGACTGACCCGGATGTCGGGCTTGTCGGTCCGGCCGAAACCGCGCGTGTCGGGTGCGAACACCGCGTATCGCTCCGCCAGCGCCGGGAATTGCCGCCGCCACTCGTGGCTGGTCTCGGGGAAGCCGTGAATCAGGATGACCGGCTCGCCGGTGCCGGCCTGGAGATAGTGCATCCGCAGGTCGCTGGTCTGGATGAAGCCGCTCTGCATCGCTCGCCCCCACTTGTCCCGTCTGGTTGCCAGTCCGCGTGCCCATTCAGACCACCGCGCCGTACAGCGCCTCACCCTCGACCACTTTTCCCGCCGGGTCAAAGCGCATGATTTCCACGGCGCGGGTGGTCTTGCCGTCGATTTGGGCGTTGTAGACCACGGCAAGTTGGCGGCGCTCCGGGTCCCATGCCGCGTGATCGAAGGTGAAGTGCCGGCTGCTGATCCGCGCCACCGCCGCCAGCCAGTAGGCCCGCAGTGCGTCTTTGCCGTCCACCGTCGCCGTGCCCACCGTCGCCGCCGCGCGTGGACTGGTGAACCGCGCCTTCTCGTCGAAGTGCGAAACCACCGCCTCGACATCATTTCGATTCCATGCCGCGATCCACTCGATCTCGAACCGCTCGGCCTCGTCCCGCGTCACTGTTGTAGCCTCCGTATCCCGCCTCCGATCTGGAGGGTTTCGCCCCCACCGATGTCTATGACCTACGACCTGTGACCTTTTGCCTAACCCCCGTCATCGATCATCGACGCGGGCACGGGCGTGTAGATGTAACCCTCTTCCATGGTCCCAAAAGTCCGGCAGCGATGGTCGCCCCAGCGGAAGGCGTACATCGCGATATAGGCGCACATCAGCGCATCGACCTGGTCTTCATACGCTTTCAGTCGGGCGCCGCGCAACGGCGAGACATCCCGCGAGAGCAGCGCATCATGCCCGCGGAGTGGAGGGTCGGCCGCGGTCAACCCACGCAGCAACTCCTGGTAGCGGAGCCACTCGCTCAGCCTCACGTCCATGGAGCGGTTGGGCCGCGCCTTGTACTTGATCGTGCGGTTCAGACCGAAGATCGCGACCATCGCCGGATGGGGGAAGACTTCGATCACCTGCCGTACCGGGACGCCCGCCGCGACGGTGGGGAGATGGGCGAAACCACGCGCCTCGAACGCCGCCACCAACGCCTCGCCGCGCACCACCCCGTCAAAGGTTAGCCGTCGCCGGTTGGCAGGGTGCGCGCCCGCCTGGTGAGTACGGAACGCCGCGCTGATAGCCGCCTCTGCCGGTCGCCGCCCCTCGAGATTCGGCACCCACAGCGGCGCATCGACCGCGACAATGGCCGGTCCCAATCCCGCGAAACGCTCGACGTAGGCGACAATCTCGTCGTCGCCGGCCAGCAGCGAGACATCCGCGAGTGTGCCGCCGCCGGCATCGCCCACGACCACGGCGCCGCCGCTGGCGTTGCGCGGCGACCACGCCAAATCAAGACCAATGAATGCGATCACAACCGTTCCTCACGGCCGGCCTGGATGTCGCGAGCGCCGGTCGCCGAGCCAGGCGCCGGCGGCGGCTCGTCCCCTTCCTGCGCCTCGCCCGCGTCGCCGGCGTGCCCGTACCACAGGTGACGCATTTCATCGGACGTCGCCAGCAGTTCGTCGAGTGTGCCCTCGGCCTCGACCATGCCGTCCTTGAGCACGACAATATGGTCGGCGCGGCGCAGCGCGGCGTGGCGGTGGGAGACGACCAGACCGGTCGTGCCGGTACGCGCGAACAGCCGCTCCCATAGTAGCCGCTCCGTCTCAACATCGAGCGCGCTGGACAAGTCGTCCACCACGAACAAATCGGCGTCGCGGGCGAACATCCGCGCCGCGGCGGTGCGCTGGGCCTGTCCGCCGGAGAGCCGCACGCCCCGCGTGCCGATCCGCGTCGCGGCGCCGTGTTCCATCGTGGCGAGGTCGGCCTCCATCACGGCCAGCCGGATCGCGCTGTCGAGAGTCATCCGCTGCTCCGATTGTCCCATCAAGATGTTGTCGCCCAGCGTCTCGCTGAACAGCCGCGGCGACTGCGGGGTATAGGCGGACCGCGGTGGAACGAAAAACGAGGCCGGGTCGGTGACCACACGGCCATTCCAGCGGATCACGCCGGCATCGCGCGGCAGCAGGCCCAGCAGCGTGCGAAGGAGCGTCGTCTTGCCCGCGCCCATCCGACCCGTGACGACGGTAAACGAGCCGCGGCTGATCCGCAGCGAGATGCCCTCGATGCCGCGCATCGCGCCGGGGTGGCGGCAGGTCAATCCCTCCACGTCCAATACGTCCAGGCGGTCGCGTCCACGCGCGGGGGTTGGCGGGACCGCGGGCAATGGGCCGCGCAGATACAACGGGCCGCCGTCCACCAGCGCCGCCGGCGGCGCGCCCTGCACCAACTCCAGCATCCGCTCGACCGAGACACCCGCCTGTCGCCGCCGAGTCATCAACCGTCCGATCCAGCGCGGCAGGGCGGTGACCGAGCCGAGATAGGTCGCGAACAGAGCGAAGTCGCCAACCGAGAACGTGCCGGCGCGCATCGAGCGTGACGCCAGGATCAGCGTGATACCGATGCCGAGATTGACGGTGTTCACGTTGAACGAGTCCAGCATCTCGGTGAACACCCGGTCACGGACGGCCGCGTGCTTGCGCGTGTCATTGAGCAGGTCGAACCGGCGGACGACGTGCGACTCGGCGGCGGCGACTTTGATCGCCTGCACCGCGCCGAACATCTCCCCGAGAAAGCCCGCCACGCGGCCCGCCGCCTCGCGGCTGGCGCGGCGATACCCATGAATGCGCGCCGTCACCATCCGAGTGATGAGCACGATCGCGGCCAGTGGAGTGATGATCAGCAGTGTGATGCGCGCGTCGATACGCAGCATGATCACCAGGGCGATGCCGGTGAAGACCGCCTCGCCGGTCATGTCGAGCCAGGTGTCGATGA
Organism: Dehalococcoidia bacterium; assembly: GCA_038325665.1. GTDB lineage: Bacteria > Chloroflexota > Dehalococcoidia > CAUJGQ01 > CAUJGQ01 > CAUJGQ01. Next base: position 6,384 of record JBBQJF010000097.1, on the reverse strand, counting down.
ACACCAGGAACTCCTCGACGTCGTCGCGGAACCGATTGACCGCGTCGCCGGGAGATTCCGGCAACGCCCGTGCGCCGGGACCGAGCACGAATCCGGCCAGCATGTTGCGCCGCAGCAGCGCCATCATCGTCAGGAACCACGTGTCCCATACCGCCGCCGCGACAAAAAACATCGCCGCCCGCGCCGTCTCGGCCGCCAGCAGCAGGCCGACAACCGCCCACACGGTCAGCCCGTACCGGGTGTCACCCGTGAGCGCGTCAAAGAAGGCACGCAGGATCAGCCCGGTCGCCAGCGGCGTGATGTAGAAGAGCACCCACAGCGCGAAGCTCACTCCGAACAGCCACGGGCGTGAGCACGCGGTCGCCCACGCGAACCGCCAAGTGGGTGTCCCCGCCGGGGCCGCGGACGCCGGACGGCGGCGGAATAAGGGAAGGCCGGCGAGCCACGGTATCATCTACGCTCCCTCATCCCCGACCAGCAGCAGCGGGCGCGGGTCCGTCTCGTCGCCCGCGTCGCCCCGCGCCGTCACTGCCCCACCCGACTCCGCCCGCGGTAGCCCCGAGAAACGGGACCGGGGGTCGGCGGCCAGCGCGCGCCGCGTGCCCTGCTCGGCAATTCGACCGTCTTCGAGGATGAGGATGTGGTCTACACGCTGCACGGTCGCGAGCCGGTGGGCGATGATGATGCCGGTGCGGCCGCTAAGCAGCAGGCCCACGGCCCGCTCGATCAACCGCTCGGTGGCCGGATCGAGGCGCGACGACGCCTCGTCCAGAATGACGAGGCCGGGGTCGCGCAGAAAAACCCGCGCGAAGGCGAGTAACTGCGCCTCACCCGCCGATAGCCCGCCCGCGGCCGGCTCCAATTCGGTGTCCAAACCCCCGGCGAGCGACGCGAGCCAGCCGTCGAGTCCGAGGTCGGTGAGCACGCGGATGATGTGGTCGTCAGGAATGCCCGAATCGAACAGCGTTAAGTTCTCCCGCACCGTCGCTTGGAAAAGCTGAATGTCCTGCGTGACCACGCCGACGCGCTGCCGCAATCCGGCGACGCCGGCCGCGCGGGTATCTATATCCCCCAGCCTGATCGTGCCCGACGTGGGATCGTATAGGCGCAGCAGCAGTCGCGTGAGTGTGGTCTTGCCGCTGCCCGTCCGCCCGAGCACACCGAGCACGGAGCCGGCCTCCACCCGAAATGAGATATCACTCAGCACCGGACCCTCGTCATCGTAGGCAAACGACACGTCATCGAAGGCCACCGTGAGGGCGCCGTCCGGCAGCGGCTCGCCCGCGCGGTCGGGGACCGCGGCCGGGATGTCGAGCAACTGGCGCACGCGCACCGCGCCCGCTCCCGCCTGCTGGAACTCGCGCAGTTGTTGGGTGACCTGCATCAGCGGCCGGCGCAACAACTCCGTGTATTGGAACAGCAGGTAGACCGTGCCGAGCGTGATCTCACCCGCCCGATACAGGTAGGCGCCCAGCGCCAGCGCCAGCGCGTAGCCGAGCATGAGCAGCAGCATCGTCGCGCTGACCAGGCCCGCGTTGACCACCGCCGCCTTCCGCGCCGACCGGAATGCCGCGCGGCCAGACTGGTAGTAGCCGCGCATGGCGTGCGGCCCGGCGCCGTTCGCGCGGATGTCGTCGGCGCCCGCCAGCCGTTCCTCGATGAAGCCGAACAACCGGGCGGCGGCCTCGCGATCGGCAGTGACATACGGCACGCCGAAACTGTGGATCCGGCTGAGCACCGCCGCCGCGACCAGCACGAATGCGCCGAGAGCGAGGCCGATCCGCGCATCCTCCCGGAATGTCAGCGCCAGCACCCCGAGCAGCAGCAGACCACTGCCCAGAACGCGGATCACGAACTGCGAGAAGAAGTTGGCGAGCGCGGTGACATCGCCGTCGATCCGCTCGATCAGCTCGCCCGCGGTGTGGGTGGCGTGGAACGGCATGTCCAGCCGCAGACAATGCATCGTCAGATCGCGTCGAAGAAGGTTGGTTGCCGTCCAACCGACCTGCTCGCTCAGATAGGTCGCCGCGACTGACACGGCCTGGGTGGCGATCGCCACGACCATGAAGGCCGCCGCGATCACGGCGAGTGTGTCCGCGGCGCTTCCACCCATCGCCTGATCGATGAAGCGGCGGATGATCAGCGGGTTAAGTAGCTGGAGGCCGGTAACGGTGAACAGCAGCAGCGCGAGCGCTACCGCCCGCCGCCACTGCGGCGTCAGATAGCGGGCCAGAAGATCGCGATAGTGCGCCCGTGGACGTTCCATGATTCATAAGCGGTGGGTCGATAGCAGGCAGTCCACTGCCTTCCGCCAACGACCCACCGCCGCTCCTTATCCCTAAGCACGTCAGAGTGCCCGCCCCGTCCGCGGCGTGAGGGCAGGTTCACGCCGCGGCGATCCGCGATTCGGCGGCGGCCGAGGCGCGCCCGCGCAGCCGCTCGCCGGCGCTGACCAGGCGGTCGCCCAGCCACACGGCGGACAGCCGCCACACGGACGTACGCCGTGCGCCCTCGCGCTCAGCCCACGCGCGACGGTAGAACTCTTCCTTGGTCGGGTTCGCCAGCTCCTCGCGGCGATAGGCGAGTTGCATCTCAAGTAAGTGCCAGTTCATAACCGAATCTCCTGATGGTTCGGGGGCAGTTGGTGGTCATGTGGCGGTGTCACACATCGCGTCCTCCTTCCGGGCAGGCGCGCCCACGGCTCACGGGGGCTGCTCGTGTCGTCCGATGCGCGGGCGCGAACGCCCACGGTCGGCTTGAGTGGGTCGGGGGTACAATGGGGGAACGGTCGCGGGGGCGACAGCGCCGCACAACAAAAGGCCCACTCGCGTCTGTGCGCTGGAGTGGGCATGTCGTGCGTGTCGTGAGAAGTGCGCGGCGTCAGCGCCGGCGGCTCCTCGGGGACGCACTCATCCCACTCATATCTCCGCCACCAAACGGCTGTGCCGCCGGGGGCATGAGGGAGCGGACATTGATGGTGATGCACATCATCGAGCGTCCCGTCGCTTTCTGAGAGTTGCCGGCATGATATCCAGGGTGGGCCGGAGATGTCAACAATCGTATGAACGCGGCGCGCGGGCGATTTGGAGGACGCGGGGTGGTCACGGCCGCGTGATCGGGAAATATCGCCGCGTTGAGCCACATCCGCGCCGGTCCCGACCGGCGGCGCAAAGCTGAGTGCGTCCCGTGGGTGCGGAACCCGCGCGTCCGGGTTGACATCGCGCGACCGCCGGTAAACATCGTGAATTTGGCCTCGCGGATGAGGGCAGGCGCGGGCGCCGGCTCAGATACCGCGTCCGCGCAGCTCGTCGAAGTTCATGACCAGTCCGAGGTAGTAGGCGACGCCGATCGGCAGCGCCGCCTCGTCTAGTGTGAAGGCGCCGGAGTGGGACGCGCCCCGGTTGGTCGTGCCGGGAGTTCCGACTCCCAACGACGCGAACGCGCCCGGAGCCACACCCAAGTAGTGCGCGAAGTCCTCCCCGGCCATCACCGGTCCACTTGCCACCACCGCTCCCGGCTCCAGGATCAGTTCGGCGGCGCGACGGGCGACCTCGCTCATTTCCGGCTCGTTCACGAGCACGGGATAGCCGCGCAGGTAGTCGAGTTTGTAGTCAGCACCCCAGGCGCTCGCGACACCGCCGGCGACCGCCTCAATCTCGCGCGGCATCAACTCGCGTACGACCGGGTCGAGCGTGCGCACCGTGCCGGTGAGCACAACCTCGTGGGCGATCACGTTCTCCTTGGTACCGCCGTGGATCGTACCCAGCGTGAGTACCGCCGGATCGAGCGGCGACACGCGGCGGGCGACGATCTGGTGCAGCGCCCCGACGACCTGTGCCGCGATCTGGATCGCGTCCACCGTACGGTGTGGGAAGGCGCCGTGTCCGCCCCGACCCACGACCGTGAGCACGAAGGTGTCGGTCGATGCGGTGCGCGGCCCCGGCGCGACCGCCATGCGGCCGGCATCCAGCTCGGTGCCCTGGTGGAGGCCGAACACCGCGTCCACGCCGTCCATCGCGCCGTCAGCGATCAGCTCGAGCGCGCCGCCCGGCGGCAGTTCCTCGGCGTGTTGGAACAAAAACACGATCCGGCCGGGTACCTCGGCGCGGATATCCATCAGCGCGCGGGCGGCGGCCAGCAGCATCGCGGTGTGGGAATCGTGGCCGCAGGCGTGCATCACACCGGTGCGCTCGGAACGAAACGGCAGGTCGTTGTGCTCCTCGACCGGCAGCGCGTCCATGTCGGCTCGTAGCGCCAGCGCCGGTCCTGGACGCCCGCCTTCCAGCACGGCGACCAGACCCGTGCCCGCGCGGCCGATGCCGGTGCGCGGCTCGTAGCCGGCCTCGCGCAGCCGGTCGGCCACGAACGCGGCGGTTTCATGCTCCTGGAAGCTGAGTTCCGGCCGCTGGTGGATGTGGCGTCGCGCCGCGACCACGAAGGCCCGTTGCGCCTCGGCCAGTGCCCAAATGCGATCGCGGTCCATGTTCGACTTCCTTGGGATGGGTGTTGGGGGACGGCCCCGCCTTTTGTCCCCCGTTTTGGCCTCCCGAACACGGGCATTCCGCTACTCGGGCACGACGGTTAGCTCCAGCCAGGAGGGACGCGCCGCGGTGTGGAGCACCCGCTGAACAGCGGGGCGGCCGCTGGATTCGGTCGCGATGTCGCCGCCGGTGTTAGTGTTGCGATCAAAGCGGGGGAAGTTGGAGCTGCTCACGTCGAGACGCAGCCGGTGGCCTGCCGCGAAGCGATTGGCTGTTGCGATCAGATCAATATCATAGCCGTACACCTCACCCGGCGTGAGCAGTTGGGGTATCTGGCGCGAGCGGCGGTAGCGGGCGCGGATGATGCCATCGCACAGGTTCACGGAGCGCCCGTCCGGGTACACATCGACGAGCTTTGCGGTCCAGTCAGTGTCGAGTCCATCCGTGATGGCGGTCAGGCGGACCCGCACCGGGCCGGCCACGATCAGCGGGCGGTCGAGCGGCGCCGAGGTGTAGACGAGCACATCGTCACGGCTTTCGGTCACGCGCTGGTCGTGCGGCCCCGGCTGTTGCAGGCTCATCATCAGCAGGTTGCCGCCATGCGTGGGGACCGGCCGGTCGGGGTTGTAGAGGAACACATCGGCCGGCTCGTCCTCACCCGGCGCCTCGGCCGACAGCACGCCATCGCCACGCGAGCTGTTGGCCGCGCCCGCGCTATGCAGATACCAACGTTCAGCGTGGGAGGCGGCGGGCGGCCAGGTCGTGTCAGTGCGCCACTGGTTCGCGCCCATCAGAAAGTAGCGCACGGCCGGACCGGTGTCCACGGCCTCGTCGCCACGCAGATAGCGGTCGAGCCACGCGTTGATGTCGAGCAGCACACCCGAGAAGTTGGCCGCGCCGGTCGGGCCGAACTCAAGTTCACCGAGGTAGCGGTCGTAGCTGGTGTGCGCCCACGGGCCGATCACCAGCTTTTGTGGGACGTTTCCGGAGGCGGCAAGCCCCTGGAAGTTACGCAGCGTGCCCGCCAGGAAGATGTCGAACCAGCCGCCGATATGGAACGCGGGCGCCATGATCGCGTCGTGTGCATCCGCGACCCGCCACCGCTTCCAGTAATCGGTGTCGGCGCTGTGCGCGGTCCAGTCAGCCCAGAACGGCGCCGCCCCCGGGTGGCTCATGCCGGGCATCGCGGCATGCGGCCGGTGCTCCAGCATCGCGCGGGGATCGGCCATCGCGCCCATCAGCGCCTGGCGGACCTCCACCGGCGTGGGGCAATCCTTGCGCAAGAACTGCATCGCGGCGATGGCGGCGCCCCAGGTGCCCATGAATCCAAGCTCGAACGCGCCCCCCTGGTACGCCCAGCCGGCATGGTAGTCGTCAGTCGTGATGATCGGCACCAGGCACGTCAGCGCCGGGGGCGTCTCGCGCGCCGCGAGCATCACCGTGGCGCCGAAATAGGATGCGCCCAGCGCGCCGACCCGGCCGTTTGACCACTCCTGAGCCGCGGCCCAGCATACGCTGTCGTGGCCGTCCGGCCCCTCGTTGGCGAACGGATACCACTCGCCCTCCGACGAGCAGCGGCCGCGCACATCTTGGACCACCACGGCATAGCCGCGCTCGGCCAGCTTGAGCCAATTCGGCAGTACCCCCAGGCCCATGACCACCTCTTTGTCGTAGGGGGTGCGAACCAGGACCACCGGCGCCGGCGGTCCATCAAGGGGCCGGTACACGTCCGCGTAGGTTGCCACACCGTCACGCAACGGAATCACAACATCCTTTTCGACCAATACCCGGCGTACCCTGGCCATGGCGCCCTCCTGTACGAAACCTGACGCCCCGATCGCCGTCCCTCGCGAGGTCGGGGCAGCACGTTGCCGGCGTTCGGCGGCGACCGCGAGGGAATGGA
>JBBQJF010000096.1:0-15581 GCA_038325665.1 Dehalococcoidia bacterium | reverse complement strand
ATGCTGAGCACCGAATCTGACCTGGCTCACTTCGTTCTCGAACTCCGGCGCGAAGACGCGGCGGAGACAACCATCGCCGCCTACCGGTCCGACCTGGCCTTGTTTGCCCAGTGGTTTGCCGAGTCTGTCGGCACACCCATGACCGCGGCCGCGGTCACCCCCACCGACCTGCGCGACTACAAGACGCACCTCCAGACCGTCACCGGCGCCAAGCCCGCCACTATCAATCGCAAGCTCTCTGCCCTCAAGACGTTCTTTGCCTGGGCCCCGGGCCGCCGGCTCATCACCGACCTCCCTACCAGTTCCGTCAAGGGCGTGGGGCAGGGGGAGCGCTCCCCCAAAGCCCTGGAGACCCGCGAGATCCACCGCCTCATCCGGGAGGCGGAGCGGCGCGGCAAAAAGCGGGACATCGCCATCCTCCAGACGCTGCGGCACACCGGGCTGCGGGTCTCGGAGTTGTGCGCCCTCCGTCTTGGTGATGTTCAGATTGGTGAGCGGTCGGGCACGGTCATCGTGCGCGCCGGCAAAGGGCGCAAGTACCGCGAGATTCCCCTCAACGTCGACGCGCGCAAGGCCATCGCCCGCTATCTCACCGTCCGTCCCCGAATGGTCGATGACCATGTGTTCCTCTCGCAGGAGAAGCGCGGCCTGGCCACCAATTCCGTCTGGGCGCTCGTCACGGGCTACGCCCGCCGTGCAGGCCTGGAGGAGGTCACTCCGCACACGCTGCGGCACTCGTTCGCCAAGGGACTGCTCGACGCCGGCGTCAATCTGGTGGCTGTTGCGGAACTACTCGGGCATGCCCGGCTGGAGACGACAGCCATCTATACTCGCCCGTCTGCACGGGACCTGGAACGGGCCGTCGAGCGTTTGTCCGTCGAAGGTCAGCCGTGAAGGATGTACTCACCGTGACCGAGTACCACAACTTTCTTGGACCCCAGGTCACGAGCATACCGTGTCACGCCTTCTTCGCACGTCCCTTGCGTGCACTGGCCACGGCAGGCTCAGCAGTTGGAGCAGGTTTCGACCCATCGCTAAGCTGGGGGTGATCAAGCTGATGGAGTCCGTTGCCGAGGAATATCGCGACCGCGGCATCCGCGCCAACGCTGTCATGCCGTCGATCATTGACACGCCCGCCAACCGCGCGGCGATGCCCGATGCCGATTCCAGCCGCTGGGTGAGTCCGGAGGCGATCGCGGCGGTGATGCGGTTTCTGGCGAGCGATGAGGCGGCGATTATCTCCGGCGCGGCAATTCCAGTGTACGGACGCGCTTAGTGGTGATTCGGCGGGCTGATCGCTGAGCACTGATCGCTGACCACTTGCATGCTGTGAGTATGGCTTGAAAGAGAGATATAATCGCTACGGGTGATACCGATAGTTCATTGGTGTTGACATACTGTGCGGAGAGTTACATGCAGTACAGGGGGATATGACATGGCTGCTAATGACAACAGGCCCACGGGGCCGGTACCGACCGGCCCTGCCCGTATGAGTGACGGCTCAATGAACGTCACGACCGAACGAACTGGTGAAGGTGCGGTGTATCGTGCTGAACCGCGGGCGGTAGCTACCGAGCACACTCTGGTGGAAAGTCGCACCACGGCCACGCCCAACCGCGACACGCTGCGTTGGGGTCCGGTGCTCGCCGGTCTGATGACCACGATCGCATCCATGCTGTTTTTGACAGTGCTGGGATTAGCGGTCGGCCTTTCGGCGCTGGAGCCGGGTGACAGCGGACGAGTCGTCGGCACATCGGCGGCGATTTGGAGTGCGATCAGCGCGCTGCTCTCGTTCCTACTCGGCGGCTGGGTGGCAGGACGGACGGCGGGCATCTACAAGTCGGAGCACGCGCTGCTCAACGGCTTCATGGTTGGCGCGACCGCGCTGGCCCTGATCTTGTGGCTGATCAGCTCCGGTGTCGGCAACCTGTTCGGCACACTCGGCACGAACATCGGCGACATTGCACAGCTTGGCGCTCGGACAGTCGATTCGGCTGACGTGAATAATGCGCAGAATGCCGCTCAGAACGCGGCCGACACGGTTCGCAGTCGCGCGGTTGATTCGTACGACGAGGCCCGTAACAGCGCGTGGGGTACGCTCGGCGGTCTGGCCCTGGCGCTGGGCGCCGCCACGGTCGGCGGACTCGCCGGATTCAAGAGCAAGAGCCGCCGCGAGGGCGACCTTGAGGACAGCAACTACTAAACCCGGCACCACATCGTGGGCAAAAGTAGGGGCGACGCATGCGGCGCCCCTACTTTTGTGCCTTCAAGTGACCGGCAAAAGGGCGGAGATGGGAGTCTTGGTGGGAGTGGCTGGCCCACGGCCACGTCAGGGCCGCGATCCGGCCCGTCACACCGGCTCACACCACGCCTCTAGCCGGCCGTCCTCACGCGAAGGTCTTCATTGCCTCGGCGTTGCGCTGGATCATCGGCATCACGACATCAGCCGGGGCCGGCGGTAGCCAGAACACGCAGCGCGTCACCCCGACCTTCTCATAGTGCTCGATCACCTTCGGATCAGGGCGCACACCGAAGATCGTCACTGGAATCGGACCGCGGCCACGCTCCGCGGCGAGGCTGTTCAGTTCGGCGATCTTGTCCTCGATTGGTCCATCGGCTCGGCCGCCGATCGGCATCCACTCGTCGCCGTACTCGAGGATACGCGCGAACGTACGCGGCCCACTGCCGCCGATGATAACCGGCGGGTGGGGCTGCTGGACCGGCTTGGGCCACGACCAAATCGGGTCGAAGTCCACGTACTCGCCGTGGTATTCGGCCTCATCCTTCGTCCAGATCTCTTTCATCGCCAGCATCCGCTCGCGCAGGATTTTCCACCGCACCGCCGGACGGGTGCCGTGATTCTCCATCTCCTCGTAGTTCCAGCCGCCGCCGATACCGAACAAGAACCGTCCGCCCGAGATGAAGTCAATCGTCGCGACATCTTTGGCAAGCACGATCGGGTCGCGCTCGACCACTAGGCAGATGCCGGTCCCGAGCATTAGTCGGGTGGTTACCGCCGCCACCGCGCCGAGCGCCGTAAACGGATCGAGCGTGTGCGAGTACTCACGCGGCAGTTCGCCGCCCGCCGGCCACTGGCTGCGGCGGCTGGTGGGAATGTGGGTGTGTTCGGGGAAAAACAACGACTCGAAGCCGTGGTCCTCGACCGCTCGTCCCAGGTCCACCACGTTCATTGAATAGTCGGTCGGGAATATCGTGACGCCGAACTTCAACACGGGTCTCCTTTCGTCTCCGGCCCGGACCATCCGGGGGTTCAGCGTAGCCGAATCCGGCGTCGGAGGTTAGGCCCGATCACGATAATCACGGCGACGGCGAAGCCGGCGGCCAATGCCGCGGAGTTGTCCGGGTCCGGCGCGGCTCCGGTGCGTGGCAGGGCGGCGACAGTGACCGCCGTTAGTGGACTTCGCGCATAGGCCTGATCCACCTGCTGTGCGATCTCCGTGAGCAGATCCATGGGCGGCTCGGACGGCACGTCGGAGTACACGATGCTGAACACCAGATTGCCGCGCCGCCAGTCGAGCGATGTCGCCCCCTGTCCAATCCATATCCCACGGTAGCCGGCCGTCTGCTCGCCCAATCGCACCGGCGGCGCGATCGTCTCTTGGAATTCGGGCGCATCGTTCTCGGCGAGCGCCTCGGTCGCGCCGCCGGCAGTGGCGAACCAGGTGATGCGCACCGTGACGGACGGAAGCCGGCCGGGGCCGGCGCCGTATCCGCGCGACACCGAGCCGAGCCAGCCGCGTTGCCGCATCGTCTCGCGCCGCGCCAGCGGGTCGCGGGCGCCGAAGGAGAACGATTGGTTGGGATGGGTCAACACCCGTGTGCCGGTACGGGTCACGGTGGTGAGGCGCGCGCTGGTGGGAAGCGTCCCCGGCTCCGGTAGATAGCGCCCGAACAACTCAAGCAGTCGCGCCGGCGACGCGCTGCTGGCGGTGGAGGCAAAGGCGGGCGGCGTTGGAGCGCGGGCCAGGGCTGCGATGGCCGCATCAAGCTGAGGGTCGCGCCCCAACCGATAATCCTCCGCCGTCAGTGCCGGCGCCTCGATATCCACCGGCAGGCCGGTGCCGTCGATCTTGACGCGGGCGCGGGCGGTCAGCACTTCGGTCACGGCCAATTGAAGGCCGGCGCCTTCTGGTAGCGGCAGGATGTTCGCGGTGCTGAGCACGCCGCCCGTACGCCGTCCTACCACCAGCGCTCGACGCGCCTCGCGCAACGTCGCCGCGGTCATCTCCGACGCCGACTGTGAGGAGCTGTCCACCAGGACGACCATCGGTAACTGCGTGGTACGCATCCGACCGCTGACCAGCCCGGTCAACTCATGTCCACGTCCATCCGCCTGGATGACGGTGGGCGTGTCCTCGGGGAGAAAGCGCCCCAGCAACTCGGCCGCGGTGGCGACCGCGCCGCCGAAATTACCGCGCAGATCGAGGACGAGTCCACTCGCTCCCGCCGCATCGAGTTCGTCGAGACGCCGGTCAAGCTCGGTCAGCGCGTCGGCGCCGCCGGCCAGTGTCACGCCCGGAAAGACGAACTGATCGAGGCGCACCAGGCCGGCTCCCTCTGGCAGCAGGCGCGACTCCAACACGGGAAACGCGGACGGCCCCAGTGTCACCGCGATCTCAAGTCCGCTGCCGGCACGCGACACACCGAACATCACGACGCGCCCGGCCGTGCCATTGAAGAATGCGTCGCCGATCTGTCCTTGTGTCAGTGACACCACGCGGGCGCCATCCACCGTGACAAAGATATCGCCCGGCTGCAACCCGGCGCGGGCGGCGGGGCCATCCGGCGCCACCGACGCGACGGTCCAGGGCGCGGTGGGCGCGAATCGGACGCCGGCGCCGCCGGGCGAACTGCCGCCGCCGAGCGTCGTCAGCGCCCGCCGGTAGACATCCGGCGACAGGAATTGGGTGTGCCGCTCGCGCAGTCCGGCGGCCATACCACCGACAATCGCGAATGCGCTCTCCGCTGGCGGCGTCCCGGCCGGCAGACGTACCAGATGGTCGCGGTAGGCGCGAGCGAACTCGGCGAAGGCGGCCGAGCGCTCGGAAGGCAGCTCACCAAGCGGCGGCAACTCGGCCCGTCCCGCGCGCCTCTCGGCCTGACGGAGCGCGTCCCAGCCCGAGGCCAGCAATGCGGTCGGTTCGAGTGGCCGGAAGAAAAGGTCAAGCAGATGCCCGTAGGCGGCCTGCACCACCTCAAGGCCGCGCTCGTCGGGCGGTTGCGCCGCCGCGCGGTGACGGTCGGATGTCGAGGCAACGACCAGCACGGACAGAACGACCAGCACCATGAGGCGCGCGCTTCGGCGCATCGAACTTCCCCTACCTTGTCCCGATATGGCCGGGGGAAAGAGGCCGGGGTGTTAGGTTCTGCCATGCAGAGCCGCCGCCACCCGTTCCTGCTCCTCCCTTGTCAGTCCCGGAAATAGCGGTAGCGTGAGCACGGTGGTTGCCAGGCGCTCGGCCACCGGTAGCGACCCAGCCCCCGCGCCGAAATGCGCGTACGCGGGTTGGAGGTGTACCGGCGTGGGATAATGGATGTCCGTGCCGGCGCCAGCGTCTCGCAGCCGGTCGCGCAGGCCGTCGCGGTCGTCGCTCTCGATGACGAACAGGTGCCAGCACGGCTCGGTATCTCCGTCGGGCGGAGGCAGGCGCACCGGTCCGCCGGCCAGAAGCACGCGATAGCGTTCGGCTTGGATGCGGCGCTCGACGTTCCAGCGGTCGAGATGAGGCAGCTTGGCAGAGAGCAACGCCGCCTGGAGTTCGTCGAGCCGGCTGTTGACGCTGTGCTCCTCGTGGCGGTAACGGGAGGATTGACCGTGGTTGCGAAGACGCCGGAGGCGTTCGGCAACCGCCGGGTCGTTTGTTGTGACGGCGCCGCCATCTCCGAGAGCGCCGAGGTTTTTGGTGGGGTAGAAGCTGAAACATCCCGCGGCGCCGAGCGACCCGGCCGGCCGGCCGCGCCAGCGCGCCCCGTGCGCCTGGGCCGCGTCCTCGATCAGAAGCAACCCGTGCCGTTCGGCGATTTCTCCGAGGGCGGCCATGCCGGCGGGCCGGCCGTACAAATGCACCGGCAGCAACGCCCGCGTGCGTGGTGTGATCGCCGCCGTGACGCTCGCTGGATCGAGTGTGCGCGTGCAGGGATCGACATCCGCGTACACCGGCGTGGCGCCGGCGGCAACGATCCCACCGGCGGTGGGCGCGGCCGTGAGCGCCGGCATGATCACTTCGTCGCCCGGACCGACCCCCAGCGCCCGCAGCGCCAGCGTGATTGCATCGGTGCCGGACGCACAGCCGACCGCGAACTCTGTTCCACAGGCGGCGGCGAACGCGCGCTCGAACGCCTCGACCTCTGGTCCGAGAATAAACCAACCACGGTCAAGCACCCGCGTATACGCCGCGTCCAACGCGACGCGAACCTCGGCGTGAGCGCGCGAGAGGTCGTTTACCGGGATCAACCTAACCTCCTGGCTTCCCTCCCTCGGGCGACGGAGGGATTGGGAGGCTCCTCTATCGTATGCGCTCAGTCGTCAGTCGTCAGTCGTCAGTCGTCAGCCGTCAGTCGTCAGCCGTCAGCCGTCAGTCGTCAGCCGTCAGCCGTCAGCGGCCGAGTGGGAGGATGGACGACCATGCCCCGGTCGCGGTCGCGGTTGCCGGAGGCTTGCCATGCGGAGGGTGAAGGCACGGGCTGACCGCCGCGCGCTGATGGCTGAGCGCTTTGCTTGTTCCTCGTGGTGTGATGCCGCTCCTCCCGCGCCCTCATGGGGTCGGGGGTCCGGTGTCACTCGGTCGCGTACCAGTACTGTTCCCGACGTGGCTCGAAGAAGGCGACGGTGCGGGCGAGACCTTCTTCCAGGGGCATCGACGGCTGCCAGCCCAGGGTGGCGCGGGCGGCGGTGATGTCGCCGACATAGTCGCCGACTTCGATTGGACGGTGATCCGTCGGATATTCGACCAGCCGCACGGAGCCACGCCCAGCCGCCGCGACCGTCGCCTCGGCAAGGGCGCGCACCCCCCTGCCGCGACCGGACGCGATGTTGAAAGCACGCCCGTCGGCGGCCGGCTGGACGCCCGCGCGCAGGAATGCATCAACGGCGTCGTCCACGTACAGCAGATCACGGAGTTGCATTCCATCGCCGTACACCAGGATCTCCTCACCGTCCATGGCGCGGCGCAGAAACCAGTTCATGAAGCCCTGGCGGCCGTGCGCCATCAGTTGGCGCGGGCCATAGATGTTGGTCAGGCGGAGTGAGCACGTACGCAGGCCGTGGGCCGCGTGGTAGACCATGTGATACCGTTCGGCGGCTGCCTTATGCGCGCCGTTGATGTCGGTCGGAAGTTGTGGGTGATCCTCATGTACCGGCAGGGACTGGATGCGGCCGTACTGGCTGCGGGTACCGGCGAACACGACCTTCGCCTCGGGGTTGTGGACGCGCAACGCCTCAAGGAGTGTCAGTTGCGCCGTGGCGTTGGCGTGCAGGTCGCCGAAGGGGTCGCGCAGGCTGTCCATATGCGCCACCCGACCGCAGAGATTGAACACCAGGCCACGGCCGCGCACTAGTTCGGACACCAGCGGCGCATCGGCCTGATCGCCGGTCACGATCTCGATATCGCCGCGCATGTCGTCGAGATTCGCGCGATTGCCGCCCTGACCCGGATTGAGGTTGTCGAGCACCGTTACCCGTGCGCCGATGCCATCCAGCCGCCGCGCGAGTGTACTGCCAATGAACCCCAGTCCGCCGGTGACGAGCACGGACAGGCCGGCGTAGGAACCGGCTAAACCGGCTGACGGGGACGGTGGTGAGTTGTTGTACGCGGTCATAACGGATGCTCCGCAACGCCGGCTGGTACCGCACGACCGCGTGTGCACTGCTGGGGCGCGACGTGTATCACGCGCTCTTCTCGCCGATGCCGATGACCGACAGTCCGAACGGTAAATCGCGCACGCGGATAAGCAGCGCTTCTAGGCTCAGGGCCGTCCGCAGCGCGGTGTTCAATGGGGCCGGCACGGGGTGAACATCGGAGCGCTCAATATCCTCCGGCTTGTCCCGCTTGCGCGCGAACCGCCACGCCGCCGCTGCCGGGAACAGCAGAGCGTTGGCGTAGGTCACCCGGCGTGCCTGCAATCCCGCGCTGGTCAGCAGCCGGCCTACCTCCCGTTTGGTGTAACGATGCACGGTGTGGACGGCGATGTCGTGATGACTACGAAGTCCCTCGAACGCCGGGAGCTGCACGTACAGTATCCCGCCCGGTCGCAACACCCGCGCCAGCTCGCGCGCCGCCCGCCGATCATCGGCGACCGCGAGATGGCACAGTACATCATTCGAGACGACCAGATCAAACGCGCCGTCGCGGAAGGGCAGCCGCTCCACCGATGCGCGCGCGAGCGCCAGCCCCGACCGTTTTCGAGCATAACACAGCGCCTCGGCGGCCATGTCAATACCGGTAACGGCGCCGTACGCGCGGAGATACGCCGAGTTGCCGCCGGTGCCGCAGCCCGCGTCGAGGATTCGCAGATCCCCGCCGCGGTCGCTCAGCCACTGCCGCAACAGCGCATCGGCGACGTGGCGCATGCCGACGTACCACCAGTGCGAGTCCTCGACCCGGTACATCGCGGCGTATTCATCCGGTCTCACGAGATCGGCTCCCGCGGAGGTGACTGAGTCGTGGGCTGCGCGGTGGACCGGGGCGTGGCGCGGTCGGAGAAAGGAGACGCGAGAGAGGTTGTTGCGCGAGGGGATGAGATGCTCTCACCAGCCCTCAGCGACCGCCACAACCGCCAAAGGTCAAGCACGAGGTTGATGACGTGGCGGATGCGGAAAAACTCCGAGCGGCCGTGCAGCCGTGGATAGTGATGGACTGGTACTTCGGCCATCCTGCAGCCAGCGTCCTGCAGCCGGCGCACCAGTTCGACGCCAATCGCCCCGCTGGCGAAGGTGAGCGGAATGCGGCGGAGGAACTCGGTGCGGATCAGGCGGAAGTCACAATCCACGTCGCGCAAGCTGATGCCAAAGAGTCGCCGCGCGATCACCTGATATGTTCGGCCGATGATCACGCGATGGAACGGGTCGGCGCGGCGGATCTTGTAGCCGTTCACCAGCCCGATGTCGTCGCGCATCGCCTCGACGAGCACGGACAACTCGTCCGGGTCGTACTGACCGTCGCCGTCAGTGTAGAAGACGAACTCGCGGGTCGCCGCCTCGAAACCGCTTCGGAGCGCGGCGCCGTATCCGCGGTTCTCGGGATGACGGACGATACGTAGATACGGCGCACGCGCGGCCAGCGCCTCTAGAACGGCAACGCTGTCGTCGCTGCTGCCGTCGTCCACCACGATCACCTCGTAATCGCCGGTGACACGGCAGATTTGCGCCGCCGCCCGCTCGACCATGGTGACGATCGAACCAGCGTCGTTGTAACAGGGAAAGAAGGCGGAAATCGATGACAGTCGTTCAGCCAATGCGTCCTCATTTGTCGCCGTTCTGCCGCCGGCCGCCGGCTGTCAGCGCTCAATGATAGGGAGTTGGGCGCTGCGGAATGCAGACGGGTTCCCGGGTTCGGGTCGCTGATCGCGGGGGCCGCGCATGGCCGTTCGACGCCTACCCTCACTTGCCGGCTGACGGGACTCCGTGCGGCCTTCTCCCGCCCGCGAGAGCGTACCATGCCCCCGCGCGGTCGTTCCAGCGCTCCCGGCTTGCCTGCCCGCGATGCGCTTGCTACGCTCGCGCGGAGGAACGCATCATGACATCCACACGGCTCACCGTCGAGCGCCGGGGCGCGGTCGCACTGCTGGCGGTGGCCGGGGGTGACGCGGAGCCGTTGACACCGGCGCTGGTGGAGGCGATCGCGGACGCATTGGCTGAGCTTTCCGACGACGCGGACACGCGGGTTGCACTGCTGAGTGGCGCGGGCGGCCTGTTCGCGCGCCGGTGGGACGCGGCCCTCACGACCGGCGCGGACGCGGCTGGTCTGCACCGGCTGTCCACCACGATGCAGGCGGTCGCGGACGCGCCGATCGCGGTGATCGCCATGGTCGAGGGGGATGCCCTCGGCGGCGGGTTAGAGCTGGCGCTGGCGTGCGATCTGCGGCTCGCGGGCGACGACGTGTGCTTTGGCTTCCCCGACAGCGCGGCGGGTCAGATGCCGCTCGCGGGTGGTGTCGCCCGATTGTCGCGGGTCGCGGGACGCGCGGTCGCGCTGCGGATGCTGCTGACCGGCGAGCCGCTGACCGCGGGTGAAGCGTTGGTATGTGGGTTGGCCGGCGGTGTCTATCCGCACGGCCGGGTACGCGCGGAAGCGGAGCGGCTGGCCGATGTGATTGCCGCTCGCGGGCCGCTGGCGGTGCGCTACGCGAAAGAGGCGGTGGCGCGAGGCACGGAGATGCCGCTCGACCATGCCCTGCGCTTTGAGACGGACCTCACCGTTATCCTTCAGACGACCGCGGACCGTGCCGAAGGCGTCCGCGCCTTCACCGAAAAGCGGCCACCAACATTCGTGGGAGAGTAGGCGGTTAGGATGTGGTAGGAGGGAGCAGCGGCCCGCGACAGCCTCACGCCGGTCAGGATTCGGACGTTAGCCGTCAGCGATGGCGGATGGCGGGCACACGAATGCGGACGGCTGCCGCGCGGTGACTCACTGGTCGTGGGAGGTAAGGGGGCCGGCTGACGGCTGGGCTGGTGCTCATGCCGGTTGCAGACGGTCGTGCCGTCGAAGGGAGCGATATGCAGGTTATCCTTGATGTGGATGAATCGTGGTCACTCATGACGTTGATAGTCTCGCAAATGATCGATAAGGCGGGACTGTCGGCTGATGGAAAGGCGAAGGTACGCAAGTGGCGGACCGACCGCGCCAGCGGCACCGCCGGCATGTCCGAGTTGACGCTCGACATGAACGAGGCGATGGGCAGCACGCTCGATGAAAAGACGACCCGTCTTATCCGTCAGAAGGGGCGATACGTCAGCAGCAAGGAGGTGGGCTAACCCGTGCGCGGGCCGGCCCAAAGCGACACCATGCGCGTAGAACTCGACGAGGATGAAGTCTCGGTGTTACTGTCCGCTGTTACCCGACGGGTGCTGGATGAGGCCAGCCTGTCAGATGAGGATCGGGGCAAGCTCCGCCGCTGGCGCAGTGAGGAGATGCGCGTCGGCCGTGAGGGCCTGCGGACGCTCAGCGAGAAGCTGACCGCCGACCTCGCCCGTGCCCTCAAGGCCAAGGAACGCAGCCCCATCCAGAAGCACGACTGGGTATAAGGTCCCAGGTCCCAAGTCATAGGTCCCAGGTCACGGGGCACGGAAAACGCGGCTCCAGCCGGACGCACGACTGGGAGTAAGGCCGCCTGTCCCGCCGGCCCCCGAGGCTGACCGTTGCCCTCCGGCCACTGGCCGCCGGCAACGGTCAGCCTCGGCGCCTTTTCGCGCCCCCGATATTCGCTTCGCCCGCGCCGCGATTCCCAATCGCGTCCCGTCCACCGCGCCACCCTAACTAGTGGGTCACACCGCCCTCCGTACGCCCTATGACCTATGCCCTGTGCCCTCGTCTCCTCCCTTCGTACGGCTCCCCCCCGTTCCATTGGTCAGCGCATGACCGGGCGTGCGGCCGGTGCCCGCGCTGCCATCGTGGGAGATACTCGGGCCAACCTTGGAAGAAAGGAGGGGCATCCGATGGTATTCCAGCATCTCGGACTGTACGACCTGGCACGCATGGAGCAGGCAAAGCAGGCGCGCGACGCGCAACGATATCGACGGGTCGAACAGACCCGGTCGGAGATCGTTCACAACGCCGCCGCTCGCTCCGAGCGGCGGTTTGCTTTTGTCCGCCGCGCCGGTATCGCGGGGGTCCGCGCCCGATCCTGAGTGGAAAGGAGGTGAGTGCTATGCAACATCTGAACATGACCACATACGAGATCGCCCTCATGATGCGCGACGAGCGCATCCGCGATGCGGAGCAATTCCGCCGGGCCAAGCAGTCGCGCCCCCGGCCATCGCCGTCTCCCGAATCAACTCGCCGCGCGCACCGGTTCTCGTTCGCCCGCGTCTTCTCGGGTCGGCCACGCGATGCCTGGGGGGCCGAGTGACCGATGAACGCATTGATCGCGGTCATCGCGCCCGATGCGACGACAGGCGCCTCTGCCAAAAGACTCCGTATTCGACCTGAACCACGGTTCGGGCGATACGGAGTCTTTCATTGTTCGTGGGGCGGTCATCACATGCCGCACGGCGCCGGGCAGCGCCCCCGCGCCGTGGCAGGCACGCCGTGCGCTACGCCTCGCGGATGCGTCCCATCACCACGACGTCAAGGTACGCGCCGCGTCGAAAGATGTCACCGCGCTTGAGGCCCTCGGTCTGGAAACCGAGGCTCTCGTACAGCGTGATCGCGCGGGTGTTATCGACCAATACCTCGAGTTCGACGCGCACCAGGCCGAGGAAGTTGTCGGCGATATCGAGCAGCGACGCCATCAGCAATCGGCCGATGCCGCGCCCCTGATACGCATCATGCACGGAGATGCCGAGCACGGCAACATGGCGGCGCTTGCCATGCGCGACGTGCAGACCGGCCATACCGGCGATGCGTCCCTCGACCTCGGCCACCATCAGATGATCGTTCGGCCCCAAGCCCTCCACGAACTGACGGTTCGCCGTGACGCGCTCCGATGGCAGGCCGAGCGTGTATTCCATCACGTTGGGTTGGCGGCGCAGTTCGTTGATCTGATCGGCGTCCTCGATGCGAACCGGGCGGATAATCGTGGACATGGGCGCGGCCGTCATCCCAATTCCCCCCGCGACTACTCGTCCACTCGCCCCACCAGTTCGTAGCGGGGCATAACCTCCCACGTCTCGGTAGGTGGGTTCTCCTGAGCGGCGAGGGCCGCGAGGCGCTCTTCCTTCTCGTACTCCTTCGCCTTCTCCTTTACCTCCTCGCGGACACGGGCGTGCTCCTCGGCCTGGCGCACCTGCTCGGGGTCTTTGACCTTTGAGACACCTTCATACGTTTTGAGGCGGCCCTCGCGTTCGAGCTTTTGGAGGTGCGTCTCGACGTTGTTGTTGGCGGCGCGGCGCAGGCGGCTGTCGATATCCGGGTAGAGCTTGAGCATAATGTCCCAGCTCGAATGCTCGCCGCCCTCGCCCAGCACACCGATGATTTGCTGTTCGCGCATCGTGCGGTGTGCGACGTACCCCTGCAAACGCTCGCGCGGGTCATGCACCAGCGGGCCGTGACCGGGGCAGATCACCGTGAGATTGGGCAGCGCCAGCAATTGATCGAGGCTGGTCATGTAGCTGGCGAGGTCCCATACCGTCGTGGTGCCGATCCCGAGCAGAGTGTCGCCGGTGAACAGCACGCCCTCGTCTTCGAGGTAGTAGCAGACCGAGTCGACGCTGTGGCCGGGTGTGACCATCACCTGTAAGCGCGTGCCGCCGCCGAGGTCGATGCTCTGACCATCGCGCAGCATCTCGACGCCCGCGTCGGGCAGCTTGCCCTCCATCAGCGGCACGCCGTCGCGATGTACGAGCACATCGGCTTTGTAGATCTCGCGGATCCACTTGAGGTTGCCGCAGTGGTCGAGATGGTGGTGCGTGATGCCGGCGAGCGCCACCTCAGCCCGCTCCACCGCGGCGAGATATCCACGCAGCATCCACTGGTATCGCTCCAGCGTCTCGCCGGAGTCGATCGTCATGACCTGACCCTGGCCGACGAGGTAGATCGACGTCATCGACGGGTGCATCGGGTTGTCATCCGGCACCTGCACGGCCCGGACATTGGCACTGACTTGCATGGGACGCCTCCGGCATGGGAGTGGGCGGTGTGCGGCGCCGACTGAAGGGTCCGGGCCGGCGCCGCCATCTGTGCGCACGAGCATCGCACAGTCGCGCACGAAAGGCATCTTGTGGCCGCGGTGAGCTTTCCTCCTTGTATCGGTTTGCCGTCTGACTCGTGCGATGCTATGACCCAGGCGTTAGGTTTATCATCGTACGGCATGAAGGCGGAGAACGGCTGGACCCTGGCGTGTCATCGAGTGTGGTATAGGATAAAGAAAATTCGACCCAGGCCAAAGTCGATGAATCGTCGTTGCAAGGGTACCGATCTTCGTGGACTAGAATCCCTGGCTCTCGCCCAAGGCGGCTACTTCGACCAGGCGGACGCCCGCGAGCATGGACTCGGCAAGGATCTAGTTCACTACCATGTCCGAACCGGCCGGTTCGAACGCGTGTACCCGGGCGTGTACCGGCTGTGCTCGGCGCCGCCAGCGCAGCATGAGGATCTCCTCCTTGCCTGGGTCTGGTCCAACGGGCGTGGAGTGATCTCGCACGAGAGCGCGCTGGAACTCTACGGTCTGAGCGACGTGCTACCGCATCGCGTCCACCTCACCGTGTCGCCGAGCTTCGCGCGCGCCTCGCCAGGATACGTGCTGCATCGGGCGAAACTCAATCCGGACGAGATGACTGAGTATGAGGGCCTGCCGGCTACGGCGCCGGCGCGGACAATCGTGGATGCTGCCGCGAGCGGAACGGGACCGGAACAGATTGAACTAGCCGTGCGCCAGGCTATTGAACGTGGCCTAGCGACCACGGAGCAGGTGCGTGCTGCCGCGGCCCGATCACGATACCGAAACCGAAGGGCAGTGTTGCCGATGATCGAGGAGTTCGTGCGCCGTGCGACCACCTGAGCGCGGGACTACAGACCGGGGATTCCGTCAGCAACTGCTGGAGCGACTGAAAAGTGAGGCGCGCCGGCAGGGCGCCGACCCGCGGCGCGTGCACCAGCGCGTGGCATTCGAGCGGCTGTTGGCCCGCCTCGCGGCATCCGGGGATTGGCTGCTGAAAGGCGGGTTTGCCCTTGAGCTGCGCTACGGCTGGCAAAACCGACCGACGAAAGACATCGATCTGCGCACGCATCGGGAGCCCGAGGCGGCGCTCGCCCGGCTGCGCGAGGCGGTCGCCGGACCACCGCCGGACGATGACCGCTTTCGCTTCGAGCTGCGCGAAACGACAGCGGACCTGCAGGGCGCACCGGGCGGCGGTCTGCGGGTTCGGGTCGTGGCGCGTGTCGCCGGCATCGAGTTCGCCACCTTCGCGGTCGATCTCACGAGCGGAGATGTTGTTGTCGATATCCCTGAGATGCTCGTGTGCTCCGACCTGCTGAGCTTCGCGGGAATTGCGCCGGTCCACTTCCCGGTCTACCCCGTGACTCAGCACTTGGCGGAGAAGCTCCACGCATACACGCTGCCGCGACTGCAGGACAACACACGCACGAAGGATCTGGTCGATATGGTGACGATCGCGGCGATGGAGACCATCGCCGGCGACGCCCTGACAGAGGCGGTAGCGGCAACCTTCGCGGTGCGCGATTCACACCTCGTGCCGGTGACGTTGGCAGCACCACCGGCGTCCTGGGCGGCCTCGTTCCGGCAGCTCGCGGCGGAGACGGCGATCAGCCCGGCGGCCGACCTGATGGAGGGCTACAACGTGGCGGCGCGACTGTGGGCGCCGGTCTTGGCCGGGACGGCGCGGGGACGCCGATGGATGCCCGAAATGCTCGCGTGGGAGGCCGGCACGGCGTGACTGCACGCGG
>JBBQJF010000095.1:0-15698 GCA_038325665.1 Dehalococcoidia bacterium | reverse complement strand
ACCGGTCTGCCCGTGGCCGCCACTGAGAAGAGTATTTCCAGTTCTGCCCTCACATGTTTGAACCAAGGTGAGGGACTCACGGTTCGCACCGCGAACATCACGCGAATTCCGGCCGCCGTGTACGCGAACGCCCTCGTCACCGCGGGTGTTGGCGATGCGAACGTCCAAATCGCCGCGCCGTCCGCCAATCCCGTCACTGGCGAAGCCGCGCTGGTCGGTGTGCTCAAGGCGTTTCCCCAGTGCCAGGCCGGCCGCCAACCCGAACAGGCGCGCGTCGCCCTGGCGTACGAGCAGGTCGCGCGCATTGTCAACCTCGCGGGTCCAAGCGGTGATCTCACGAGGGCAGCGGCCACCATTCTCAAAGCTGCCCGCCCCGTGATCCTCGGCGAGGCGCGGGACGATACCCGTGTAGGCGCGGCACTCGATCAGGCCGCGGCTTCCGAGGGTGTGGCCATCACACCAGCGCAGCGCGGGGAGCTTGTGCCGTTCCTGCAGCGCCTCGGCGGGCTGGACTACGGAACGTACGCACGGGGCTATGACATTCAGCAAGTGTCTGCCGAACAGGTGCGTGTGACGCCGCGCGGTGCTGACTCGCCCGTGCCGCAAGCCGCACAACCTCCCGCGACGGCGGCGAGCGGTGGCGCGCCCGCGCCGGTGGGCGCACGCTTTACCGGAGAAGTCGCTCGGGCTGGTAACGACCTGACCGTTGACACCGGCAGCGGGCAGACCCGTACGGTGGCGCCCGGCCCGAACGTGCAGATCACGCGCGATGGCAAAGGCGCGTCGTTCGGCGATATCCGCCCGAATGACAAAGTAACGGTAATCACAAACCCCGATGGGACGGCGCAACGTATCGACGCCGCCAGCGCATCCGACGGCCTGAGTGTGTGGACGTGGCTCGCGCCGCTTCTCGGGCTGCTTCTGCTCGGATTGTTGCTGTGGCTCCTCATGGGGCGTCACAAGCGCGACGACTTCATCCTGGAGCCTGATCGTCGGGAACCCGTGGGCGGCTCGGCGTCTGACCGGCGACACTAAGCCCACCGGTAGGTTCGCGCCACCTATGAGACACGAACGGTGGACGGCGCCAGAAGCAATGATGTCCAAAAGGTGTTCACTCCAAGGGGGAGAAGCCCATGAACGGTAGGAGTATCGAGCGCAACGCACAAGTCGAGGCCAGCGATGGCCCGGTTGGGCGGGTCAAGCATGTGATCGTGGATCCCGACAGCCGCGAGGTCACGGATCTGGTCGTACAGGATGATGACCAGGAGTGGATGGTGCCGATCACGGCGGTGTCCAGCGCTGATGGCGGCCATGTCCAACTTCGAGGCACGCGTGCGGACGTGTACAGCGCTCACGCATTTAACCGGGCCGGATTCCACCCTGTCGATGAGCAAAGCGCACGGGAAGAAAGCCAGGGTCGTGCGATACGCGGCGGCGCACCGTTGATCGATGCCGCTGACGACGCCGTACGGGTCGGCGGACTGAACGGCGAGCCGCCGCGCGTCGCCACCGACACGGATCCTGACATCGAGCATGTTCAATCCACCTCCTTCCAGCAATCGGGGCAATCACCGGTCGCCTTGACAGATGACTCGGACGATGGCGGCTATCGCCTCCAACTCAAAGAAGAGCAACTGCGCGTCGTCAAGCAACAGGAGCAGTTCGGCGCCGTGCGCGTTAGCAAGCGGGTGGTCGAGCGCATCGAAACCATCGACGTGCCGGTGCGGGAGGAATATTTGGTCGTCGAACAAATCGCCGGCAGCGGCGTCATCCGTATCGGCGACCGCGCGCTCGGTGACGGTGAGACGGTCGAGCTAACGCTCTACAAGGAGCGCGCTGTCGCCAGCACCGAGGTAGTCGTCGCGGAAGATATCACCGTCCGTAAGGAGATGGTGGAGCGCTCCGAGCGTATCGAGGAGACCGTGCGTCGCGAAGAGCTGGTCGTCGATGGTCCCCAAGGCCGCGTCTCGGGGGATCTGGGCGATGCCGTGCGTTCGGGTGGGTTCCGTGCTGGCCGTGGGAGCGACTCGGGGACGCCCCGCGCCGGCGACAGCGGAGCCATCAACCTCAAGGCCGACATCTCGGAGAGCGGCGCGTGGTCGGCCCACGACGGCGACACGGTCACGCTGCCGCGCTCGACCAGCGAGGGGCCACATGGTGGGGCGAGTGTGTCACACCAATCCGGGCCGCTCAGCCGCGAGTGGGAGGCAGCCGGAACGGCGGTGGTTGGCGACCGTCAGATGGAGTACACCTACCCGCCCGACCAAGATGCCGGAAACGGTGAGTTGGCGGTCGGTCTGCCGGTGGTCACGCGCGACGGTGAACCACTCGGCACTATCGGTGAGATTGAGAGCGACCGCTTCCGCGTCAGCGCCCTGATGGCGGCGGATTACTGGCTGCCCCGCGGGGCCGTGATGGGCATGGCGCCTGGAGGCGATATCCAAGTCAACGCGACCAAAGACACCCTCGACACCATCAAGATCCACGCGGGTGACTCCCGGTAAGGTTATGGCCGCATCGGCCGACGCCCGTGCTATACCCGGATACCCGGAGCGGAGTGATCCTTCGCCGTCAGACCAATCGAACCCCCGAGCGGCACGGCCGTCGCTCGGGGGTTCCGCGCGTCCACGCCTTTGGGCGATCCCGCCCGCCCTTCGCCCGTTGTTGTGGCAGAATGACGACAGCATGGGAGTGGCCCCCGACCTGGCAGTCGCCAGCGCCAAACGACAGCCGCTCCGTTCCTCATTCACACCTGCCCTGGCACGGTCGGGCTAGACGGGTCGGGATCAGGCTTTCCCAGTGGAGGTGCGCTAATGGCGGATCGGATCATCGGCGCTCAGATCGTCGCACGCGACGCGGCCGGCATCGTGGACGGAATCGTCCACGCGGAGGAATTGGGTATTCCGGCGGTGTGGCTGACCACCGGCGGCACGGCGCCCGACGGCTTGACCGTATTCGCCGCCGCGGCGATGCGCACCAGTCGTGTGCTGATGGGCACGGCGATCACACCGACGTTCCCACGCCACCCGATCAGCGTGGTACAGCAAGCGGTCGCGCTCGCGTCGCTGGCGCCGGGTCGATTCCGGTTGGGGGTCGGCCCATCGCACAAGCCGGCAATGGAGGGCACGTTCGGCATCCCCTTCGAAAGGCCGCTCGCGCATCTGCGCGCCTATCTCGCGGTGCTGAAGGGGTTGCTGCAGCAAGGCGCCGCCGATGTCGACCAGGCGGGGATTGTCGCACACGCGCGGCTGGCGGGTCCGCCGCCCGGCATTCCGGTGATGGCCTCGGCGCTGCAGAAGCGCTCGTTCACGCTCTGCGGCGAACTGGCCGACGGCGCGATCACCTGGCTGTGTCCGGCTGCCTACGTGCGCGATGTCGCACTCCCGGCCCTGCGCGCGGGGGCGGAGCGGGCGAACCGGCAGTCGCCGCCCTTGGTCATGCATGTGCCCGTCTGTGTCAGCGACGACCCGGCGGCGGTGCGCGAGACGGTACGCGCCCAGTACGCCGGATATCTGCGCACCATCTCCTATCCGGCGATGCTCGCGGCATCCGGCTTTCCCGAGGCGTTGCAGGGCGAGTGGTCGGACCAGATGATCGATGCGGTGATCGTGCATGGCTCCGAGAATGCAGTGGGCGAGCGTCTCCGTGGATTGCTGGCGATGGGCGCGGATGAGATCATCGCGTCACCGCTGGCGGCTGGCCCCGACGGCGCCGCCACGATCGAGCGCTCGCTCCGTCTGGTCGGCGAGCTGTCGAAGCAACCCGCCTGACCAGGCTGCCGTCGTCACACGGAACGGTTAGCACCGCGAGGGCTGCCCGTTCGACTCTACCCGCCGCCGTGGAGGCGCCCGATGGTTAATCTGGCCACACGACAGGCCGAGTACGGCGCGATGCCGGATGCCGCCGGCCTCAACTTCTACGATGCCGACCCGAATCTGGCGTTCGTCCTGCGGCTGCGCCTTGGGGAAGAGTTGGAGGCGCGCGTCGCGCACCTGTTTCGCGAGGCCGGCGCGACGGCGGGTGGGGAACTGGACCGGCTGTCGCGCGAGGCGGAGCGCAACCCGCCGCGACTGGTGCAGTACGACGCGCGGGGCGACCGGGTGGACGAAGTACAGTACCACCCCGCGTACCATGCGATGGAGCGGATCGCGTTCGGCCGGTTCGGGCTGGCCGCGATGTCGCACCGGCCCGTGCTTGGCCTCGATCAGCCCGCGCCTCACACGCTCAAGTACGCGCTCTCCTACGTGCTAGTCCAAAGTGAGTTTGGTTTGTTCTGCCCGGTCAACATGACCGACTCGCTCGCGCGCATCCTGCGTCTGTTCGGCGACGACCGTCAGCGCCGCGACCATATTCCCCGCCTGACGGCGACCGACATGGACAGCCTGATTCAGGGCGCGCAGTTGCTCACCGAGAAGACCGGCGGCTCGGATGTCGGCGCGTCGGAGACGGTGGCGCGGCGGGAGGAGAACGGTTGGCGATTGTACGGCGACAAGTGGTTCTGCTCGAACGTGTCGGCCGGTCTCATCCTCACGCTGGCGCGACCCGAGGGCGGGCCGCCGGGAACCAAGGGCTTGGGCCTGTTTCTCGTGCCGAAACATCTCGCCGGCGGCGGTCGCAACTCCTACCACATCCACCGGCTAAAGGACAAACTCGGCACGCGCGATATGGCAAGCGGCGAGATCACCTATGACGGCGCGGTCGCCGAACAGGTGGGGGACACCGCTCGCGGCTTCGTCAACATGATGGAGATGGTCAACTCGTCGCGCCTCTCCAACGCGATGCGCGCCGCCGCGATGACCCGTCGCGGGTTCCTGGAGTCGCTCGTCCATGCGCGTGGGCGCGCCGCCTTCGGACGGTCGCTGGCCGAGTTGCCGCTGATGCGCGAGACGCTGATCGAGCTATTACTTGACAGCGAGTCGGCGCTCGGCGTGGTGCTGCATGCCGGTTCCGTGTTCGACCGGGCCGATCGCGGTGATAGTGAGGCGAAGAAGCTGCTCCGTATCCTCACGCCACTCGCCAAGTTTTCGGTCTGCAAGCGTGCGCGGTGGTCGACCGGCGAGGCGATGGAGGTGCGCGGCGGCAATGGCTATATCGAGGACTGGATCAACCCGCGACTGCTCCGCGACGCCCACCTTGGTTCGATCTGGGAGGGCAGCAGCAGCGTGATCGCGCTGGATGTGCTGCGCGCCATCGAACGCGACGGCGCCGATGGCATATTGTTCGCGGATATCGAGGAGCGTCTCGGTGCGGTGGGGGATCCGTCGGTCCGCCGCGGGGGCGCGCTTGCCGCCTCGGCCCTGCGCCGCGCCCGTGTCCTGGTCGCGCGGCTAAAGGCGTCCGACGCTCCCGAGCGAGAGGCCGCGATGAGCCGCTTGTCCGAACGGCTGTACCGTCTGTGGGCCGCGTCGGCGCTGATCGAGGAGGCGGATGCACAGGCGACCGGCGGCGGTGGCTACCGAAAGCTGCTCGTGACCGCCGAGTATCTCCGCCGGCGGCTGGTTCTTCCCGACGGTGAGGTGTGGCTCGGCCCCCGCCCCGCCGCCAGCCGGTGGTTCGACGCGGTTGTTGACTGGCAGACCGTGCCCGCCAAGGCCGCGACCTCCTTGCTTGATGCGCTCGAACTCTCGACGGATTGACATCAGTCGGCGTTCCGTGAATGCCCTCGGCAGTCTCCAAGACATGGGGCGATGTTATGTGCTCGGTGCGGAGGACCCCGATGGGTACGGTCATGCTGGAGTTAGACGGCGAGCTTGTGCCGCAGCACGAACAACTCTGCCAGCCGGTTGAGCACGCGGTCAACGATCTGATCGTGCTAGAGTTCTATCGACGTGCGCTCATATCGGGAGGACGGGCAGCCGAACCCTTGGGAATGCCAAAGTCCGAGTTCATTCCGCACGCATCGGATTCGGGTCTGCCATACATCCGCGTGAGTGATGATGAATGGCCGGCGGAGCGAGCTCGGATGGAATCGGCGCCGCCCCCAGGGTGGGTAGTGTCAGGTTCCAGTCGTCAAAGTTCTCGATGAGGATGGAGAGTCGCGGCTCGCCCCACCATCAACGCGGCGCTCGGCGCGGGGGACCGTGAGGGCGTCAGCCCAACTCACCGGGCGCGAGTGTGAACAGTGGTATCGCGTCGTGGCCGGCCTCGCGCAGCCGCTCGATTCCGCCTTCGCCGCGATCAAGCACGGTCACGATGCGAAGCAGTCTGCCGCCGGCGCGGGTCACCTTCTCGGACGCCTCCAGCGCCGCGCCGCCGGTGGTGCACACATCTTCCACCATGGTCACGGTGTCGCCGTCCAGCGGCTCGCCCTCGATCAGGTTACTGGTGCCGTAGTCCTTCGCGCCCTTGCGAACAATCACGAACGGCAGGCCGGTGTGCAGCGACACGGCTGTTACCAGCGGCACCGCTCCCAACTCGACGCCGGCCAGCCGCCGCGTCTCGGCGGGGATGAGCGGCGCGAGGGCCGCCGCCACCCGTCGCAGCAACTCCGGCCGCACTTGAAAGCGATACTTGTCCACGTAAAAACTGCTGGTTCGTCCCGACCGGAGGGTGAACGTACCGTGCAACACCGCGGCCGCGAGCACGTCGGTGCGAAGCGTGGCGTCGCCTTCCTGCATGGCGCCGGCTCCAATCATGGGGGAGACTCGCCCATGGATACGCGCTTGTTGGCGCGTGGCGACCAATGGGCTGACACGCAGTATAGCAACATCGTGAGATGACCGGCGCGCAGCCGTCGGAATGTTGGATTGCGTGATTGAAACAGCGGATAAACCGTGAGTCACTCATCCTTAGCGACGATCGTACAATCCTTGGCCGGCGCGTATAAGCACCATTACCGTGCGACATTGAATTAATCGATATTCGCTATGTCGAGGAGGGTGTCTCAATCCTCCTGTGCGAGCAAAATTCGGTCTTCGCTCTCGCGCTGAGCGACCGCGCGTGCATCATCGAGAAGGGCGCGATCCGGCACGAAGGCCCGTCGGCGGAGCTTCCCGAGAAAACCGAGGTCATGCGGATGTACCTGGCCGTGTGACGCGCACGCGGGCGACCACCCGAACACCCGAGGTTGGGTGCGCCACCTCGCTCGTGGGAAAGCGGGCCGCGGGGCAGTGCTCATCCTTCCCGTCGCGGCCCACCCCGGCACGGCCGGGGGAGAGGGCCGGGGGTCATTCTGGGGTGGGTATTTTGTCGCCTGCCACGGCGCCGAATCTGAGCAAGCACCGGTGGAACTCGGGCGAGAGGTCCGCCCTGGAGCTGCCGTCGAAAATACCTACCCCGGAACGGGGCCGGGGGTTAGGTGCGCCCCCATGTATCACGGCGCGCGATTAACGGCGAAAGCGCGGCTCGCGTTTCTCCAGGAAGGCGGTCATTGCCTCGCGTGGGTCGGGACCGCGAAACGCAACGCCGAGTTGGTCGATGCCCAGCTTGATCGCGCGATCCATTGACTCGTCGTAGTACCATCGCCGCACCAGAGCCTTTTGGAGTCGGAGCGCGTTGGGGCTGTAGGTCGCCAGCCGGCGCGCGAGGTCCATGGCGACATTCATCGCGCCCGCCGGTGGGGCCAGCCGGTTGACGAAGCCCCAGCGCTCGGCCTCGACCGCCGGTGTGACATCGCCTGTATATACCCATTCGGCGGCGCGGCTCAGGCCGATCAGCGGCACGAGCAGCGCCGCCTCGATCACCGAGGGAACGCCGACCCGTACCTCCGGCATGCCGAAACTCGCGTCCTCCGCCGCCACGCGCAGGTCGCAGGCCGCCACCAACTCGCAGCCGGCGCCGAGCGCCGGACCATTGACGGCGGCGATCACGATCTGGTCGAGGCTGCGAATCGTACTGAACAGGCCGTGCATCTGGGTGATGAAGTCGCGGGCGCTGTTCTCATCCAGGTCGCGCATCTCGCGAATGTCAGCGCCCGCGACGAACGCCCGTCCGGCGCCGGTGAGCACGACCACGGACAGGCTTTCGTCCGAGCCAAGCTCCGCCATGCCTGCGATCACGGCGTGGACCAGGTCGCGGCTCAGCACATTCAGCCGGCTGGGACGGTTAAGCGTGAGAATACCCACGGCGCCTTCCCGGTGGAGCAGCACGGGCGCGTCATCCATTAAATCCTCCAAGGGTAGAACCCTCACGGGTAGGCGGCATTCGGGAGTCCCGTCAAGAACCAGCCGGTGGACGGCCGAGCCGGCCGCCATTCACGCCAATCGGTGAGATGGCCGGCCGGCTCGTTCGCGAACCCGATCGCAACCGAGCGGCCGGCCGCCACCTTAATCCGCCTGCATTCCCGCTGGAATCGCCGACGCCGCGATCGCGATCTGCCGCGGTGGATCGACACCGAACGACGCGGCGAGCGTGCCATCCGGCATGTCGGGCAGACCCGAGAAGCCGATGCGCGTCGTCTCGACATAGCTGAAGCCGCCGCTGTGGATGCGAAACGCGCGATCGTGGCCGGGGTAGACGATATCGCAGGTATTCATGATCTTGGCGACGCTCTTGCGCGCCTCGTCCTCGCTGTAGAACACCAGATAGCAGATGCCGGCCGCGACCGAGGCCGAGTTGGGCAGAGCATCGCCCACGATCCCGGTGATGCCGTCTTGAGTCTGCACCAGCACGGCGATGCTCCCCGGGCTATGACCGGGCACTTCCAGAATGCGGACGCCACTTGCGATCTCGTCGCCGTCCTTGACCTCATCGACCGGGTGGCGGTCGAGCACCGCCGCGGTCCACTTCGGCGTGGCCCAATCAAGCTCGTGTGGTTCGCGCGTGTACGCGTGCTCGCGGGCACTGAGCATCAGGCGGGCATTGGGGAAGACGTCGACGTTGAGGCAGTGGTCCCAATGGGCGTGGGTGAGCACGATGCCGTGGATGTCCTCCGGGGCGAGTCCCATCGCCTTCAGGCGCTCCACCAGCAGCACCCGCCGTCCCATGTGGCCGACATCGACGAGGATGTTCCGATTCCCATCGCGCAGCAGGTTGACACCGCAGAACCCGAGCGTGCCCTGATCGCTGCGTACTCCGAATCCCTGCAACACTGTTTCGATCGTTGTCATCGTGTCCTCCTTGATGAGATGCGGCCGCCACCGGTTTAACGGGCGCAGCATACCACACCGGATCACGAACCCCGGCGCGGATGCCATCGGAATTCGCGCCCGGCAGTCAACGCCGCTATCATCGGGGCGATTGTGAGAAAGAGGTGCGCGAATGGGTTGGTCACCGTACCGCCCCACGGGTCTGACATACCATCAGCCCGCCGCGTCGTTCAAGGGTTACACTCTCCTCGCCCCGATTCGCGGCGAGGCCGCCTACCTGCTCGATATGGACGGACGCATCGTCCACCGCTGGCGCCTGCCCGACCTCCGAACCTGGTACGGCCGTCTCCAGCCGGACGGCCGGTTGCTGCTCGGCGCGGTCGACCCGACGCTCCCGCCGCCTCCGCAAACGCCGTTCGACCAGCCGCCGCCGGCCTTCGACCTGCACATCCGCCGGCTGGGCGGCGGCTTCACGCATCTCTTGGAAGTAGGCTGGGAGGGAGAGGTGCTGTGGGAATATCGCAATCCGGCGATGCACCACGACTTCGTCCGGCTCGCCAACGGGCACACGCTCGTTCCCGAATGGGTTGAGATTCCTGATACGCTGTCGCGGCGCGTGCGCGGCGGCCTGCGCCGGCCTCGGGAGAAGTTCCCGCCCATGCTGTCCGACGATATCGTCGAACTGGACCGCGACGGCAAAGAGGTGTCGCGTCTCCACCTCTGGCAGGCGCTTGACCCGGTGCGCGATGCGATCGGCCTGCTCACGCAACGCTGGGAGTGGACCCACACCAACAGCCTCGCGGTCACGCGCGACGGCCACATCCTGTTCTCCTGCCGCACCAACAGCCGCGTCGGCAAGCTCGACCGAGAGTCTGGGGCGCTGGTCTGGCGCTACGGCCACCCCGAGATATCACTGCAACACCACGCGACGGAATTGCCCAACGGCAATATCCAAATCTTCGACAACGGCATGCACATGGCTGGCCCCACGCGCTCGCGCGTGATCGAGGTCGATCCAAACACGAACGCCATCGTGTGGGAGTACGTCGCCGACCCGCCACAACAATTCTTCAGCCCGCATATCTCTGGCGCGGAACGGCTGCCAAACGGTAACGTGTTGATCTGCGAAGGGGCATCGGGCCGTGTGTTTGAGGTCACGCGCCGGGGCGAGGTCGTGTGGGAGTGGATTTCCCCGTTCACGACCGCGCTCGGACCAATCTCCTCCCCCGCGATCTTCCGCGCCCATCGCTACCCGCCCGATTACCCTGGCCTCGCCCGCCATACGTTTGACCCGGCCGCGTACGCCGACCTCAACCGCCTCCACAAGCTGTAGATGGGTGATGGGTGTCAGGTGTTAGGTCATGGGGGGCTGGGGTACCGCGCGGACCCCAGGGGGGAGAGTCTTGCTGACAGATGTCGGGTGATAGGCGGTGGGGAGACAGGCTCACTTTCGTGCGGTTGGATACGGGCGGCGGATTGAAAGCGCTCGCCAGGATTGGGCGCCCACATTCGAAGCCAACTCCGTCGCCGGCACGGGGCACAAGGCGAGACAGTCATACGAGTTGCCGGGGGATAGGGTACACGTATCCCGAGAATGTGAGCGCGCACCCCGGCGAATGTCGCGCGACGCGCCCCTGGCCCCCAACACCTAACACCTAACACCTAACACCTAACACCCATCTCGAGGTGTTCCATGGATTTTTCTCTCTCGGACGAGCAATCGCTGTTGCAGCGGGTGGTGCGCGATTTCGCGCGGCAGGAGCTGCTGCCGCGGTACATGCATTGGGATCGGACGAGCCAGTTCCCGCGCGAGT
The DNA here is from genome assembly GCA_038325665.1 of Dehalococcoidia bacterium. Lineage (GTDB taxonomy): Bacteria > Chloroflexota > Dehalococcoidia > CAUJGQ01 > CAUJGQ01 > CAUJGQ01. Next base: position 4,858 of record JBBQJF010000095.1, on the reverse strand, counting down.
TATGGCGGCGAATGGGCGAACTCGGGCTAACCGGCGCTCGCGCACCCCATGACTATGACGGTCAGGCGCTCGACGCCGTGTCCACCGGCATCGCCGCGGAGGAGGTGGCGCGCGGCGACTTCAACCTGTCGTACGGCGTGATGATCCCGGCGCTCTGCGGTGAGGTGCTGAGCAACTTCGGCGGCGAGCGAGTGAAGCGGGAGTGGCTGACGCCGATGGCGCGCGGTGAGGCCGTGATCGGTCTGGCGCTGACCGAGCCGGGCGCCGGTTCGGACGCGAAGATGCTCCAGACCGGTGCGGTGCGCGACGGCGATGAGTACGTGATCACCGGCGAGAAGTCCGGAATATCGCTGCTGATGGCGGCCGACGCCCTCGTGCTATTCGCGAAGACCGACCGGGCGGCGGGCGCCCGCGGCGTGACAGCGTTCCTCGTGCCGACCGACCTGCCCGGTGTAACGCGCACGCCATTTGACGATATGGGCAGCAAGGCAGTGCAGCGCGGGGCGATCTTCCTCGATAGCGTGCGCGTGCCGGCCGCCTACCGCATCGGGGAGGAGGGCCAGGGCTTCCGCTCCGTGATGAACGCATTCGACCTCAGCCGCATCCTGATTGCGCTGATGTGCCTGGGCGCGGCGGCCGTCTCTCTGGACGAGACGATGGCGTATGTCACGCGGCGCCGCGCGTTTGACCAACCACTTGCCCGCTTCGAGGGCGTGTCATTCCCGATCGCCGAGCATGCCACCCTGATCGAGGGCGCACGCCTGTTGTGCTATCGCGGCTTGTGGCTGCGCGACGCGGGGCAGCCCCACACGAAAGAGGCGGCGATGGCAAAGTGGTGGGCGCCGAAGCTGTCCGTGGATTGCATCCATGATTGCATCCTGCTTCACGGTCAGTATGGCTGGACCCGCGAACTGCCGCTCGAACAGCGCCTGCGCGATGTGATGGGCCTCGAGATCGGCGACGGCACCGCCCAAATATCCAAGATCGTCGTGGCGCGCGAGTTGATGGGGCGCGAGTTCCTGCCGTACTGAGCCGCCGATCCGGAGCCAGCGCGCACACCCGATCGTTCGAAATACCGCCGGAGCGACCGACCGGGCCGCCCTTACAAAGGAACGCCGGCAACTGCCCATGGGGGCAACGCCGCGGGTCACTCACGGCCCACTCCACCGCGGGGCGCGGCTCGTCGCCCCGGTCACGCACAGTGCTCCAGCGCGCGCCCGAGCCGCTTGATGCCCTCGTCGATGGCGTCCGGCGGCGCGGTGGAGAAGCACAGTCGCAGATAGCTCTGAGGTTCGGGATCGGGGAAGAACGCCGTACCGGGCCGCGCCTGCACTCCCTCGGCGCTCATTGCCTCCACTAGCTTTTCAGCATCCACGTTGCCCGCCAGTTTGAGCCAAAGAAAGAAGCCTCCCTCGGGCTGCGTCCAGGTCGCGTACCGCGAACAACGTTCAGATAGCGCTGATAGCATTCGATCGCGCTTCTCGCGGTACACCGGAATCACCGTCTCAAGGTGGCGGTCCTGGTCGCCGGAGGCGCAGAATTGGGCGACGGTGCGCACCATGAACGGGCTGAGTCCGCCGTCGAGGCGGTGATTGGTGAGAGTGGTAATGAAGTCCTCGCGCCCCGTGACCCAGCCGACGCGCAGTCCGGTCGCCAGCATCTTTGAGACCGTGCTGATCCGCAACGCGCCCTCGCCGCGTGCGAGCCGGTAATACGACAGCGGACGGTCGCCCTCCAGACGTATCTCGCCGTAGGCGTCGTCCTCCACGATCAGGATGCGGTAGCGATCGCACAGATCGACGACCGCCTCGCGGCGGGCCAGCGAGGTGGTGATTCCGGTGGGGTTGTGGAGGGTCGGCATGGTGTAGAACAGCTTGGGCGTGCGACCGCCGGCGGCAAGGCGACACACCGTCGCGTCCAGCGCATCGACGCGTACCCCTTCTTCGTCCATCTCAACACCGACCATGTCGGCGCCATACGCCCGCATCGCTCGCATCGTGCCCGAGTAGCTAGGTCGCTCGACCAGCGCCACATCGCCCGGATCGATGAATGCTTGGATGACCATTTGGATGCCTTGGCCGCTGCCGTTTGTGAGAAAGAAGTGTTGCGGCCCGACGCCCGCGTCCTCCTGTTGGTTCAGCCGCCGCGCCAGCCACTCGCGCATCATTAGGTCGCCCTGGGCAGGGCCGTATCGAAGGGCGCCCGGACCATCCTGCTCCAACACCCGTCGCGCCGCCGCCAGGAGCGCCTCACGCGGGAGCGTGGCCGGGTCGGGGTTGCCGCCGCCGAAAACGATGGTGTTCTCCGGATCCGGGCGCCCCGCGTCGCTACTCCCAGAGAATCCGCGCGCCCATCCCGAGAGAACCTCTTTCACCGCGGTATCCGCCCACCGCCGCCCCGCCTGCACACTGTCCCGCCGCTCACGATCAACCATCAGCCGCTCATTCCTCCGACTCAACCCCTCGCCGACCACACCATGGTAGCAGGGTGGCTAGAAACGGACTGTCAGGAGCGGACCAGATTCGGCGCCGCACCTCCCCGGCGCAGCCTCGTGCGGAGATGGTCGCGCACGGCGAGCGATCGTGGCGGCCGGGCCTCCTACAGGGAAATGGGGGATGACGTTTCATGGAGTAGCCGGCGACAGCGAGCGGACGAGCGACTCCTGCGGCGAGACGAGCAACGCTCGCGCTCAACCTGTCGTACCGCCCGCCGCCGGAACGACTGCTCAGCTTCCGCGAGCCGACTCGGTCTCCTTGTCAGCTTCCCACAACTTGCACCACCACACCGCGCCGACGACCATGTCTACCTCGCGGTGCGCGCAGTAGCCGATGCCCTCTTTCATCTCCTTGTAGAACTTGCAGTTGTCGCATTGATCATCGTTCGTACTGTGGTCCCAGAGGTCCGCCTTTTCCGCCCGCTCCTGCAACTCCTTGACTGACTGCGCCATCGTTCGCCTCCTCTAACATGCTGGATGCATGTACCGTGATAGCATACCGTGGGAGAGAGGACCGCTTCGCCGGTCGATATTGCAAAGTTCGGGCAGCGGTTCGTCACGAGGGCCGCGGGGGTCGTGCGATATCGACCCGCCAGGAGCGCTGGTGCAATATCAGCCCACCCGTCCAGTGACCCGACTCACGTGCCCACGGGGACGAACAGCGGGACGCGTGCGACCCACCGCGCCGCCTTTGTCTGAACATTGATCGAACACCTCCTGCATGCTCAGGCAGCCTGTTCGGCGCTGAGTGGCTCGGGTCCCATGGACGCGAGACGGGACGCGGGCGACCCAACAACAGGGGCACCCCCGGTAGGGCCGGCCCGTGGGTCGCCCGCGAGCACGAGATAACCCGATATCTTGCCTGACGTTGCACCACCTACCGTGACGTGCGGGGAAGGCCCACCGCCAGTCATACCGCGCCCGATGTCCCGCCGTCGATGTTGATCGCGACACCGGTGATGTATGACGAGCGGTCGGAGACGAGGAACGCGATCACGTCGGCCGCCTCCGACGCCTCGCCGATGCGCCCCAGCGGCACGGACTCGCCCATCCGGCCCCACGCTTGATCGAGGGGCAGATCGGGAAAGCGCCGGCCGGCGGCCCGCTCGATCTGAGCGCTCTTGATCAGGCCTATGCATACCGCGTTCACGCGGATGTTGTCGCGCGCCAAATCCTTCGACATCGCCTTGGTTAGTGCGATACCGGCGGCACGGCTGACCGAGGTCGGGAGCGAGCCGGCGCCGGGCTGCTTTGCGCCGATGTTGGTAACGTTGACGATGCGCCCGCCGCCCGCCGCCTGCATGTGCGGTATCACCAGCCGCGAGGTGCGCACCGCCGCCATCAGCTTGAGGTCGAGGTCGGCATACCACGCCTCGTCGTCGACGTTGCCGAAGGGAGCGGCAGCCGATGTGCCGGCATTGTTCACCAAGATCAGCGGTGCGCCGAGCCGCTCGGCCACGGTCGCCACCACCCGCTCGACCTCCGCGGCCTGCATCATGTCGCCGGCGACCGCGAGCACCTCATGGCCGCTTGCCGCCTTGATCTCCGCCGCCGCGGCATCTAGCACGTCCGCACGTCGCGCGCAGATCGCCACCCGCGCCCCCTCGCGCGCCAACGCCAGCGCCGTGGCCTTGCCGATGCCCTCGCTGCCGCCAGTGATTAAGGCAACCTTCCCGGCCATGCCAAGCTCCATATCGCACCTCTTGGGAGTGAATGTGGGCCGCGAGGCCACCGAGTCCGCCTGGTACCCCGCGCGATCAGCGATGGCAAGCGGTCAGCCATCGGCCATCAGCTCTCAGTCCGCCGGCGTACCGTCAGGATAACGTGTCAATATCGCCCGCGCCCGCGCCGTAGTCACGGACCGCGCCCGCGCGTCCGCTGACGGCTGGCGGCTGAATGCCTACACACATGGGAGTGAGACACGCCCACACTCTCGGTGTCCAGCCCGCCGGTCCTCGCGCGGGGATAGCCCACGATTAATCGCGGAAGCGAGGGATGATCTTCTCACCGAACAGCTCTATCGAGCGCATGATCTTGTCATGGGGAACACGGCCAACCTGCATGAAGCAGATCAACTGGTCAACGCCTGCCGCCTCGTACTTCTCGATGATGCGGATGCAGGCGTCGGGGTCGCCAATGCAGAAGGTGCCGTTCTCGATCAGCGAGGCCATGTGCGTGCTGGATTGCGCTTGGGCGGTACGGTTCAACTCTCCGTAATACTCATAGCCGGGAATGTGACGGCCGCGCCAGTCGCCGAGCAGCGAGCTTAGCATCGAGGTGTACCACAACGCGGCCGGACCACCGGTGCGCTGGGCCTCGCCATTGTCATCGAGACAGAGCGTCACCGTGAAGCCGGCCACCTGA
>JBBQJF010000094.1:0-15729 GCA_038325665.1 Dehalococcoidia bacterium | reverse complement strand
GGCGTTGTACTTGGCCTTGTAGTTCTTCAGGAAGTCCTGGCTCTTGGGGTTGGTGGAGGCCGAGTTCCAGGCTGCGCCGACGATCACGCCTTCGGCGGCTTCGCCGGCGTTCTTAATCAGGTCTGGTGTGTTGAAGCCGTTGCCGCCCATGATCGGCTGTTTCAGCCCCAGTTCACGCGCCTGCGTCACGATCGCGGTCGCCGGTGCGGTGAGCGCCGACACCATGATCACGTCCGGGTTGGCCTGGCGCACGGCGGTCAACTGGGCGCGGAAGTCCTTATCGTTGGTGGAGAATTGTTGCTCGCTGGTGATCTCGATGCTGTTGGCCTTGAGCGAGTCGCGCATGGTGTCGCCGCCGGACTTCGAGAAGGCGTCGTCGTTGGCGAATAGCAGCGCCGCCTTCTTCGGCTTGACGCGATCCGCCACCTTTTTCACTGCCTGCGGAATCACGTCTCCCTCGGTGAGCGAATCGCGGAAGATGTAGTCACCGATATCCGTGATACCGGCGGCGGTGTTCGAGACACCGAGCACCGGCGTCTTTTTCTCCTGCGCCAGTGGGTCGGCGGCCTGGGCCACGCCGGAGAGCGTGGGGCCGATGATCGCCGTGACGTTTCCGGTCAGAAACTTGTTGAAGATGTTGATCGCCTGGTTGCGGTCGCCCGCCTCGTCCTCGAAGGTAGCGCTCATTCTCACAGCCGCCACGGCGTTCTTGCTGTTGATCTCGTCCAGAGCGAGTTGGGCGCCTTTCTGCTGGCTCTGACCGTAGGCCGCGTTGGGACCGGAGAGCGTGAAGGCGAACCCGATATTGGCGGTGAGCGCCTGTGTCGCGGCCGTCGCGGCAGTTGTCGCCGCCGATTGGGCCGCGCTCGTCACGGCGGGCGCGGCGGTCGCCCGCGTTTCGCTCTTGTCATCGCCGCTGCCACAGGCCACGGCGAATACCGTGGCGAGTAGCAACACGACGGAGACATTCCATGTGGTGCGCATGATTTCCCCTCCTCAGGGTGCACGGAGTGCGTGGATGTATGATCTATGGTCGAACGCCTCCAGTTCCCGACGCGTGAGTGGTGGCCGCGGGTGACTGAGCACGGCCCTCGCCCCACCAAACCGAGCTACGACACGGTTTGGGCCGGGACCGCCGCGAAGGCGTCATAGCGCTCGGCCGCGGACTGCACCACCACCGCGATGTCCTCCGCCAGGATATAGCGTTGCGCCGCCAGTTCGTCCGCGGACCGGCGCACGCGGGCGAGGTAGTCCTCCCGGTCGCGGTATCGCGCGGCGATCGAGGGGCGGGCATCGCCGGTACGCCGGCGTTCGTCGTCCGTGGCGGGGAAGGGCAGCGTCGAGCCAAGCATGCCGAGGACTTGCCCGGAACCGCCGATCTCCGAGCTTCGCGTGTTCCAGCCGAGGTAGGTCGCCAGTGGGACGGCCACATCCGGCAGACGAAGGCCGGCCACCTCGTTGCCATCACCGTCTACCGCTGACACGAGGCTCGCGTAGTGCTCCCCCACCACCGGTGGGTAGCGGCCCACACCCCGCTCCGCATCGGGGCCAAAGTCCAGCCGCCGCATATTCAGGGGCTGATCGGACGCCGGCGCCATCATGCCGGCAATTGTGGGGAAGGTGGCGATGATCTGTCGCGCCGGCGCCGCCGTGCCGTCTGCCAACCGGGGAATCATGTTCGGTGGTGGCTCCTCACCGGCCGTCACCCAGCGATCGAGGTTGTCGAGCGCGGCCCGTGTCAGTGGCGCGTAGTCCACCACATTGAAGGGGTGCGTCGCGCGGACGCCATCGAGAGGGTTGACGGTGGTCAAGGGGAGCGCGCCGCCGCCGTGCTGCGTGCCGGCAAAGAGGTAGGTCCGCACTTCCGCCGGTGGTTCGACATCGACGGCGCCCGCGAGGTCGGTGTGGAGCAGGGAGGCGTCGCCACGCCAGTACTCGGCCGACGTATTCGTGGCGACGATCTTCGGCACACCGCCCAGCGCGCGCTGCAGCCGCAGGAGACCATCGGTCTGCCCGGTGAGCGGGTCGGTCTGGTCGTCATCGGTGAATGGAAACAGGTGGCCCAGGCCATGGGTGGAGGCATCGGAGGGCTGGCCGAACCGCTGATTGAACTGGCCGCGGCGACCGCCGGCGATGTGAACGTGTACCCCGTCGAACACTTGCTGTCCGGCCTCGTCGAGGTTGAGGCCGAGGTGGAGGAATTGACGCAGAAAGCGGCCGCTCTGCGAGGCGCCGAAGCCGAAGGCGTGGTCGATCCGGCCGGCGCACGGGTTGCCGGCCTCGTTAGAGGAGTAGCGCGAGAAGGAGACGATGTCGCGCGTCGCCAGCAGTCCGGTTCCGACGACGGGGCAGGCGCGGGTGCGGTACACGACCTCGTACACCTTGCCCGGCTCGAACCCACCATCCAGCCAGACGCGCGTATCATCCGGCGCCAGACGCCCATCCTCGTCGCGGGCAAAGCGCCACCGTTCGCGCGAGATCACCGTGCGGTCGCCGTGGAGCCAGTCGCGCACGGCCAGCTCGGCGTCTGGCTGCGCGACATCGGCGGCGGGGTAGGGCTGGTGGGTACGGTCCGCGAGTAGACGGTCGCGCGGGTGGTCGTTCGGCTGAAATTGGACCATGATTTGCCCCTGGAGCGGCAGGCCGCCGGGCGCCATCGCTCGCGGCGCCTCCAGTCCCAGCAGCGCCCCGCCGCGCACGACATCCCACTGCCACCCGCACCACACCAGCGTCCAACCGCGGCGGAGGAGGAAGCCATCTCCCGGCTCGATGCGCTCGCTGGGGACGGGTTGCGGCCGGGCGCGATTGAAGAAACGTGGGATCAGTTTGTTGCCGCGGTTGAGCACATCGTATAGCAGCCGGCGGTTGCCGTGCGCCGGGTCAATCGGCTGGAGGATGCAGACATCGGCCGAGAAATGGACGCGGCCCTCCGGATCTCTGGGCGCCTGGTCGAGGTCGACAATGACGGCGTTACCGGCCCGCGTCGGATCAACGGCGAAGTGCACGATGCCGTCAATGCGCTCGTAGGCGCCCGCCGCGCCGAAGGCCGCACCATCGGCATACGGCGTCCGTGCCTGAATCTGCAATCGTGTCACGGCCACAACCCACCTCCCGTCCGATATTCGGTTGAAGAAGCTCCCGTGCGGGACGATGGCGCCGCGCGCCATCGCGTTCCTGGCCGTGCAACCGAGCGGCCCACCCCGTCCGAGGAACTCTCCATGCCGGCCGGCCGGCCCCGAGCCAGGAAGCACGGGCGGTTGGACCACATGGTACCGTGGCGACTCCCACAAGGCGATCCGTCGGGTTCCGGCGTGGGTGGCGACGAGTAGCGGCGCTGACGCGACTGTCTGATCTGACGGCATGATCGAACGGCGAATCGTAACGTGGCGTTCATGTCTCCGTCATGTGGGCGTAATGTTGGGACGGTACCGTCGTGCCAGCACGGGGACTGAGCCTACCCATCCCCGATAGTGCGGCAGGAGGGAATCTCGACCGATGAAGATGTTATCCCGGCCACTCGTAGTGACCGCCCTGGCGCTGGCCGTGTTTATCGCGGCTTGCTCGAGCAGTTCGGATAAGTCGACCACGACCACGGCGTCCGGTGGGACGGCTGGGGGAGCGATCAAGGTCGGCGTCCTCCATTCGCTGAGCGGGACGATGGCCGTGAGCGAGGTATCAGTCAAGGACGCGGAACTGCTCGCCATCGAAGAGGTCAACGCGGCCGGCGGTGTGCTCGGCAAGAAACTCGAACCGGTCATCGAGGACGGCGCTTCTGACTGGCCCACCTTCGCCGAAAAGGCGAAGAAGCTGATCCAGCGCGATAAGGTCGCCGTGACCTTCTGCTGTTGGACGTCGGCGAGCCGCAAGGCCGTGCTGCCGGTGTTCGAGGCGAATAAGGCACTCGCCTTCTACCCGGTGCAGTACGAGGGGCTGGAGTCGTCGCCGTACATCTATTACATGGGTGCAACCACCAACCAGCAGATCGTGCCGAGCGTCGAGTACCTCCTGAAGGAGAAAAAGACCAAGTTCTTCCTGCTCGGCTCGGACTATGTCTTCCCGCGCACCGCGAACAAGATCATCAAGGCGCAACTGGCGGCAAGTGGCGGCGCGACGGTGGCCGAGGAGTACACCCCGCTCGGTCACACCGACTACGCGACGGTCATTAGCAAGATCAAAGCCGCAAATCCCGACGTCGTCTACAACACGCTCAACGGAGACAGCAACGTCGCCTTTTTCAAGCAACTCAAGGATGCGGGACTCTCCGCGGACAAGCTGACCACCATGTCAGTCAGTGTCGCCGAGGAGGAAGCCCGCGCGATCGGTCCCGATGTGATGTCGGGCCATCTGGTGGCATGGAATTACTACCAGACGACCGACACACCGGAGAACAAGACCTTCGTGCAGGCGTATAAGGCGAAGTTTGGACAGAATCGTGTGACCAGCGACCCGGCGGAGGCGGCCTATATCGGCGTCAAGATCTGGGCTGCTGCCGCGAACAAGGCCGGCAGTGTCGATGTCGCCAAGGTGCGTGAGGCGACGAAAAACCTTGAACTGAAGGCGCCCCAAGGCATGGTTACTGTCAACGCGGACAATCAGCACATCTCGAAGACCGTGCGAATCGGCCGTATCCGCACCGATGGACTGATTGAGGAGATCTGGAGCACGGGCAAGCCCGTCGCGCCCGACCCCTACCTCGAGACCTACCCCTGGGGTACGGAGTTCGCCAAGGAAAAGAAGAAGCAGTAGTCAGGGTATAGGTCACAGGGCCTAGGGACGAGCGGAACCGTCCTATGACCTATGCCCCGTGACCTATGACCTCGCTCGGGGGGCGCGGATGGAGATCTGGCTGTCGCAGGTGTTTAACGCGGTGAGCGTGGGATCAATCCTGTTGTTGGTCGCGCTGGGCCTTGCGTTCTCGTTCGGCCTGATGAACGTCATCAACATGGCCCACGGCGAGCTGATCATGCTCGGCGCCTACACCGCGTACCTCGTCCAGACTCGGATGTCATCCGTGATGGGCAGCGTGGGACTCGATCTCTACTTTCCGCTCGCCCTCCTGGTCGCCTTCGTGCTGGCGGCGGCGCTCGGTATCTTGCTGGAGCGGCTGCTAATCAGCCGGCTGTACGGGCGGCCGCTCGATACCCTGCTCGCGACATGGGGCGTCAGTCTGATGCTCCAGCAGGCGGCGCGCGGCATCTTCGGCGCCCCCAACGTGCAGGTGATCAGCCCTCCCTGGCTCAACGGCGGCATCGCGCTGTCAGCGGAGCTGACCCTACCCTATAAGCGGCTGTTCATCCTCGCCCTCGTCACCATTTGCATGACGGGTGTGTACCTGTACATGACGCGCACGGCCGGCGGCCGGCGGATGCGCGCCGCCATGCAAAATCGAGCTATGGCCGGCGCGCTGGGGGTGGACACGCGACGGGTCGATATGATCACGTTCGCGCTCGGTTCAGGACTGGCCGGCGTGGCCGGCTGCGCGCTGTCCTTGATCGGTCCCATCGGTCCGTCGCTCGGCACGTACTACATCGTCGATGCCTTCCTCGTGGTCATCCTGGGCGGCGTTGGGCAGATCGCGGGCACGCTCGCGGCGGCGTTCTCGATCGGCGGCCTCGGCGCGGTGATCGAGTTTCAGAGCAACGCCTCGCTGGCGAAAGTGATCGTGTTCGCGCTCGTGATCGCCTTCCTGCAGTGGCGACCCTCGGGCCTGGTCAGGGCGCGGGCCCGCTGAGCACTGAACCGTGTGCATGGTGGACGCATTCGTACGTTGGTTTACCGCCGTGTGAAGGACGAGATCGACTCCTCATCTTCACCCGGTAAGCGTTCAGTCATCAGCGCTCAGCGGTCAGCCCGCGCGTTCACGGTACGGATAGTCAGCCGCTGGCGACCGCGTCCGGGCCGTGGTCTCGAATCCCGCGGCTCGACCGCTGATGACTGACCACTGATGGCTGAACGCTTACTCCAACCGGATTCGTGGTGGGAAGTTCGGCACGCGAAGGGGCGACTCGATGACCGGCAGCGACCAATACCCGGCCGTCCGTCTCATACGGCAGGTGTTCCCCATTGCCGTCGCGGGCCTGCTGCTGCTGGTGGTCGCGCCGGCGGCGTTGTCCGAGTTCCGGCTGAACTTGCTCGCGAAGTTTCTCACGTTCGCCATCATCGCCGTGGGACTCGATCTGCTCTGGGGCTACGCCGGCATGCTCAGCCTCGGCCAAGGGGTATTCTTCGGCCTGGGCGGCTACGCGATGGCGATGTACCTCAAGCTCGTGTCGGCGGATGGCGACCTACCCGACTTCATGAACTGGAGCGGCCTCACCGCGCTCCCCTGGTTCTGGGAGCCGTTTCGGTATCCATGGTTCGCGCTGCCCGTCGCCGTGCTCGGCCCTGGCCTACTCGCCTTCCTGCTGGGCTATCTTGTCTTTCGCAGCCGCGTCACGGGCGTCTATTTCTCACTGATCACGCAGGCGCTGGCGCTGATCCTCAGTGTCTTTTTCGTCGGCCAGCAGGCGTACACGGGCGGTACGAACGGCTTGACGAATTACTCGACGATCTTCGGGCAGTATGTGGTGGCGCCGGAGACGCAGCGGGCGCTCTATTACGTCACCGTGGTCGCGCTCGGCGTCGTGTACCTGCTCAGCCGCGGCGTAACCGCCTCGCGTTTCGGCCGGCTGTTGGTGGCGATCCGCGACGATGAGAACCGCGTGCGATTTTCCGGCTACAACGTTGCCCTGGTCAAGGCCGTCACCTTCGCGATCGCGGGTTGCTTCGCCGGGCTGGCGGGGGCGCTATATGTGCCTCAGGTTGGCATCATCTCGCCGGCCAACCTCGGCGTCGTGCCGTCGATCGAGATGGTGGTATGGGTGGCGGTCGGCGGGCGCGGCACGCTGGCCGGTGCGGTCGTGGGCGCACTTATCGTCGGTTGGGCGAGGAGCAACTTGAGCGAGGCCTTTCCCGACATCTGGCAGGTGTTCCTGGGGGCGCTCTTCGTCTGCTCAGTGGTGCTGTTCCCCACCGGCGTCGTCGGGTTCGCACGGCAGTGGAGCGGGTGGCTCATGCGACGAGTCCGAGGGCGAGACTCAACGCAAAGGCCGCGAACGATCGGTGTGGTGGAGGGTGATGGACGAGTGATCGCACATGGGGAGTAACTACATCCTGCGTGTGGAAGACGCGACCGTCTCGTTCGACGGCTTTCGGGTGCTCGACCGGCTGAACCTCGCCGTGGAATACGGCGAGCTACGCTTCCTGATCGGGCCGAACGGCGCGGGCAAGACGACACTGCTTGACCTGCTCACGGGCAAGGTGCGCCCCGAATCCGGCCGGGTGTTGTATGACGCGCTGCACGACATCACGCGGTTGCAGGAACACGAGTTGGTCCGCCTGGGCATCGGCCGCAAGTTCCAAACGCCGTCGGTGTACAGCAGCTTGACTTGTATCGAGAACGTGGAGGTCGCGCTCGGCTTTCGACGGGGGTTGGCCGCGCTGTTTAGACACTCCGACCGGGCCGAACGCGACCACATCATGGCGACGCTGGATAAAGTCGGACTGCTCGGCCGCGCCGGTACCGTGGCGGGCGTGCTCTCCCACGGCGAGAAGCAATGGCTGGAGATCGGAATGTTGCTGGTGCAGAACCCGAAGCTCGTGTTGCTGGACGAGCCAGTGGCGGGCATGACCCGGCGCGAGCGGGAGAAGACGGGCGAACTGTTACACGCGATCGAGCGCGAACACACGGTCATGGTCATCGAGCACGACATGGCGTTCGTACGTCAGTTCTCGCGCACGGTGACCGTGCTCCACCAGGGTCGCCTCCTCAAGGAAGGGGCGATGGAAGCAGTCCAAGCCGACCCCGAGGTGATCGAGGTGTATCTCGGGCGGGCCAAGGCACGGGTGCCTGCATGATGCTGACGTTCACGCCTCGCGCCGCGCCATGGGCTGAGCAGCGCCATTCACCAGGAGCGCCGTCATCATGCTTTTGACACGCTCGCGCGCCGCTCATCTGCGCGCCGCGCCATTCGTCCCGACCACACCGGCACTCGTGCTGGATGGGGTGGATCTGTACTACGGTGAGAGCCGCATCGTAGAGGGCGTCACCCTGACGGTAGCCGCGCGCCGCGTGGTGTGTGTCATGGGCCGCAACGGCGCCGGCAAGTCGACCCTGATGCGCGGCATCGTGGGCGCCCTACGGCCGCGGCGAGGCAGCATCTATCTGTGTGGCGAGGACGTCACCCGCTGGCCGTCGTACGAGCGCGCCCGCGCCGGCGTCGGCTATGTGCCGCAGGGTCGTGGTATCTTCCCGTATCTCACGGTGCTCGAAAATCTACAGATCGGCTTCGAGCCGCTCGGTGGCCGGGCCGACGGCGTATTGGACGAGGTGTACACGCTCTTCCCCGTACTTAAGCAGATGGCCGCGCGTACGGCCGGCGTGCTCAGCGGCGGCCAGCAACAGCAGCTCGCCATCGCGCGGGCGCTGCTCGGCCGCCCCAGCCTCCTGCTGCTGGATGAGCCGGCGGAGGGTATCCAGCCGTCGATCGTGGCCGAGATTGAAGAGGTGATCGCGGGGCTGCGCGGCCAGATGTCGATCCTGCTGGTCGAGCAGTCGCTCGACTTCGCCTTCGCCGTCGCCGACGACTGTTACGTGATGGAGCGCGGCGCGATCGTGCTTCAGGGTCCGTCCGCCACCCTCGACCAAGCGGCGGTGCAGGAGTACCTGACCGTGTGACGGCCACGGCAACCGCGGCGCGCGACCAGTCACGCCGTTGCCTCCGGCCATCGGCGCCCCGATGCTGTACCAGACCGCTATTCCACCGATAGGTAGGTGTGTGGCATTATCAGACCGGCATCGCTCGCGGACGTCGCGGATATCGCGGTGGCGCGTGCGATCGGGAGCCGGCGTGATCCCACACCCAATCGATGCGCTAATCCGTGAGCTTATCCTCGACCCTCTGATGGTCGCGTCCGAGATGACCGACCGAGTTGTTGAGCACATCGCCCACGCGCCATTCTTGCAGATACCCATGCGCATCCCGGTGCAATACCGCGATCACACGTATCTCGGACGGCGCCTGGCGGCGCGCGACGATCCCCTGTTCTTTCATGTCGTGGAACATATCGCGGTGGAGCAGCAGTGGCGACCGGATACGACTGCCGAGGAATATCTCGACTATTTGCGCCGAGCCGTGCGCTGGCCGGCCTCGCGAATCGCGGCGTACAATCGACGAGGAGGGCCGATCGTTATGACCGCCACACCGACAGCGGCCGTAGTCTCGGCTGAGCGTCGCGGTACCGGGTCACTTCCGTGGCTCGCGGTAATCTACTCGGTCGAACGCGGTGTACTACTATCAGACTACCAGTTCTCGCGACTGGACCGGCTGGCAATTCCCGAGGATGCACGATGGCTCAGGTAAGTGACGATCCACGGACGCGCGCTGAACGGCTGTTGGGCTACCTTGAGGCCGCGTGGGGGGCGATCCCAGAAACAGCCCGCGAGTGGCACGACTGGGATCCACTGGATCGGGAAGTCTTTCATCTCGAATGGGTGGTCAAGGAAGACGCGCTGAAATGTTTGCGCGAGTTCGAGGTCGAGGATCAACTTGATCCCGTCCAGGTGTCCCGCTTTCAAGCGCTGTTGCAGATGATTACGCGCAATCGCGCGGTGCTTGAGCGCATGCTCACGTCCTAATCGTTTCGCGGTGCGTGCCAGCAACCGCCCGGCGCATCCATGCCTGTCCGATTCCCTCCGTCACAAATGCACGCGATCGCGGTCGCCGGCCACCGCGACGTGAGGGAGCGCGGCGCGATCGTGCTCCAGGGTCCCTCCGCCACCCTCGACCAAGCGGCGGTGCAGGAGTACCTGACCGTGTGACGGCTTCTTCATCTAACCGTCACATCGCTGTAATACGCCTGAAACGTGGCCGCGCGAGTCTAAGCGGGGAGGCGCGCGACGCACGATGATGCTCACACCCCGCGAAGCCGAGAAGCTGTCGATTTACGTGCTGGCCGATCTGGCCCGCCGGCGGCGCGACCGCGGCACGAAGCTCAACTACGCCGAGGCGATCGCGCTCATCTGTGAGGCAATCCTCGAGGGCGCCCGCGACGGCCGTACCGTCTCTGAACTCATGGACGCTGGCCGCACGGTCGTCCGCAAAGGGGACTGCATGGACGGTGTAGCGGACCTGGTGCCTGCCGTGCAGGTCGAGGCCACCTTCCCTGATGGCACGAAGCTCGTCACCTGCCACGACCCGATCGGAGAATAGGTCATGGGTCATAGGTCACGGGGACGAGGTGGTCCTACCCACTGGGGCAGCCACGCCGTCTTACCCGTGACCTATGACCCATGACCTGTGCCCCATGACCTCGTTCAGTGGAGCGCGTGATGCACACCGGACCGTACCTGCTCGGCGACGCGCCGATCGAGATCAACCCTGGCCGGCCGCGCATTACGCTGGTCGTGAGCAACGTGGGGGATCGTGCCGTTCAGGTCGGCTCGCATTTTCACTTCTTCGAGGTCAATCGCGCGCTGCGCTTCGAGCGGGTGACCGCGTTCGGCCAGAGGCTGGATATCCCGTCCGGCACCGCCCTTCGATTTGAGCCGGGGGACACGCGGGAGGTCACGCTCGTGCCATTCGGCGGCACCCGACGCGGTGTCGGCTTCAACGGCCTCACCGATGGCGCCCTGTCGGGGACACCCGACCACGCCGTGGCGCGGGCGCGGGCGCGCGGCTTCATCACGGCCGAGGATGGTACTGCATGACGCGGATTGAACGGGACCGCTACGTCCGTCTGTACGGCCCAACTACCGGCGACCGCATCCGGCTCGCTGACACCGTCCTCGTGGCCGAGGTCGAAGCTGACCATACCGCGTATGGTGATGAGGTGGTGTTCGGAGGCGGCAAGAGTATCCGCGACGGCATGGGTCAAATGCCCGGCATCACCAACGCGGGCGGCGCCCTCGATCTGGTGATCACCAACGTGGTCGTGATGGACCCGACCATCGGCATCGTCAAGGGCGACATCGGCATCAAAGCGGGCCGGATCGTCGCCATCGGCAAGGCCGGCAACCCGGAGACGATGGACGGCGTGCATCCGGCGCTGGTGATTGGCGCTGGTACCGAGGTGATCGCGGGCGAGCACCTGATCGCCACGCCGGGGGCCATCGATACACACATCCACATGATCGCGCCCCAGCAGGCGTGGCATGCCCTCGGCAACGGTATCACGACCCTGATCGGCGGCGGCACCGGCCCGGCCGACGGCACTAATGCGACCACCTGCACACCCGGCCCGTGGAATATCGGCATGATGCTCCGCGCTGTCGAGGCGTTTCCCGTGAACTGGGGACTGCTGGGCAAGGGGAACAGCAGCCGTCCCGAGGCGCTGCGCGAGCAGCTCGTCGCCGGAGCATGCGGCCTGAAGGCGCACGAAGACTGGGGTACGACCCCGGCCGTGCTCGACACCGCGCTGCGCGTTTGCGACGAGTTCGACGTGCAACTCGCCATCCACACCGACACCCTCAACGAGGCCGGCTTCGTCGAGGACACGATCGCGGCGATCGACGGCCGCACGGTGCACACCTACCACACCGAGGGAGCAGGCGGCGGCCACGCGCCGGACGTGATCCGGCTCGCGGCCGAGCGCAACGTGCTGCCATCATCCACGAACCCGACACGGCCGTTCACGATCAACACGCTGCCCGAGCATCTCGACATGCTGATGGTCTGCCATCACCTCAGCCCGGATGTGCCCGAGGATGTCGCCTTTGCCGAGAGCCGTATCCGGCCGCAAACGATGGGCGCCGAGGACGTGCTGCACGACCGGGGGGTGCTCAGCATGTACTCCTCGGATTCCCAGGCGATGGGGCGTGTCGGTGAGACGTTCACCCGCCTGTTCCAGACCGCCGACAAGATGAAGCGCACCACCGGCCCGCTCGCCGGGGACAGCGCGCGCAACGACAATGCCCGCATCCTGCGTTACCTCGCCAAGCTGACGATCAACCCGGCGCTCACGCACGGCATCAGCGCCCACGTCGGGTCGCTGGCGCCGGGCAAACTGGCGGATATCGTGCTGTGGTCGCCGCTATTTTTCGCCGCGAAGCCAAAGATGGTTGTCAAAGGAGGGTTGATCGTTTGGTCGGCGATGGGCGACCCCAACGCCTCGATCCCGACCTGTGAACCAGTGGTCTACCGGCCAATGTTCGGCGCGTTCGGCGGCGCGCTCGCGGCCACCAGCCTCACGTTCGTGTCACGCGCGGCCCTCGAGGCGGAGGTCGGTCGGACCCTGGGCCTGCAACGCACGCTGGCGGCGGTGAGCGGCTGCCGCACGGTGAGCAAGGCGAACATGGTGCGGAACAGCGCGATGCCCCGCATCGAGGTGGACCCCGACAGCTATGAGGTGCGCCTCGACGGTGAGCTTGCTGAATCTGCACCCGCGACCGAACTCCCTTTGGCACAGCGGTACTTCATTGTCTGACGTTGCCGGTCCACGTCGTGCACCGCCCACGACACCTCTGACGAGCGGCGGCCGTGATCCGTCGATGGCTATCATTGAGGCTCTGCTCGTGGCCGCGCGCTACGCGGACAGTGCCTATCCGGCGGGAGGCTTCGCCCATAGCTGGGGCCTGGAGACGGCGTGTACGCTCGGCCATGTCACCGATGCGCGTTCGCTCGCCCGCGCGGCCGCTGCCATGCTACGCCATCAGGTTGCCCCCACCGATGCCGTCGCCGCGGCGGCGTGCTGCCGGGCGGCAGTGGACATGGATTGGGAGCGGTTTGCCGTCGTGGACGTACGCCTGGGCGCGACGCGGGCCGCGCGGGAGTCACGGGCGGCGTCGACCCGCACCGGGCGGCGGTTGCTGGAGACCGCGGCGCGGGCGGAGCATGACAGCTGGCTCGCGACGCTCTGGGAGCAGGCTCGGGCGGGGCGCACACCCGGCAACCATGCCGCCGTGCTCGGCGCGGTGCTGGGACGGCGCGGACTTACGCCGCCCCACGCGGCAGCGGTCACCTTGTGGACCGCGCTGAACGGCTATCTGAGCGCGGCCACGCGGCTGATCCCGGTGACGCATGATGAGACCCAGCGCATTCAGTCAGAGTTCTTGGCGTGGTGCGCGGACCTGGCCGTCGGAGCCGCGGCGCGCGACCCGCTGGTCATGGCAGGCAGCCTGCCAGTGGCGGAGATCTGGTCGATGCTGCACGAGACAGCACACGCGCGGCTTTTCGCCTCATAGGCCGGGGGGCCATGGTGGTGCAGGCGTGTCCCATACCTTGAGCGCGCACCGCGCGGCGTGAGCGGGAAGGCCGTTCCCAACACCCAACACGAGACGGAGGCCGAGAGATGATGCGTGCGCGCGTGCGGCTTGGTATCGGCGGACCAGTGGGGTCGGGCAAGACCGCGCTGATCGAGGCGCTGGTCCCGCGACTCGTGGCGGCGGGAGCGAGCGCCCTGATCATCACCAATGATGTGGTCACCACCGAGGACGCCGAGCATGTGCGCCGAACGCTCGCGGGCACGCTCGCGGCCGAGCGGGTTGTTGGCGTCGAGACGGGCACTTGCCCGCACAGCGCGGTGCGTGAAGACCCCAGCGTGAACCTGCTGGCGGCCGAGGAGCTGGAATCGCGCTTCCCCGGCGCCGATTGGCTATTTGTCGAGAGCGGCGGCGACAATCTCACGCTGCGCTTCAGCCCCGCGCTCGTCGATGCGTCGATCTTCGTGATCGATGTGGCCGGCGGGGAGAAGATTCCGCGCAAGCGCGGCCCGGGGCTGATCCATGCCGACCTGCTGGTGATCAACAAGACCGACCTGGCGGATCTGGTCGGCGCTCGATTGGAGGTCATGGCGCGCGAGGCGGATGAGGTGCGCGCGGGCAGACCGGTGCTGTTCACCAATTGCAGGACGGGTGAGGGCGTCGATGCGGTGGTCACATGGATGCAAAGCCTCAATGGCCGCCGGTTGACCGCGATGGCAGCGGACGCCCATGATCACCAATCCTAACAGTACTGCTCGCGCGCTGAATGGCCGCCTGGGCCTGAGGTTCGCCCGCGCGGGCGGCAGAACCGTGCTCGCGGCCGCGGAGCGCATTCCACCCCTGCATGTCCAGCGTCTGCTCTACCTCGACCCCTGCCGCCCGGACCTCGCACGCGCTATCCTGCTCAACACGACCGCCGGGCTGTTCGCCGGCGACCGGCTGGCCACCAGCATCGAGATCGGGCCAGACGCGGCCGTCGAAGTCACGACCCCCGCGATGGCACGCGCGTACGCCATGCCGGCCGGTCACGCGGAAACGATGACGCGACTGATGGTCGCCGGCGGCGGATACCTCGAATACGTGCCCGAACCCACGCTGGTCTGTGCGGACGCCGCGTTGCATACCTCGCTGGAGATTGATGCCGCGCGGGACGCATTCGTGGCGGCGGGCGAGGTCTTGGCGTTCGGGCGAGTCGCGCGGGGCGAGCTGCACGCCTATCGGGAGTTGGTGGAGCATCTCACGGTGCGCGTCGCCGGGGAAACAGTGCTCGTCGAACGGGTGGCGTTCACACCCGAGTCTGACGATGTGGCGACCGCGCTGGGTGGATTCGCGGCCTATGGCTGCCTGCATCTGCTCGGCCCCGGCGTGGCCGGGATGCTCAACGCCGTCCGCTTCGCGCTGGATACGCGCCCGGGTATGGTGGCGGGCGCGTCGCTGCTCCCCGCCGATGCCGGTATCGCCGTCCGTGTTCTCGGCGTCGCACCCCACGCCGTTCATGCCGTACTGCGTGTGGTGGTTGGACGGTTTCGCCACATGGGGTTCCCTATCGACGCCATCATTCCCCGCCATATTTAGGCGTCAAGCGTTTCGCGGCTGCCGCCCGTGCGGCCTGGGGCAGCACATCCCGGCCCGCACCGTCGCCGGGTGGGATGACGTCCGTGCGGGCTTCTGTGAGGCAGACCTGGTCGCCCACCGCGGCGGGAACACCGAGCGGGTCTTCCTCTCCACCCTCACCCTGACCGATGTCGCCGCCGGCTGGACCGAGTGCTTGGCATTACTCCATCGCGGCTAGGACGCGGCCGGCCAGGCACTGACCCACGCCCATCGCCTGCGCCCCTTCCCACGGCTGGGACTCGACACCCAGGGCGGCGGCGAGTTCATCAATGCGGCGGTGCTGGCCTATTGTACCGAGACCGAAATGACGTTGATGCGCGGACGGGTGGCGAACTCCAATGAGCTGCAACGTCGCCGCCTATGCCGCCGGGCAGGACTGACGAAGCCGCCCGCACCTGTCGCTCTCCCGGCCGGGAGAGCGACGCGGCCTGACAAAGCTCTGCCGCGGAGTCACCAGGGCCACGGACACTTGTGCCTGCCCACCGGCTACGCCACGATGACCCATGGGAGCCTGGCGTGTTCCCGGGCGCCTGACGCGGACATCGAGGGAGGAAGCCCATGACTACCACCGTCAACCCAGACGTCCAGGCCGAGGGCGGGTTCAAGGTCATCGGCACCCGGCCGATCCGCCACGACGGCGTCGACAAGGTGACCGGACGGGCGCGCTATGCGGCCGACATCCGTCTGCCCCGTATGCTGCACGGCAAAATCCTGCGCAGCCCGCATGCCCACGCCCATATCCGCTCGATTGACACCAGCCGGGCCGAGGCACTTCCCGGTGTGAAGGCGGTGATGACCGCCGCCGACTTCCCGATCGTCGAGGACCAGCTCCTCGACCTCGCGGAAACCCTCGCCAACAGCCGCATGCTCGCCGAGAA
>JBBQJF010000093.1:0-15783 GCA_038325665.1 Dehalococcoidia bacterium | reverse complement strand
GCTAGGCTCGTATTTCGCACATGGCTGAGGAGTCGGGTGGAGGGTGGTCACTCAAGGTGCAGAGCAGCGGCGACAATAGCTCCGTGAGTCCCGCCGGATGAGGGGCGGGCCCATGGAGGTGGCGCGATGACCGTGCAGGATGTGCTCGTCCAACGGCTGGGGGCGTTGCCGGTGATTCGGGACTATTGGGAGCGGTTGCACCTCAAAGAACGCGTCGATGCGCTGGTCCCCGTGCGCGAGGTGGCGCATCTCACCCATGGCGACGGGGTGGTGGCGCTGGTGGCCAATCGCCTGACCGCGCCTCGGCCGCTGTACGATATCGTCGCGTGGGCCGAGGGGTGGGCGGTCGCCGAGGTGTTCGGTATCGCCCCCGCTGACCTCAATGATGATCGGCTGGGGCGCTGCCTTGATGCCATCGCCGCGGTGCACGATGGCTTGCGCGGGGACCTGACCGTGCAGGCGATGACGGCGTTCGGCCTGGAGACGGCCACGGTGCGGTGGGACCTGACCTCGGTGCGGGTGAGTGGGGAGTATCCCCCCGAGGAGCAGACTCCCGGCTACGCCCAGGTGCGCTACGGCTACGGTGGAGGGCACCAGAAACAGGTGCGCTACCTGCAGGTGACGACCGACGATGGGGCGGTGCCGATCTGGGACCAGGTATGGGATGGCAACACCACCGATGTCGCCACCGTGATTGATACGATGCACGCCTTACGGGAGCACGCCCGCTGCACCGACTTCGTCCTGTTGGGAGATAGCAAGCTGCTGTCGGAGGCGAACCGGCAGGCGCTGCTGGCAGCCGGGGTGGGCTATCTGGCGCCGCTGCCGCGCAGCGCGGAGTTGGACGCCGCCTTCCTGGCGATCCCCCCGGAGCAGTTGGTGGCGCTGGACTACGTCAGCGCCCGTGAGGCCGGCAAGCCGCCGGAGGAACGGACGACCTATCAGGGGTATGCGACCACGGTCAGCGTGCTGGTGCCGGATGGCCAGGGCAGCCCGCGGCCCCACCCGCTGCAGCGGGTGTTCATCCTGAGCAGCGAGGAACGGGCCGCCTGTCGGCGTCATCGCGCCCGCCAGCGGGAGCGGGCGGAGGCGGAGATCGGGCGGATCGTGGGGCGGGTGGGCAGCCGCTGGTATCCGACGGCGGAGCGGGCGCGGGCGAAGATCGAGACGATCCTCGCGCAGCGGCATCTGGCCGGCCTGTACCAGGTGAGCAGTGGGGAGCAGGAGGGACGACCGACGGTCGCGTGCGAGGTGGGTGTCGCGGCGCTGGCGCGAGCGGAAGCGCTGGATGGGTCTTACGTGTTGGAAACCACACGCGCGGCCGTGGCCGCCGACGCCACGATGCTGCTGACGGAATGGAAGGGGCAGTGGCCGATCGAACAGCGCCACCGCCAGGCCAAAGGGCCGCTGCGCATCCGGCCGCTGTTTGTGACCAGCAATCAGCGCATTGTCGGGCTGATCACGATCCTGGGAATCGCCCTGATGGTGTTCAGCCTGATCGAGCGAGAGGCGCGGCGCACGCTGGGGGCGGGCGGCAAGCTGCCTGGCCTGTTGGCCGGCCATGTGGCGGCACGTCCGACGGGGGAGAACGTGCTGAAGGCCTTGCGGGAGATTGCCCTGGTGCGGATGAGGATCGCCGGGGAGCCGCACCGGTGGGTGACGGACTTGACCCCGCTCCAACGGCGACTGCTTGAACTCCTCCATGTCCCGGACGCTGCGTATGCCCGCCTCGCATCAGAGAGGGAGTAATCTGGCCATGTGCGAAATACGAGGCTAGGGGCGATGGTCGCTATCGTCGCCGCCGTTGTGCTCGGAGGCCTGCGCGAGCCTGATCTCGGCGACAGCGCGACCACGGGTCGCGCCACCACCCCGTTGTTCAGCCGCCGTCGCGATGCGCGCGGAGGCGGGGGGAGAGCATGACCGCGATCGATGCTTCCGGCGGACGCCGCGCCGCTTACGCGCCGGCCTCATCGTGGTCGCCTCGAACGTCGGGATGCCGGACCCTACACTGAATCGGTCGTCTGGTTACACCAACACGCCTGGAGGACGCCCATGCATGCGGACTTCTCGTTACTGGACCGGTCGGATATCCGTGATGTCATGTTCTACCCGCGGCCGGACCGGTCGCCCACCCCGGCGGGCGCCGAGAATCTGCACATTGAGGTCGAGCCGGGAGTGCGCGTGCATGCCCGCCTCTATCCGACGTCACCCGAGGCGCCGTCGGTGCTATTCTTCCACGGTAACGGCGAGGTGGTGGCTGACTACGACACGATCGCACCGATCTATCATTTTCACGGACTCAATCTACTCGTCGTGGACTATCGCGGGTACGGGCGTAGTGGCGGGCGGCCGTCATTCACGACGATGCTCGCTGACGCGCACATGATCAAAGCCGAAGCATTCGCCCATCTCGATAGCGGCGGCTTCACGCATGGTCGTTACCTGATGGGACGCTCGCTGGGGGCGCTGTCGGCAGTGGAACTGGCGGCGACCGATGCCGAGGGGTTGCGCGGGCTGATCCTCGAATCTGGCGCCGCCGGAATCCGCGGGTGGAACCGGTTCGTACGACCCAATGAAGATTCGAAGCCGTGGGAAGCGCTGCATCAGGTGCAACTCCAGCGCCTGTCGATGGTGACGCTGCCGCTACTCTCGATCCACGGCATGCAGGACGAACTGATCTCGGCGGAGAGTGCTGTCGAAGTCCAGGGCGCGGTCAGGTCGGAGGACAAGCAACTGGTGCTGATTCCTGAGGCTGGGCACAACGATCTGCTCGCGGTCGGCATGCGTCCGTATTTCGGGGCGTTGACCGCGTTCATCGCGCGTTGTGAAGCAGAATCGTAGCGGCCATCAAGTGGATTTCGCTGGGCAGATATGACACCGTCGCGGACTCACGCCGCCATGGGCGGTCCCGGCCTGCCATCGTGAAAAAATGCGCGCGCCAGTGGCGCATACGGGACGGCGCGATAGAATGACCAAAGAAGGTTACTGACAGTGTCTTGTTGTCGCCGCGAGGCCTGACCGCGCGGACATTGCTGGGATGGAGAAGCGACGTCCATGAAGATGATCGTGTGCGTGAAGCAAATCCCCGACCCGGAAACGCCGTCCGGGGCGTTTCGAGTTGACGAGCGCACCAACAAGGTGATCCCGGCCCAGGGCATCGCGCCCGTGATCAGCCCGTTCGACGCGCAGGCGGTCGAGGCGGCGTTGCGGATCCGCGACGCGCAGGGCGAGGGCCACATCACCGTGCTGAGTATGGGCGCGGCCAGCGCCCGCGATGTGATCAAGCACGCGCTGGCGATGGGCGCCGATGAGGGTGTGCTCGTCGATGACCCCTCGCTCGCCGACGTGTCCGACCCGTACGTCACGGTCACGGCGCTGGTCGCCGCGATCCGTAAGATCGGCGAGTTCGACGTGATCTTCACCGGCCGCCAGGCGGCAGACTGGGACTGGGGTGTCACCGGCCCCGGTCTCGCCCAGACCCTCGGCGTGCCGAGTGTGACCTTCGCCAAGGCGGTCTCGGCTGCCGATGGCAAGCTGACGGTGGAGCGGGTGCTGTCCGACGGATTCGAGACGATTGAGGCGCAGATCCCGTGCATCGTCACGGTGTCGAATGAATTGGGTGACCCGCGCTACCCACAGCTCCGCCAGATCATGGCGGCGGCGCGCAAGCAGGTCACGACATACACCGTGGCCGACCTCGGGCTTACACCCGACCAGCTCCAGCCGCGTATCAAGCTGGAGCGGCTGTACGTGCCGGTGAAGGAATCTCAGGTCGAGATCATCGAGGGCGACACGCCCCAAGAAAAGGCGTCCAACTTGGCGCGCAAGCTGCGCGAGGCGAAGCTGATTTGACCTCTCCCCCATCCCCTCCCCTGCAAGGGGAAGGGAGACACGGTTTCCCCTCCCCTCGCGGGGAAGGGGGGCAGGGGCTTAGGTGCTCCCCCTTCCCACTCCGGGGAGGGGGTCGGGGGTAGGTCGGAGGGAGCATAAACCATGGCTGAGGGAGTACTGATCATCGGCGAAACGTCCGAGGGCCACGTGTCGCCGATCACTCTTGAAATGATCGCCGCGGGCACACGCATCGCCGGCGAAGTGGGCGGTCTCGTGAACGTCGCCTTCTTTGGGAGCAACGCCGAGTCGTTCGCCCAGACGGCGATCGAGGCCGGCGCGGATATCGTCTATCCATTCGCCGAGGCGGAGCTGGACGAATATCTGACCGATACGTGGGAGCAGGCCGCCGACATGGCAGTGCAGGTGGCCGACGCGGCGGTGGTGCTCATGGGTCAGACCAGTGTCGGACGCGATCTCGCGCCCCGACTGGCTTTCCGGCTGAACACCGCGGCCGTGATGGATGTGGTCGGGTTGGAGATCGAGGGCGGCGCGATTCATTGGACACGCCCGGTATTCGGCGGCAATGCCCGCGCGGTCGTCACCGTGAATACCTCGCCGCAGATCGCGACGGTTCGCAGCAAGAGTTTTGACCCGTTAGAGTCGCAATCAGGCCGCACCGGCGACACGATCCCGATGGAATCGGGTATAGACCCGGCGCAAGTGCGCGAGCGAGTGGTATCGCGGGAGGCGGCGCGTGCCGAGGGTATCCGGCTGGAGGACGCGAAGGTCGTGGTCAGCGGCGGGCGCGGTCTTGGCGGTCCGGAGGGCTTTGAGCCGTTGCAGGAACTCGCCGATGCGTTCGGCGGCGCGGTGGGCGCCAGCCGCGCTGCCTGTGACCTTGGATGGTACCCACCGGCGAATCAGGTGGGACTGACCGGCAAGACCGTCAGCCCCGATCTCTACATCGCGGTCGCCATCTCGGGAGCGAGCCAGCACTGGGCGGGTATGGCTAACTCGAAGAACATCGTCGCGATCAATAAAGACCCTGATTCGACGATGGTCAAGAATGCCCGCTACGCCATTGTCGATGACTACAAGTCCACGGTGCCGGCGCTGACCGCGGAAGTGAAGCGGCTCAAGGGGAGCTGACTCGGTGTCGCATGCGTCGGGGAGCTGCTCCGCGCGGCGGCGGACACGCGCACGAGGACTGGGGTGGGGCGAGGCAGTCGCGATGCCTCGCCTTTCGTTGATGGCTCGCCTCCAGAGAGAGCACCTAACCCCCCGGCCCCCTTCCCTGCAAGGGAAGGGGGAGAACACGGCGCCCCGCATGATATGTTGTATCAGAAGCCGCGGCGCCACCACTGTGGTCGCGGCAGCTAACCCACGCATTAGGTGTGTGCAACACAATGTGGGGCGCCTGGGAGCACGAGAATTCGCGAGTCCAGGTGAGACGTTGTCACGCGCGTGTCTGGAGCGAATCTAGACGCATGGACTCGAGGAGCGGCGTGTGGTGTGTGGTTGACTCGGGCGACGCGCGGAGGCAGGGAATGGAGCGGACCTGGTTTGGACTCGGGGCGGCGCTGGCGCTCCTCGGGGTGATCACCGGCGCGTTCGCGGCCCACGGCCTACGCGATCGCATTTCGACCGACAACCTCGACACCTGGGAGACGGCGGCGCGCTATCATCTGATTCACGCGGTGGCGCTGCTCGCCGTCGGGTACGCCGCCGAGCGCTGGGGCGGCGGGCTGACCACCGCCGCCGGCTGGTTGTTTGTCGCCGGCATCGGCCTCTTTTCCGGTAGCCTCTATGTCCTCTCGACCAGCGGCATCCGTGCTCTCGGCGCGATCACGCCGCTCGGCGGGCTGTGCTTTATCCTCGGCTGGGGTTGCTTGGTCGCTACCGCGATTCGCGGATAGGCAGGGTCGCATCCGTGCCGGCTGTCCTGAATCCTGTACCATTCGCATGCATGTTCGCCAGAGTCCGCGCTCGACCACGGTCGGGCCAGTGAGCGTGAGTGGCCGCCACACCCCGAATTCCCCGGACAAGGATGGACAGAGATTTATGGCAGAGTCACCGTTTCGTCGTGAGCGAATCCCCGGCGGGCAGAAGTTCTCGTTCGATGTACGCGCGGTGAAGGGCGCGGGCCACCGCAAAAGGGCAGTGTTCGGCGCCTTCGCGATCGATTGTGATGAAGGCCCGGCATTGGGCGGCGACGACAGCGCCCCTCCGCCGCTGGCCTATTTTGGCGCGGCGTTGGCCTTCTGACTGCTCACCCAGCTCGTCCGGGTGGGCGAGGCACGACACATTGAACTAACCAACGTGGTGATGACCGTGACGGCCGCGTTTGAGACGACCGGCTCGATCGCGGCGGACACCGCCGAGCACCGGGTTCACCGCGTCGAGACGGTGCTCGACATCCAATCCCCGGCCCCGCGCGACGACGTGTCCGCGATGGTCACGACGGCGGAGCGGATGTGCTTCGTCCTCGATGCCATCCGCCGCCCGCACGAGGTCCACCAGCGTGTTGTCATCAATGGCGCGTCCATTGATGGGCGCGAGTGACGACTCACCCGCGCTCGATAAGCTCTGTCAGCACGCCGTGCGTCGTGCGCGGATGGAGCCACGCCGAGCGACCCCCGCCCGCGCCCTCGTCCACGCGGATCACCTCGACACCGTGCTGCCGTACGCGGGTGAGGGCGGCGTCGAGGTCGCGCGTACCCAGCGCCCAGTAGTACATGCCGGGACCGTGGCGGGCGAGGAAGCGGGCGGCGGGCGCGTCCGCGGCAACCGGCTGCTGGAACTCGACAAAGGTGCCGCCGTCGCCGATCGGGACGTTGTCGATGCGGAGGCCGTCCTGCACCCACGAGCGCTCGGGCGTGACATTGAACAGCCGCTGCCACCGCTCGCCGTCGGCGTCTGCGTCTTCGGTGATGAAGCCGACACCGATCATCGTGGTGACGACATCGGTGCGGATGTGCGACCGCCAATCGTCGCCGGCCGCCGGCCAGCGATCCGGACCCATCGGGTCATCTACCGACACGAGCACACGGTTCATTGCCTTCGGATGGATATGTATGCCCCGGTAGCCCTCGCGCTCGATGCGGTAGGCGACTTGCACCTGGTTTTCTTCGAGGGTTCGCTCCAGTCCGGGGATGTCCACGCCCTCGAAGATGGTCATGTACAGACCCTCGCCGTGGCGCTCCAAAAACCGTGCGCCGGCGCTGCCCTTGTCCTCGACCTGCAACAGTTCGAGAAAGGTGTCGCCGATCGGCATCAGCACGTTGCTCAACCCGAACGCGCTCAAGTCGTCGCGGTAGCACTCTTCTAGGCCGAATGCCCCGGTCCAAAATTCCCGGCTCTCCTCCAGATCACGGCACATCAGCGCCACCTGGCGCAATCTGCGAAGGTACGTCGGCATGAGCTAACCTCCCTACTCGCTGGTGGTTACAGGAAGTCCTGCACCGCTGCCAGGAAGCCGCGCGGATTGTCGAGCGGCACAGAGTGGCCCGCGTCCGGCACTTCCACGAGACGGCAGTTCGGAATCTCGCGCACCATCCGCTCGGCGGTCGCCCGATCGAGAATGTCGCTCTCGGCGCCGCGCACCAGCAGCGTGGGGCAGGTGATACGTGGCAGCGACGCCCAGGCCGCCTCCGGGTCCGGCCGCGGCAACGGCCGGTCGGGCGACCGCAGCGCCGCGTCGTAGCGGAACGTCCAGCGACCGTCATCGCGCGTCATGAGATTGTTGGTGACGCGGTGATGCAGCTCCGATTCATCGGCGCGCGCGTTGGCGGCGCGCGCCGCCTGCACCGCCTCCTTCGGGTCGTCGAACACGTCGCGCGCCTGCACGCCCGCGCGAATGCGGTCAGAACCGGTCGCGACTATCTCGGGGCCGATATCGACGATCACCAGCCGGTCCACGGTATCGGGATGCGCCGCGGTGTAGGCATAGGCGTTGCGCCCGCCCATCGACAGACCGAGCAGGGCGAAGCGTGGTAACGTGAGCGCCTTGGCGAACGCATCAACGTCCTCGACCATCCGTTCCGGCGCATAGTCCGGCGCCCACTCACTCTCGCCGTGGCCACGCTGGTCGAGTGCGAGCACATGGTAGCGGCCGCGCATCGCTCGCGCGAGGGTATCCCATGAGCGCGCGTGTGAGCTAAAGCCGTGCAGCAACACCAAGGGCTGAGCAGCTTCATTGCCCCAATCACGGTAATGGAAGCGCAGCCCGTTGAGGGTGATCGTCTTGTCCTGGACTCCGGTTTCGGTGGTCATCGCTGGATCCTTTCCGTCGCGTGCCTGTTGCTTACGTCAGCCGTCCCGCGACCTCCTCACCCATTGTCGTCGTGTTCACCAGCGTACTGCCCTCGGTCGCGATGTCGGCGGTGCGGTAGCCGGCGGTGAGTGTGTCATCGACCGCCTTCTCGATCGCGTCGGCCTCGGCGCTGAGGCCGAAGGAGAGGCGCAGCATCATGGCAGCGCTGAGGATGGCCGCGAGCGGGTTCGCTTTGCCCTGACCAGCGATGTCCGGCGCGGTGCCGTGGATCGGCTCGTACATGCCGAGTCCGGTGCCGTCCGGACGCCGCTCACCGAGGCTGGCGCTCGGTAGCATGCCCATCGAGCCGGCCAGCATGCTCGCCTCGTCGGTGAGGATGTCACCGAACATGTTCTCGGTCACGATCACGTCGAAGTCAGCCGGACGACGCACGAGATGCATCGCGCAGGCATCCACGAGGATGTGCTCAAGCTCGATGTCCGGGTTTTGGGCGCCCATCTCGACCGCGATCTCGCGCCACATGCGCGAAGAGTCGAGGATGTTGGCCTTGTCAACGCTGGTCAGCTTGCGCCGGCGAGTACGGGCCAGCTCGAATCCGACCTTCAGGATGCGCGTGACCTCTTTTTCCGAGTACTCCATCGTGTCGATAGCGTGGCGCCCCTCGCTGTCCGTCCATCGTCGTTGGGGCTGACCGAAGTAGATGCCGCCGGTCAGCTCGCGGATCACCACCATGTCCGTGCCCGCCAGCACCTCACGCTTGATCGGGCTGGCGTCGAGCATCAGGTCCGGCACGCGCACGGGACGTAGGTTGGCGAAGAGACCCAGTCCACGGCGCAATTGCAGCAGGCCCCATTCCGGCCGGCGCGCCATCGGCGCGGCCGGGTCGTCCCACTTCGGCCCGCCGACCGCGCCGAACAGCACGGCATCCGAGGCCCGCGCCGCATCGAGCGTTTGCTCACGTATCGCCTCACCGAACTGGTCGATTGCCGCGCCGCCGACCGTGTCTTCCTCGTATTTGAACTGATGCTCGAACCGGAGCGCGACTGCATCCAGGACCTTGACCGCCTCGGTCGTGACCTCCGGTCCGATACCGTCCCCGGGCAGGACCATGATTTTGAACTGCGCCATAATGCTCTCCTCACCGCGTGGCGTGATTTCATCGCGCCAATCGTGTGCTACCAGCCGGTTGAAGGCGACTGCCGAAGGTGGTCGCCCCACGCGACCGCGACCGAGGTAACGGCCGCTCGTGAGATACCGTCCTACGATAGCCGCCAGCCGCCTGCCAACACCAGCCGGGCATGGTTGCTGACAGCGAGGGATCCCGCCGTGCCGCCGATCATGCGATTCTCGTGGGCCGCGGACGCTATCGATGAACGGTCACCCACACATGGCCGACTTCTGAGTCTGGTTCCGGCGCGAGCGGCGCGTCGCCCTCCAAGGCAAACGCGATGGCATCGACCGCGCGCTGTTCCGCCTCATCACGCGTGTCAGCGCCGCCGATGATATGCAGACTCGGAACGACAAAGCCCCAGTTATTGCTCTCGGAATCGAAGTAGTACTCGACATCGATGCGGACATCGATGCTCCGGCGTTCGCACTCCATCTGATGACACTCCTAAAGCCGGCAAAGTTGTTCGAGCGTGTATCCATACTGCACCGCGATTCTCCTCATCTGGCGATTACCCAAGTCCGCGCCATCGTGGAACGCCCATAGCCGGCGAACACCAGACCTCTCCAGCGTTCGATGCGACCCCGTGCGTCGTATCTCGATCCATCCGTCACGCTGGAGCGATGCGAGTACCCGGGCTGCCTTTGGCATTGTCCCTCCCTTGGCAGCGACGGGCGTCATGGGACCGATGTGATGTCCGCCGCGTGACCGTGGGGCTGCATCAGCTTCCGGTCGAGCAGCATCTGGTCGCGGGGCGACAGACGGCGTCCCAGTCGCTCGCGCAGCAGCGCCTCAGCCTCCTCCGCGTGGCCGGACCGCAGGTATGCTTCGAGCAGTGTGTCCTCGAACACCTCGCGCTGGGCGTGGCTGCCGCCGATGCGGATGACTTCGCCCGCCACCGGCGCGATCTGTCGGACCGCGTCCTCATAGTCGCCCCGCCGGAATGCCGCGATGCCCAGCGCCAGTCGCAGCACCACCGGACCAGCGACCTGCCGGCCCGTCGCCTCGCGCTCGCGTAGGCCCGCGATCAGCGCGGACAGCGTGCTGTCGTCGCCGGCGGCGGCGTACGCGAGCGTCGCGTGAACATCCGCCCAGGGGACGCCGGCGCGGGGGAACGATTTTGCCGCGTAATCGCTCAGTTCCTGCCAGGTTCGCTCCGGCGGCGGCGCACCGTGCAGATCGCAGCGCCACAGCAGCGATGCGCCGTCGGCGACCGTGCCGAGCGCGTTGAGGCGCGACACGGCGGGACCGATGTTTTGCTCGTATAGCTCTAACACCCGGTCGTAATGTCCGGCCGCCAGCTCGAACAGCGCCCAATGCCAGGAGAGGTGACAATGAAGCTGCGCGCCGGGCGTGTAGTCGGGCATCCAGCTTTCAAGGAACGCCGCGCCGCTCGATGTGTCGCCCGTCTCGAAGCAGATATGTCCGATGGTGTGGGCGGCGTTCGCGTTGCGCGGTGCGATCATCAGCGATCGTTCGACCAGCCGGCGCGCTGTCTCATGCTCAAACATCTCGTTGTAGGCAAAGGCGTGCGATGTGAGGAACCACCAATCATCGCCGTAGGCGTCCGCGACGCTATCGAGCAGGGCGAGTTGTTCCTCGTTGCGATCGGTGCGGCCGCTGAAGCCGATCAGACCGTACACGCCGTTTGCTTGCGATAACACGTAGGCGTCGCGCGGATGGTCGCGGAGGTGCTCACGCACCAGTTCCAGAGATCGCGTCGGGTCACCCTCGACCGCCACCGCGATTGCCTCGACGTGACCACGCTCGCGCGGCGTCAAACCGGCGGCGAGCGCGCGGGCACGGGCGGCGCGCATACGCGCCTGGGGCACCTGTCCGCGGAACTGCTCGGCACGGGCGAGCGCGACCTGGGCGAGGGCAAACCCCTCATCCGCCGCGACCGCTTCCTCGATCCGCGCATCTCCGCCGGCATTGCCGGAGAGCGTGAGGTCGATGCCCTCGACGTATCGCTCAACGGCGGTCGCGGATGTGGTGGTCAGCGGGAGTCCGTAGCGGTCCTGGAACACCGACGCTTGTGCCATCGCGGGAACCTCCGTCGCTCATCCCTGAAACTCGCTCGCTGTCATCAGATACAGGGCGCTGCCGAATTCAGGCGGACACTTGGTAGATCAATGGACGATATACCGGTCGTGGGATCGGTTTTCCCTCGGCATGGGCGGCTTCGAGCCAAGCATCTTTCGCGAGTATCACCTGAATCAATGCTTCATGCTGGGTAGCACCCACTGCTGAGCAACTGACCAGGTCGGGAATATCAGCAACGTATGCTTGGTCTTCATCACTCCAGAAGATGTTAATATGATAATCCTTCACCGTTCATCCTCCAAGGTCAAGTTGTACCGCTCCACAAGTTTGAGGAACTGCCGCACTTGTTACGGTTTTGCCTGTCCTCCAACCTCTTGGAGATTCACCAACTCGGGAATATGCGGATGTGCGAAGATGTGGTGACTTCCGCGTACACGAGAACGGCGAAAGCCGAACCCCTCAACGAGGTTCAGCATATCGCGGAACGACACATTGAGCGATCCAGCTAGCAGTCGGGCGAGGGTGCGGCGGCGATCCACATCATCGCTCCCTGGGAATCAGGCACGGTCAGCCAATGAGCGCCGCGTCCCGACCCCGGCGTGGTTCGTCAGCGCATGACCGGCGCGCGGCCGAGGATGGCGGTCAGCGCGTGCCGCAGCGCCGCCGGCGACCCGCCGTCGCATCCGGTCACGGAGCGCCAGGCGACGTGGCCGTCGGGACGGACAAGAACGGCGCCGTCCTCATCGACGCCGTGGACTGAACACCATGAGCCATCGGTGTCGGCGAAATCGCCGTTGGGACCGATCACCCACCCGTCGAATGGCAGGCCGAGCGCGCGTGCGATCTCCGTTCCCGCCGCCACCCACGGCGCGCCGGCCGGCCCTGCCAGCAGCACGAACCGGGCGCCGAATAGGTCGAGCGTGGAGATCTGCTTCACACCGTCTGCTTGCAGGTGGAGGGTGGGATTGAGCGGGACATGCGGCGCGCGGACACCGGGCCGCCCGCTGGGCAGGTAGTCAGTGACCGGGTTGGCGACCACGGTTGGAGGCGTGCCGTCGGGGATGATGGCCGGCGACTCGTACGTCGCGCCGAAGATCATTCCTTGTTCATTGAGATATTCCGGTCGCGCACGCGCGGCGGCCGGCGTGTCGCTGCCGTTCGAGGCGGCCATGCGCCCCATCGAGGCGGAATTGATCAGGCTTTGTTCGGTGATCGTGCGTCCGTACGGCAGCCGCTCCGCCTCGTAGCTGTCGAGCAGCGACGCGCCGGCCCATCCGTCGATCACCGCCGCCAGCTTCCACGCGAGATTGTGTACATCCTGGATCCCCGTATTCATGCCGAACCCACCGGTCGGAGGCATGTGGTGGGCGGCATCGCCGGCCAGAAACACGCGGCCCGACTGATACCGCTCGGCCACTCGAGCGGCGGCCACCCACGGCGCCACACCGAGCACCTCGACATCGAGATCGGGAACACCCGCTGCCTGCCGAATCACCGCGACACATTGGTCCTTGGTGAAGTGCGCGCCGGCCTCGTCGTCTGCCGGCAAGTTATTGACGAGGAACCCCCAGCGGTTGACGCCGTTGATCGTGAGGAACGTGCCGCGCAGACCCGGCTGCTCGATGAAGTAGAGCGCGCTGGGTCGGTCGGCGGTCCACGGTGACAGGTCGGCGTGGAAGAGAATATTGACGCTGCGATAGATCGCGGGCCGTCCATCCATCGCGATGCCGAGCGCGTCACGAATGCGGCTATGCGCGCCGTCGGCGGCGATCAGGTAGCGCGCCCGCACGCGCGTCTCCTTGGCCGTCTCTCGATCAAGGAGGGTCGTGGTCACGCCCGCGTCATCCTGCTCGAAAGAAGTCAACTCCGTGCCGAACTTGAGTTCGCCGGGACCAAGCGCCGCCGCGACGGTGCGCAGCACCGGTTCGAGATCGTCCTGCGCGCATAGGCAGTGACGCACCGGGCTGACCACCTGGCTCTGCGCCGTGGCCCGCCAGGGGATGCGGCGCTCAAGCTCTTCCCCCGTGAGGCTGCGCGCCCAGATGATGTAGCGTGTGGCATCCGGCGGCAGGCCGGCAGCGCGTACGGCATCCTCGACGCCGAACTGGCGGAACACTTCCATCGTGCGCGCGTTAATTCCCCGCGCCTTCGGGTGGACCGAGGTGCCTGGATGTCGCTCGACTAGCAGTGATGACACGCCATAGCGCGACAGCATGATCGATGCGCTCAGACCGACCGGCCCACCGCCCGCGATCAGCACCGGAACATCGATCATGGCTGAATCTCACCTTTCGTGCCGGATGTGCGCTTCCCTACCGGCGCCAAGCTGTTCGCGTCCTCTTGTTGAGCTGTATGGGGCAGGTGGAGCCGCGTGGCAGGTTATCGCCTCACCCCGCTTGGCATGACCGTCGTGGATGAGACGCGCGCCCGCCTTACCGAATCACCTGGACGTCGACCCCAACCTGCACCCGCTGCCAGTTGCGGTCGGCCGTGATCGCCGGCGAACCGAGCCGCCGCGCCAGGGCGAGACACGCGCGGTCACCCAGCGAAAGTCCGGCGTGGCGCGTCAGCGGCCGCGGCAGTCCAGTGGCAAGCGCGAGATCTCTATCGAAGTCAACAACATCAAAGTCGACGGACGCGAGCGCTGCCTGAATAGCGGATTCGTCCATTCCACCTTCCGCTAGGACCGTCACCACCTCAGCCAGGTTCGCTGCACCGATGCGTGCTCTTCCGGCCATGATCGCAAGGACGACGTCGCCTCCCGGCTCATGGTGTAGCACCGCCAGGAGAGCTGACGCATCTAATACACCCTCATTCACGCTCGGCCTCCGCACGGCGCTCGGCGATCAGTTCATCCACCAACGAACGGTCCTCGGGAATGTAGCGGCGTACAATCTCCTGCGCGCGCTCGATACCGCGGCGGATGCTGAACACCTGCAGTTCTCCATCCTTGAGCACCATGCGCACCTTCTCTCCGGGATTCACGCCCAGCGCGCTCAGAAACTCCGCTGGGATCATCAATGCCCCTTCATCGGATAGGAGGGCGCTCGTGCCTCGTATCCCTGTTGTCACGCCTTCCATATCATCCCCCTGAACCCTCGAAACGGCGTGATGATCGTGCCACGCGATTGGTATTCCCGCGACGCTGGCCGCCGCTCGGCCTGACATTGCCCGATTACTGGGACGCGACTGGTCGCGTTCCGGCGTCATCCTGATCGCGCGGCGGCTGCCCTATTCATTGTAGTGAGCGTCACGACCGTCGCCGTCGGTCTGACTGCTGCTGGCGCGGCGACAGGACCCGGATGTTGGATGCCCTTGGGTAAGCGCCATGGGTCGTGGCTCGGCCATAGGCGCTCGGTCAATGGCCGCTATTCGTGAGCTGGCGGGTGAGCGCGGCCTGCTCGGGGGCGTCGTGGTCGGCGCTCGGCCATAGCCGGCGCGCCTCACGGAGGCTCGCCGCGCCGGCATGGGGGGCGCCGATGTCGGTTTGGGCACGGCCGATCCAGAAGTTGTCGCGCGCTGATGGCCGGCGGTCGAGCCGCGTACGCAGCAGAGCGATCGCCTCGTCGCCGCGGCCCGCGCGCAGATACGCCTCCACGAGTGTTTCTTCGAAGACCTCCCATTGGGCATGGCTTCCGCCGACACGGTGGATGTCACCGGCGATCGGCGCGAGGCGCTGCACCGCCTGTTCGTACTCACCCCGCGCGAACGCCGCCAAGCCGTCAATCAGTGGCAGCATCACGCTACCGGCAAGCGGGTGGCCCTTCGCGTCCAGGTCACGCCAGGCGTCGATCAGGCGACCGACCGCGATGTCATCACCGCACGCGGCGAAGGCCATCGCCGCGTGCGCATCGGCGAAGGCAACACCGGCGCGGGCGGTGATACGCTCGGCCAGACCGTGTACCGGCTGCCATGGCAGCGATGTTCCCGTGCAGCCGTACATCTGCCAGCGCCACAACAGCGACGACGAATCGAACAACGTCGAGCGTTGCTGTACTTGGGCGGGCGTGATATCGCGGTCGTAGATCTCGATCACGCGGTCGTAATGACCGGCCGCGAGATGGAACAGCGCCAGATGCCAACAGAGATGCGGGTGGAGTGGCGCGTCGCGGTCATACTCCGGAAGCCAACCGTCGAGGAAGCCGGCGCCATTGTCATTATCGACCGTCTCAAAGTAGACATGGGCGATATTGTGCGAGGCGCTGCCGTTGCGTGGGTACAGGGTGAGCGAGCGTTCGGACAAGCGGCGCGACTCCTCGAATCGCTGAACCTCGTGCAGACTGAAGCTGTACAGGCTGTGAAAGTACCAGTCATCGCCGTAGGCGGACGCCGCGCCCTCGACCATGGCGAGCCGCTCCTGCTCACGGTCGGCGCGTCCGCTCATGGCGATCGCGCCGGTGGCCTGGAACAGCGCCAAGGCATCGCGCGGATACTCGTCCAGGTGTTCGCGCAGCAACTGGGCGGCGCG
>JBBQJF010000092.1:0-16090 GCA_038325665.1 Dehalococcoidia bacterium | reverse complement strand
AGCGCAGATACGCGTCCCCTGAGAGATCGCGGCCCAGTACCTCATGTACGGCCGCCGTCAGCGCCGCCGAGCGAAACGGGAAGGTCGCGACGAGTGTGTCGTCATAGTCGAACAACACGGTGCGTACGGGCATCGACAGCGGCCCTTCCCACGGTGCCCGGAGACAGCTCGGGAAAGCTGGTAGCTGGCGCGCGAGGATCAGACTGGGGATGACCGTGCGCCAGAGTCGGCCCCGAGCGCGCCGGGTGAGTGATGAATGTGCGGTCGGGGAGACAGGACTTGAACCTGCGACCCCCGCGTCCCAAACGCGGTGCTCTACCGGGCTGAGCTACTCCCCGTGAAGAGCGGCGCCATCGCGGCCGGCCGCTCCTTCTCCACTATAGCGCTCCACCGCCGCGTCGGGCCACATCTGGTCAGGCCGCCCGCGGTTTCTGTTCGGGCAGACCAGCGCTCGAACCGCGCGCCCGCACGCTTGTATCTGGTCGTCACCCACACCGGACCCACTCCCGGACGACGCGCGGTCGCGCTCCTATCACCTAACACCCAGCACCCGTCACGCCGTGGCAGCGGCGGCGCGATGCGAGGGCAGCGCACTCGTACGCGCGGCGCCGATGATCTCGTGGAGGCTGTCGATCCCTTCGCGCACGAGCCATCGCTCAATCCCGTCGAGCACATCGAGAGGAGCGCGGGGGTTGGTGAAGGTGGCGGTGCCAACCTGTACCGCGCTGGCGCCGGCCATCAGATACTCAATCGCATCCTCACCGGTCATCACACCGCCGGACGCGATCACGGGGATACTGACCGCCGCCGCGACATCGTACACCTGGCGCATAATGATTGGCTTCACCGCCGGGCCGGACAGTCCCCCAAATCCGCGACCGATTCGCGGGCGGCGTGCTCCGACATCGATCGCCATGCCCAGCAGCGTGTTGCTCACACATAGGGCATCGGCCCCCGCTGACTCGACGGCACGCGCGATGGAGACGATGTCGGTGACGTTCGGGGTGAGCTTCACAATCACCGGCAACTGCGTTGCGCGCATCGTTAACGCCGTGACCTCGGCGGCAGCGTCCGGATCGACGCCGAACGCCATTCCGCCGCATTCCAGGTTGGGGCAGGAGATGTTCAATTCAAGTCCGGCGACGCCAGGCATCCCGTCCAGCTCTCGCGCCAGTTCGGCGTATTCGGCCGCCGTATCACCAAGGATATTGACGATCACCGGCACACGCCACGAATCCCACACGGGCGCGAGGTCACGCGCCAACGCGCGCAGACCAATGTTCTGGAAGCCGATCGAGTTGAGCATTCCCGCGGCCGTTTCGGCGGTGCGCGGTTGGACATTGCCGCGGCGCGGACGCAACGTCGTGCCCTTGCTGACGATCGCGCCCAGCCGGTCGGTGTCGAATATTTTGCGGTACTCGACACCGTTGCTGAAGGTGCCCGAGGCCGTCATCACGGGATTCGCGAGCGTCAGACCGTACTTCCGCCGTGGGGCAAGCTCAATCGACCAATTCACCAGCCATCTCCCGCGCGCATTAGTCCAGGTGCATTGTAGCGCCATCACCGGGGTCGATGAGGCGCGCGCCGGACGAAAAACGGGGACCCGTCGTTGGGTCCCCGTGCGAGATTAGCCGCTCTACGCGACTACGCGACATCGGCGTCGCGGCCGAGCAGATCGCGCAGGTTGGCGCGCGGGCGTTCCGGCTCGTGTGTCACCGAGATATCCTGCATCTGTCCCTTACGCCGCCACCGACCGAGGCCGCCTTCGCCGTGGTCATTGTCCCATACAGATTCGTTGGTCGAGTTCGGAAACTCGCGCTCGGCGCCACAACGCTTGCACACGCCCTGGCTCATCGCGCCGTTCGGACTGGCGATTCTCCAGTGATGCTGGCACTCATCCGTCCCGGACTCGGGGGCGCCCATCACATTTGTCTCACTCATGTGGTGTACATACCTCCGCGGCTGCCCTCTCGGACCCCACAACATCGGTCCCCAGACATCTCATCATAGCGCGGAAGGCGACACACGTCAAGGAGCGGCGTTTTGTATAGCCGCCGTCTACCGCTTGTTGACAGCCAATAGCCCGCATGACTACGATTATTATGGATCACAATACCGTTACTTAAGTTGTTATCGGCTGGCGAGCAACGTTCACGACGTGCGTTGGAGGCTGGTTGCGCCAGCGGAAATGGTGGATTAGGTTCGCGCCGCCACCCTGGATGCGGACACGCCGCGCCGTCTGCCGTCCAACCTATGCGGCCACTTGCTATCGCCAGATAGAGGGTGGACCGGCGGTCACCTCCGGTCGGGCGGCGTTCTCAGCGGGGTTCGTGGGGTTATAATTGAACCAGGGCGCCGGCTGGTCGTACCGCGAGCTTGTAATGTGGCCGCGTTCGTGACAAGAGACCACATCCTAAGAGTCCCGACGGATGCTCTGTGACCCGCTGGCCGCGCGCCGGCATGCCTGAGGATGAAGGATACACGACATGGTGGATACCCGGTCTCGACCCGGCGCTCCTTCGGAGCAAGCGATCATCGATGCTCTCCGGCAGGTGAACGACCCCGAACTGCACCGCGACGTCATCTCTTTGAATATGATTCAGGACCTGGAGGTCAAGGGCAGCGACGTGTCGCTTCGCCTCGTCCTCACCACACCGGCGTGCCCGGTGCGCGCCGATTTTCAAGAGATGGTCGAGAACGCCGTACGTTCCGTGCCCGGTGTCGGCGCCGTTCGCGTGACGTTGGGCGCCGAGGTGCGAGGCTCTCAGACCCAGGGAAAGAAGGTGGTCGAGGGGGTTCGCAACATCATCGCCGTCGCCTCGAACAAGGGTGGGGTGGGCAAGTCCACCGTCGCCGTCAACTTGGCGGTCGCGCTGGCGAAGGCAGGCGCACGGGTTGGTTTGGTCGACGCCGACATCACCGGTCCCAACATTCCGACGATGATGGGATTCGACGCCGGTTTCATGTCGCAGAGTCCGGGGCTGCGCGTGGCCGAGGCGCACGGGGTGCGGGTGGCGTCGCTCGGGTTCTTGCTGCCGAAGGGGACACCGATCGTGTGGCGCGGGCCGATGATCGGCACCGGTGTGCGCCAACTGATT
Organism: Dehalococcoidia bacterium; assembly: GCA_038325665.1. Classification (GTDB taxonomy): domain Bacteria; phylum Chloroflexota; class Dehalococcoidia; order CAUJGQ01; family CAUJGQ01; genus CAUJGQ01. The sequence continues at coordinate 12,992 of JBBQJF010000092.1, read as the reverse complement.
TATGACCTGCAATGGGGCGAGCTTGATTACCTAATCGTTGATCTGCCGCCCGGTACCTCGGACGCGTCCATGAGCCTGGCGCAGGATGCGCCGCTGGCCGGGGCGGTGATCGTCAGCACCCCCCAGGATGTCGCGATCGAGGATGCGACCAAGGCCGTGGGAATGTTCGAGAAGCTCGGGGTGCCGGTGTTCGGCATCGTCGAGAACATGAGCTACTTTGTCTGTCCGGATTGCAGCGCGCGGCACGATATTTTCGGCCACGGCGGCGCTCGCGAGGCGGCGGACGAACTGGGCCTTGACTTCCTCGGCGAAATTCCGCTGGATACGCGGGTTCGGTCGGGCGGTGACACTGGCATACCAGTCGTCGTTGCCGCGCCGGACTCCCCAGCGGCCCTGGCGCTCACCGCCGTGGCCGAGCGCGTGGCCGCGAAAGTCAGCGTGCTACAGCGCGCGGGAGAAGTGTAGTGCCACGATTTTATCAGCGAAGATTGCGCGCGGAGGCCGCCGCCCTCACCGGGAACTCGGATTCCCGCGGTTCGCCGGCGGTCGCCGTCCTCGAGCGCGCCCCCTCCGTGACCGCGATCACCGAGATGGTGAACGGGGACGCCTCGGATCTGGCGCGGGGCGAGCCGTTGTTCCAGCCGGCCGCGGGTCCGGATGTGGAACCCGCGACCAAGCGCCGGCGGGCGGCGCGTCCGCGCGCCGCGACGACAGAAGAGATCGCCATTGAGGCGATCATGACGGACGACGTGGCGGTCGTCACTGGCGTCCTGCCGGCAGACCATAGGACCGCGGGCAACGTCGAGGGCGCCATCGTCGCCCCGCCGGATGGGCATGTCGCGCCGGATGATCCGTTGGACGGCGATCCGGCGGACGACGATGCGGCGTGGGATGAGATCGACGGTGAGATCGGGGCGGTCGATGCGCCGGTGGATGCGGTCGGCATGCCCGCCGTTCGGCGGCGGCGCCGTCGCGGACGGCGTGGGGCCGGCCGCCGTGACTCGGAAACCACGGCGGCCGAGGATGGCGGCACCTTGCCCGGGGAGCCGGCGCTGCCGCCGTCCACGGTCGAGTTCAACGAGGGCTACGTGCCGGATGTTCCGCCGTCCGCGCACCTCAACGAGATGTTTCGCACCGGTGGTATCACGTTCCCTGACCCACGACGGGGACGGCGGCGTGGCGGCTACGGCGCCGGTCGCGAGCGCGATGCCACTGTCACGCCCGAGCCGGACGACATCGCCGAGGCCGAAGTCGAACCGGTCGTGCGCGCGCCGGAACCGGGGGCCCGCGGCGGCCGTCAGCGACTGAGTCCGATGGAGGAACTGATCGCCCGCCAGAACGTGATCTTCGATCAGCTCGTACAAAAGCAGACGGCGATGCTCAAGGCGATGGAGCGGGTGATGACCGCACTGGAGCGCCGAGGTGGTGGCGCGAGCGGCGGCGGCGATGGCGGTATATCCGTCGCCCAGCAGCGCGTCGCCGTTTTCGTCGATGTGCCGAACATCGTCTATGCCGCCGACCGGATCAATAAGCAGGTCGATTGGGGTAAGGTGCTGCACTACCTGACACGCGACCGCCAGCTCGTGCGCGCGACGGCGTACGCGCCGGTCTCCGACGATCCCTACCAGCGCACCGAGGCCCAGCGCTTCGTGCAACCGTTCTATAGTCTGCCATACCGCGTGCTCACCAAGCCGATGAAGCGGTTCGGCAACGGTGAAATCAAGGCGAACTTCGACGTCGAACTGGCGATCGATGTTGTGACGATGGCGGACCGGTTGGATGTCGTGTGCCTGGTGTCCGGTGACGGTGACTTCCGACGCATGGTCGAGCAGGTGCAAGCCAAGGGTGTGCGCGTCGAGGTCGTCGCGTTCAGCAACAGCACCGCCGGCGAACTGCGCGCCGTCTCCGACGAATTCATCGACTTTAACGCCCATCTCGATGAGTTCTGTGTGACAAGGTAGGTCATAGGTCACAGGGAGGGCGTCGACTCCCTCCTTGTGCCCTGTGCCCTGTGCTCTTGTGCCCCATGATACGCGAGCTATGACCGTCGGGTAGCAGTGCACGCGCCTGGGCTATTGCCCCATCTCCCCTATGACCTGTGACCTATCTGCCGTGGCGGCGGTGACGCTGCTGGTAGGAGCGGATCGCGCGGAGGAAATCGATACGGCGGAAGGCGGGCCAGTGGACATCGCAGAAGTAGTATTCGCTGTAGGCGCTCTGCCATAGCAGGAAGCCAGACAGGCGGACTTCACCAGACGTGCGGATAATCAGGTCGGGGTCGGGAGTTTGCTCGGTATACAGATAGCGACCGATCTCGTCCGGCTCAAGGCCGGCGGCGATGCCCTCGAGCGAGTCGCCACGCGTCACGCGATCAGCGATCAGTCGTCGCACCGCATCCGTGATCTCTTCGCGACCGCCGTAGCCCACGGCGATTGTCAGCAAGAACGGATGGAAGGTTGCCGTATCCGCCTCGGCTTGGGCGATCACGTCGCGGGTCGATTCGGGCAGAAGTTCGGTGCGGCCAACCACGCGGATGCGGCGCGGGAGACGCGCGGTTCGCTGCGCCACGGCGAGGGCGGCGATCTTTTCCTCGATGATGCCGAGCAGAGGCGCCAGTTCCGCGGGGTCGCGACGGAAGTTGTCGAGTGACAACGCCCACATCGTGACCACCGGCACGAGCATATCCTCGCACCACGCGAGCACCTCGTCGATCTTGTCCGCGCCCGCGCGATGCCCCTCCGCCACGCTGCTGAAACCGGCACGGCGGGCGAAGCGGCGGTTGCCATCGAGGATCAGACCGATGTGATGCGGCACCTGCCCGCAGCGAAGCTCGCTCTCCAGTCGGCGCTCATACAGACGGTAGAGCACATCCTTCAGTATCACACGCATCCTCCTGGGGCGCCCTTCGCTGTCGTGGATGGTACGCGCGGATCCGAGGCACATTCAATAGCCAATCGATGTACCTAACGGGCGGGTAGTGTGTCCGCCGGGGGTCGTGCGCGTGCCTTCTGGCGAACCCGAGCCTTGCCGTCGCGCTTTGAACATCGACCTCGCGAGCCGGCGCCGTTCGCGCGCTCCTGGCATTGCCTCATCAGAATATGTCGCGCAGCTCAAACCTGGGACCATCTTTGCAAATTAACTTCATGCCGTTGCGTCGGGTTTCGACCGCGCACGAGTAGCAGATGCCGGTGCCGCAGGCCATCCGTTCTTCCAACAGCACCTGGCACGATTTGCGATATTGAATCGCGCGCAGAACCGAGGCCATCGAACGGAACATCGGCGTCGGGCCACAGGCGAAAATCTGGTCGGCCCAGGCGGCGTGTGCGGGCAGTAGGTCCGTGACAAGGCCGTGGTGTCCGGCGCTGCCGTCGTCGGTTGCCGTCACCAGTTCGACCTCGGGCGGGAGCATCTCGGCCGGATACAATTGCGCGGCGGTACGCGAACCCAGCAGCATCGTCACGTTCAGATCCCGCTCAACTTGTTCGTCGGCCATCCACACCAGCGGCGCGACGCCGATGCCGCCGCCGATCAGCAGCACGTTGCGCGTGCCGGGACGCATCGCGAAGCCGTGGCCGAGCGGTCCGAACAACTCGACGCTGTCGCCGTGACGGCGACGCGCGAGCCACTCCGTGCCCCGACCGACCACGTCGTACAGCAGACCGAACTCCGGACCGCCATCACCGTCACGCATACGGTAGATGGACAACGCCCGCGGCAGCAACGGATCATAGCCTTCACCGCAGCGCACCATGACGAACTGACCCACCTTGGCGCCGCGCGTGATGTGCCGCGCGCTCAGCCACAGGACATACGTGTTCGGGTACAACTGGCGCGATTCGGTGACACGGGCACGAATCAGCGGCAGGCGGTGGGCCGGCTCGACCATCCGCTGCTCGGTGGCCCCCGGCGTTCCCGGCGATACGGCCTCATCACTCACGGTGCGCTCCCAAGTTCCGCCATGTGTGAAGGCGATCGGCCCGCCTGGCATCCGACTACCCGTGTCACGACTCCACCCGGCCGCTGAGGTAATCCGACAGCGGCCGGATGTTGTAGCGGGAGCCGCCGCCGAGGGCCTCCGCCGCTACTCGGGCCGTGTCGATTGAGGTGAAGCAGGGGATGCGCCTCTCGGCAGCGGCACGGCGGATGTGGAAGCCGTCGCGCAACGTGCCGGTGATGCGGTTCTCCGATGTGTTGATCACGACGTTGACCAAGCCCCCGCGGATGATGTCGACGACGTTGGGATGGCCGGCCGCGAGAATCTTATGCACCTGCTCCACCGGATGACCGATCGCACGAATCATCGCCGCGGTCCCCTCGGTCGCGTAGAAGCGATAGCCGGCAGCGGCGAGTTGCTTGACGATCGGCATGGCCTCGGCTTTGGTATGGTCGGAGATCGAGAGCAGCGCGGCGCCGGTGGGCGGCAGCATCAGGTCAGACGCCAGCAGTGCCTTCGTCAACGCGGCGGGCCACGTCGTGTCAATGCCCATGACCTCGCCGGTCGACTTCATCTCGGGTCCGAGGTAGGTGTCCACGCCGATCAGCTTCGCCATCGAGAATACCGGCGCTTTCACCGCGACCAGCCGCTGGCGCTTCCACAGACCGCCGGCGTAACCCTGCTCGGCGAGGGAGCGGCCCAGCATGATATTGACCGCCAGTTCGACCATCGGCACGCCCGTGACCTTGGAAAGGAACGGCACCGTACGCGACCCGCGCGGATTCACCTCCAGCACGAAGACATCGGACCCCTGTTCGTCGCCGCGCGGCATGATCACGTACTGAATATTGATCAGTCCACGCGCGCCGATCGCGATGCCGATGCGTTGGGTATAGTCGGCGATGGTCTCGACTTCGTCCGCGCTGAGATGGATTCCGGGGTAGACCGCCATTGAGTCACCGGAGTGGACACCGGCGCGCTCGATATGCTCCATCACGCCCGGGATCAGCACCTCGGTTCCGTCGCAGATCGCATCGACCTCGACTTCCTTGCCCTCCAGATACCTATCGATCAGGATCGGGCGGCCGGTGGAAACGTCGGTCGCGGCGGACATGTAGCGCACCAGCTCGGTCGCGTTTTGGACGATCTCCATCGCACGCCCGCCGAGTACATAGCTCGGCCGCACCAACACGGGATAGCCGATCAGTTGGGCCGTCCGGAGCGCGTCCTCCACCGTGGTGATCGCGGCGCCGGGCGGCTGCGGGATGCCAAGCTGAGAGAGGAAATCCTCGAAGCGGCGACGGTCCTCGGCCAGATCAATCGCCTCGGCGGAGGATCCGATGATCTCCAAACCCGCGTTGTGCAGCGGTCCCGCGAGGTTAATGGCCGTTTGCCCGCCGAACTGGACGATGCTTGCCGGTGGGTCACCCTCGCCCGCCTCGTTTTCAAGGATGTCGCGAACCGATTCCTCATCGAGCGGTTCAAAGTACAGCCGGTCGGAGGTGTCAAAGTCGGTCGACACCGTCTCCGGGTTCGAATTTGCCATGATTGCCCGGTATCCCGCGCGCTGGAGCGCGCCGGCCGCCTGCACCGAACAGTAATCGAACTCGATGCCTTGACCGATGCGTATCGGGCCGCTGCCGATCACGAGCGCTTGGCGGCCGGGTTGGGGAAGCGCCTCATTCTCTTGCTCGTAGGTGCTGTAGAAATAGGGCGTCGCGGCATCAAACTCGGCGGCGCAGGTATCGACCATTTTGTAAACCGGCCGCAGCCCCCACAAGCGGCGGAGGTCGCGCACCTGCTCCGGCAGCCGGTCGGCCAGCCGTCCGATCTGGGCGTCAGAGAATCCCATACGCTTCGCGGCACGCAATAGGTCCGGCGTCAGCGCTTCGCTCAGCAGCCGCTTTTCCATATCGATCAGGTTGCCGAACTTTCTCAGGAACCATGGGTCAATCCCGGTTTCCCGCGCGATCTGCATCTCGGGCACACCCCGGCGCAACGCCGAGAAGAGGGACCACAGGCGCTCATCGGTGGCATGCAGCGGCCGTGTCGTCGGGTCCGCCCAGTCGTGGTCCTCCCACAAGAGCGAGCGCCGGCCAAACTCGAGGGAGCGCACCGCCTTCTGTAGCGCTGCCTCGAAGGTACGGTCGATCGCCATGACCTCCCCGGTCGCCTTCATCTGGGTGCCGAGCGTGCGGTCGCCGAAGGGGAACTTGTCGAACGGCCAGCGCGGGATCTTGACCACGACATAATCGAGGGCCGGCTCGAACGCCGCCGTCGTCTTTCGCGTCACCGCGTTGGGTATCTCGTCCAGCCGCCCGCCGATCGCGATCTTGGCGGCCACCCGCGCGATCGGATAGCCGGTGGCCTTTGAGGCGAGGGCGGATGAGCGCGACACCCGCGGGTTGACCTCGATCACGTAGTACGGGAGTCGGGACTCCGGCCCGAGGAGGTCAGCGACATCCGCGGAGTCGGGACCGACCACGCCCGCTGCAGGCCGTTCTTTGTGCGCACCCCGATTCCAATCGTCGCGCCAGGGCACGATATCATCGCGGGGCGCGAGCGCGAACTGGACATTGCAGCCACCCTCGATTTTGAGTGCGCGGATGATCTTGAGCGCGGACGAGCGCAGCATCTGGTGATCTTTGTCCGACAGCGTCTGCGAGGGCGCGACAACGATCGAGTCGCCCGTGTGGACGCCCATCGGGTCGATGTTCTCCATGTTACAGATGGTGATGCAGGTGTCGTTCGCGTCCCGCATCACCTCGTACTCGAGTTCCTTCCATCCGACTAGGCTGCGCTCGACCAAAACCTGATGGATCGGGCTGGCGGCCAGGCCGCTGGCGCAAATCCGCTCGTAGTCCTCCTCGGTGTCCGCGATGCCGCCTCCGGTGCCGCCGAGTGTAAACGCGGGCCGCACCACCAGTGGCAGGCCGATGCGCGTTCGCGCGTCGCGCGCCTCCTCCAACGAGCCAACGGTGGCGCTAGGAGGGACCGGCTCGCCGATCTCGATCAGCAATTGCTTGAACAACTCGCGGTCCTCGGCCTTACGGATCGTGTTCAGGGACGAACCCAGCAACCGCACGTTGAACCGCTCCAACACCCCCGCGTCGGATAGCGCCACCGCCAGGTTTAGGCCTGTTTGTCCGCCCAACGTCGGTAAGAGCGCGTCGGGCCGTTCCCTTTCAATAATGCGTGTCAGAGCGTCGACCGTCAGTGGTTCGATATAGATCACATCGGCGATTCCCTGATCCGTCATGATCGTGGCCGGGTTGGAATTGACAAGGACGGAGACAACACCCTCCTCGCGCATCGCCTTACACGCCTGCGTGCCGGCATAGTCGAACTCCGCTGCCTGGCCGATGACTATCGGACCGGAGCCGATGATCAGAACTTTCGATGGCTTACTCAACCGTGACTCCGTGAAAGTGAGGACACCGCGTCACATCGGACATGTCGGTGCGCTGCACACTAGACGGGCAGCTCATAGCCCATGCCGCCGCCCTCGAGCCGGACGATTGGGCCAATCGAGCTGAAGAACGAGAGGGCAGGCTCGTTGCTGGCGGGAATGGTGCCGCGCAGCTTGGCGTAGCCGCCCTCGCCGGCGAACTCGGCGCCGTACCGCGCCAGCTCGGTGCCGAGGCCCTTGCGGCGGTGTTTCGGGTGAACCCACGTCCCCATCACTGCCGTCTCCGGCTCCTGAGGATCGACGGCGACCGTCGCGAAGGCAACCACGTCGTCGCCCTCACGACAATAGAACAGTCCGCCGCGCTCGCCGAGCCTCTGGATCAGCGCGCCGACATCGCCAGCCGTCATGCTCGCGGGAAGGGCATTATCTCCACCCTCCGCGTTTATGGCGCCGACAATCGCCGCGATGGATGGGGCGATCCGCTCGACTTCCGCGTGATTAGAGGGGTCCACACGGGCGACCGTCGTTGCATTCATCGCGACTTCCCCTTCTCGTCCGCGACCATTTCCAAGAAGCGGTCGAACAAGTACATGTTATCGTATGGTCCGGGCGATGCCTCGGAATGATACTGGATCGAGACGATCGGCATCGAGCGGTGTGTCAGACCCTCGCAGGTATTGTCGTTGAGATTGAGGTGCGAAAGAGCGGCGCCGCCGGTGAGACCGTCGGGGTCGAGGGCGTAGCCGTGGTTCTGCGCGGTGATGTGGACCGCGCCGGTGAGCAGGTCTTTGACCGGGTGATTCGCGCCGCGATGGCCGAACTTCAGCTTGAACGTCGTGGCGCCGAAGGTCTGGCCCAGCACTTGATGACCGAGACAGATGCCCATGATAGGCAGCCGGCCAACCAGCCCCCTTGCCGTTTTGACGAGGTAGTCGAGCAGTCGCGGGTCGCCCGGCCCGGGCGAGAGCAGGACGCCGTCCGGCTTGAGCGTCAGGATGTCGTCGGAACTGGTGCGGCACGGGACGGCCGTGGTGCGGTAGCCACGCTGGTTCAGGGTGCGAAGGATGTTGTATTTGAGGCCCTCGTCAAGCACGACAATATGTCCACGGGGCTCTTGCTCGGGTTGCCAGTCATACGGATCCCGCGTCGTGACGGTGCGCACGAAGTCGATGTCGTCGTATCGCGGCAGGTCGAGCAAGCGGGCGAGCGTGTGGTCAACGGCGTCGTCGGTGGCGATCGCCCCCATCTTCACACCGCCCGACCGCAGGCGGCGGGTGAGGGCGCGGGTGTCCACCCCGGCAACCGCGGGGATACCGTGGAGGGTCAGATACTCCTGGAGTGAGCTGCCGCCGCGCGGATGACTGGGGATGTCACATTCCTCGCGCATGATGAATCCCGCGACCTGGATCGTGCGCGATTCGATGTCGTTGTCGTGGGCGCCGTAGTTGCCAATCAGGGGGTAGGTCATCACCACGATCTGTCCGGCGTAGGACGGATCGGTGAGCACCTCCTGGTAGCCGGTCATGCTCGTGTTGAACACGACCTCACCGTGACCGCCGAGCGGGGCGCCGGCTGCCTGGCCCTCGAATATGGCGCCGTTTTCCAGCACCAGATACGCGCGTTGTGACACTGTTCTGTTCCCTCGCTTGGTCCTACGCGACCCCGACACGCTGTCTGTACGTGATGCGTCCGCCCAGGGTGGTGAGCACAACCCTCCCGCGCAGCTCGACGCCGCCGAGCGGTGTGTTCTTTCCCTTCGACACCAGCGCGGCCGGTTCCACGACCCAGCGCAGATCCGGATCGAAGACCGCGACATCAGCCGGAGCGCCGTCCGCGAGCGTGCCAAGCCCGGAAATGCCGGTGCGCTCGTCCAGGCGCAACGCCCGCACCGGCCCGGCCGTTAGCCGTTCCACCACTGTCGCGAGATCGATGCGCCCGTCATGCACCAGCCGGAGCACCAGCGCGAGCGCCGTCTCCAGGCCGGTGAGGCCGGGAGCGGCGTGGTCAAATTCGCACAGCTTGTCGGTCGTCGCGTGCGGAGCGTGATCGGTCGCCACCGCATCAATGGTACCGTCGCGCAGCCCTTCGATGCACGCCTCGACATCGGCGCGGCTTCGCAACGGTGGATGAACCTTGGCGTTCGTGTCGTATGCCGGCCCATCCACGCCGGGTGGGCCGTACAACACGGCCTCGTGCGTGAGCGTGAGATGGTGAGGCGTCACCTCCGCCGTGACGCGGACGCCGCGCGACTTGGCCGCGCGCACTGCCGCCACCGATCCCGCCGTACTGATGTGGGCGATGTGGACGTGGCCGCCGGTCAGTTCGGCGAGTTGCAGGTCGCGGGCGACCATCGCCTGCTCGGCGGCGGCGGGCTGACCGCGTAGGCCGAGCCGGGTAGACACCCAGCCCTCGTGCATGACGCCGCCGGCCGCGAGCGAGGGGTCCTCGCAGTGGTCGATCACCGGTAGGCCGAGCGCGGCCGCGTACGCGAGCGCGTGGCGCATGAGGCTCGCATCCGCGACGGGATTGCCATCGTCCGAAAAACCGACACAGCCCGCCTCGGCCAGTTCACCCATCTCGGCGAGCTGCTTGCCCGCGCGTCCCACGGTCACGGCGCCGATCACCAGCACCCGCGCCGCGCCGCGCTCCGCCGCCGCGCGCAGTACATGGTCCACCACCGAGCGGCTGTCGATCGCCGGGTCGGTGTTGGGCATCGCACAGACCGTGGTGAAGCCGCCGTGCGCCGCCGCGAGTGTGCCGGAGGCAATGGTCTCCTTATACTCCTGCCCCGGCTCGCGCAGATGGGTGTGCAGGTCGATGAACCCCGGGCAGACCACCATGCCCCGCGCGTCAAACACCTCGGCGCCGGCGGCGGCGAGATCGACGCCGACCGCGCCAATGCGGCCACCGCGTAGGTGCACATCCGCGTGCAGGTCGAGTCTCCGCGCCGGGTCAATGACGCGCCCGCCGCGGATGAGGAGATTGCCGTCGGCTCCGTTCAGACCAGCCATGAGCGCTCACTCCATTTCGTGCACTACCCACGCCGTCCGCCGCGAATCAAGTAAAGCAGCGCCATCCGTACGGCGACGCCGTTGGTGACCTGCTCCTCGATGCGCGACTGGAGTCCGTACGCCACATCGGGCGCTATCTCGACACCCTCGTTCATCGGACCAGGATGCATGAGCAGCGCGTTGGGTCGCGCCCACGCCAGCCGCTCGCTCGTGATCTCGTATAGACGCGAGTACTCACGTAGGCTGGGGATCAGACCGGTCTGCATGCGCTCCTTTTGCAGGCGCAGCGTCATCACCACGTCAGCGCCGGTGAGCGCCCGCCGCAAATCGTGCTCAACCTCAACCGGCGGCAGCCCCAACTCGTTGCCTTCCGGCGCGGCGTTGCCGAGTTCGGCCGGGATCAGGGTCGGCGGGCCACACACAACCACCCGCGCCCCGAGTGCCATCAACCCCCAGAGATTCGAGCGGGCCACGCGGCTGTGCGTGATGTCGCCGACAATCGCCACCCTCCGCCCGCGGATATCTCCGAAATGGCGACGCATGGTATACAGATCGAGCAACGCCTGAGTCGGATGCGCGTGCCAGCCATCGCCGCCGTTGATCACCGCCGCCTCGAGATGGCGGGCGGCGAGATACGGCGCGCCCGAGGAGCCGTGTCGCATCACCAGAATATCAACCCCGATTGCCTGAAGGGTGCGGACCGTGTCGATCAGCGACTCGCCCTTCTCAATGCTGGAGCCGGAGGCCGATACGTTGATCACGTCCGCCCCCAGCGCCTTACCCGCCAGTTCGAAGGAGGCGCGCGTTCGGGTGCTCGACTCGTAGAACAGTGTGGCGATAGTTGTGCCGCGCAGCGCGGGCACGCGCGGCACCTCGCGACTCAGAACCTCCCGCATTTCATCGGTTGTCTCCATCACCCGTGTGATCTCGGCCACGGTGAAGTCGTCGAGGTCGAGCACATGGCGACGCCGCCACGGTGCGGCAGGGATCTCCGTGGTGGGACCGGACGTACGTGGCGGGGTGGCCGCGCTGGTGTCTGACGCGATGACACCGAGGGCCGGCGCATCACGTTTGGGCGTCTCTGCCAACCGTTCCATCATGTACCTCCCCGGTACCGGTAGCGCGCGCACGGGAGCGCGCCGGCACGTTCCCTCACCCGTGTTCACTCTTCCACGAGCAGCACCTGATCGGCGCCGTCGATCTCACCGAGCTGGACCCGTACCTGCTCGGTATGGGAGGTCGGCAGATTCTTCCCGACGAAATCGGGACGGATTGGCAGTTCACGGTGGCCGCGGTCCACCAGTACTGCCAGCAGGATGCGACGGGGGCGACCGAAGTCGGTCAGCGCGTCGAGCGCGGCGCGCGCCGTCCGGCCGGTGTACAGCACGTCATCGATCAACACCACACGCTTGTCCGTGATGTCGATGGGGATGTGACTGCGCTGCAACCGCGGCCGTGCGCCGAGCGTGCCGAGGTCATCGCGGTAAAGACTGATGTCGAGCGCCCCGACCGGCACGTCCACGCCCTCGAAGCTCTTGATCGCCGCGCCGATGCGGTGGGCAAGCGGCACACCGCGGGTGTGCATCCCGACGAGCACGAGGTCGCTCGCGCCTCGGGTGTTCTCAACGATTTCGTGCGCGATGCGGAAGATCGCTCGACGCAGGTCGGCATCGGTCATGATGACTTTCGTGGTCGCGGTCACGACGACTCCCTGGGGGAGGAACCACGGGGTCCTCGTGCTTGAGTGCGTGCTCGTTGCACCCGGGCAAAAAAAGACCCTGTCCCCACGATGGGGAAGGGATCCGTCGAGTAGGCGGAGGGCGCGGTCTGGTGAGCGCCAGGAAGTCCCTGCATGCTAGCCATCCCTTGCCGGCCTCACGGGACCAGCTTAAAGGTGGTAATCACCACTGTTCCTACCATCGTAGCAGATGACGGGCCGGGGCACGAACGATCTTCTGTCATGCGGAGATCTACGTGTTTCGGGGCGAGTACTCCGTGGTGGGCCACGATGTTCTCGCTCCGCGCCGGCTCGATACTGGCTATCTCGGACGGCAGCAATCCCGAACGAAGACTATGCACCAGGAGCGGTTGATGATGTCATACCCACTTTAAAACCGGCGAATGACGGAAGGCGCACATCAAGCCGGTTTCTCGGTACCACGGACGCGAGTGGTAGGACTTGACGCCACCACTCGCGTCCTTCATGCACCGACGGCGCCGAGCCAAAGCGGGAATCAATTGTCAGAACGATCATCAGGAGGGATTTCAGTGACTCACACAAGGACACACGCAAGACGTTCATGGTCACTCCTTGGGGTGGCGGCCGTGTTAGCCATGCTGATGACCGCGATCAGCCTCACGGACGGGAAGGGGGCGAAGGCAGCCTCGGTGTATGAGTGGAACATCCATGCAGTTGGGGACCGAGATGGAACGGTCGTGTATCCGGGTACCCTTGGCTACAAAATGCTCAATTACACCAACTGGTCGCAATACTTAACGTAACTACTCACCTGCTGGTCAGAGGTGAGCAGGAGTGACGTGGCTCGCGAACGGCTGGCGGGGACCGGCGGCGGCCAGCAGGAGTGTGAACACGTCCTGGCCCCGTTTGCGGGCCGTGTCCGCCACGGTGCGCAGCGCC
>JBBQJF010000091.1:0-16217 GCA_038325665.1 Dehalococcoidia bacterium | reverse complement strand
AGGCGGATGCCCTCGTCTCCGGCCCCCTCCTCGACCGTGGCGCGATACGCGGCGAAGATCGCCCGCCGCAGCACTGTCAGCGGCACCGCGCGCTCGGCCTCGTCCACACCCTCAACCTCGCGGTGGAGCTGCACCAGCTCGGTGAGACGGTCGAGCGTGCGCCGGCGCAGCGCCCGCGGGTCACCGTCACGCTCGAACAACTCCGGGAGTGTCCCCTGCACTTGCATAATGTTCCCTCCTGCACACCCACGTCATCGGTACGGCTGAGGATTATGCGCCGGGAGCAGGGATATCCGCACGCGTACCGACCGCCGTCTCTTCTCACTGTACCTGGCCCTGGAGGGTTCATGGTCAAAGAATCGTGAAAAGTGTGTTACATGATCACGTCGGGTCGCGCCGGTCCCGGCGGGTGAAATGCAACAGCGCGCCACCAATAGGGTGACGCGCTGTTGCTCAGTGCCGTGCGATCTGCGCCTTCCACGTAGCAAAGGAAGGCGCGGACTACTGATGTGTCATCACCGGCGCGGACACAAGGGTGTCCGTGGGCCGGCGATGCAGTGGTAGGGTGCGATCAGCGCTCGCGGGGAAGGCCGCCAATATTCGCCTACTCCGAGCCACCCCGCCACAATGTGACGCCGATCGAGAGACCATCCAATGCGGCAGCGAGCCAGTGGTGTGGATGCGCGGTAGGAGGCAGTGGTCGCCGGATGGGAGATTGAACAGTGGTGTGCACTCGAGTCCTCCAATCAGTCGGAGCGACAGCAAGAGTGCCTTCGGTGGCCCGGCGACCATGCCCTCACCGATGGAGGGGGAAGGCCCGTGGCTTTGCGACCCCGGCTTTCACCGGGTGTGCCGTTGTCGGGGCGTGTACGCTGGCTACCAGAGGTATCGAGGTCCACCTGTCCTCCTTGAAACTCGCCGGTCAGCAACGTGCATGGACGCCCCCGCCGCTATCCTTTCTGTCCTCCGCGCCGTGTTACCCACATGAGGCGTCGCTCAAAACCGCATCGGTGGCCGTGCCTCTCACCTCCAACGCGCGGGTGTGATATGCCGTGGGGGATACCGGCGCGACTGCCAGGAGGAACCCCGATGACCTACGACCACATCCTCTACAGCACGGACGGCGCGGTGGCGCGCGTTACCCTCAACCGCCCCGAGGTGCGCAACGCTCAGAGCCGGCGTTTGCTCGAAGAGATGGACGACGCTTTTCGTCGTGCCGTGGACGACGATGACGTGCGCGTGATCGTGCTGGCCGGCAATGGACCCAGCTTCTCGGCCGGCCACGACCTCGGCTCGCGCGAACAGCGCGCCGACGAGCAGGCGCGGCCCCGCACGAACAAGCCGGGCCTGGTCGGGCGTTACGAGCGGGTATGGGACCTGTACATCGATATGGGCCTGCGCTGGCGCGACCTGCCCAAGCCGACGATCGCGATGGTTCACGGCTACTGCATCTTCGGCGGCTGGATGATCGCCACGGCGATGGATCTGATCGTGGCCGCCGACGACGCCAAGTTCCTCGCCTCGCACTTTCAATACTTCTCCGTGCCGTACGATGTTGGGCCGCGCAAGGCGAAGGAACTACTGTTTGAGTTCCGCTTCATGCACGCCGATGAGGCCGAGCGCACCGGGCTGGTCAACCGAGTTGTGCCCCGCGGGCAACTGGAGGACGAGACGATGGCGCTAGCCCGGCGCATCGCACTGCAAGATCCGTTCGCCCTGCGCATGGCGAAGCTGTCGGTGAATCAGGCCCAGGATGAGATGGGCTACAGCACCTTCGTGCGGTCCGCCCTCCAAACGTATGCGCTGACGAGCGAGTCCGGCGCGAAGGAGTTGCAAGACAGCGGCGAAAACAGCCGCCGCCGCTTTGCCACCGTCGATCGTGCCCTCGCCTACGAGCACGAGCGGGAGCAACGACGAGGAACAAAGTGAGTTTAGACAGCATCGAGCCTGCCGCGGGTATGGCGCCCGGACGGGCGCCGTCCGGGACGGTGATCACCGTCAATGGTCTCACCAAACGCTACGAGCGGGTGACGGCGCTGGACGCGGTGAGCTTCGACATCGAACGAGGTATCGTCGGGCTGCTCGGCGCAAACGGGGCGGGCAAGAGCACGCTGATCAAGCTGCTGCTCGGACTGATCACACCCGACGCCGGCAGCGCGACGGTGCTGGGCCGCGACGTGGCGCACGACGGCCTGATCGTGCGTCAGTCGATTGGCTACATGCCCGAACACGACTGCCTGCCCGATGATGTGCCCGCGGCGGAGTTCGTCGCGCACATGGGCGAGTTGAGCGGGCTGCCGCCGCGTGAGGCGCAGGGGCGCGCCGCCGATGTGCTGCGCTACGTCGGACTCGACGAAGCGCGTTATCGCCCGATGGGCGGCTACTCCACCGGCATGAAGCAGCGCGCCAAACTGGCGGCGGCGCTCGTGCATGACCCCGGTCTGCTGCTGCTCGACGAGCCGACCAACGGACTCGACCCGGCCGGCCGCGAGGGGATGCTGGAGTTGATCCGGCGCACCGGCGGCCTTCAGGGCATGGCGATCGTCATGTCCACCCACCTGCTGGCCGATGTTGAGCACGTCTGCGACCATGTGTTAGTGCTCGAAGATGGGCGGCTGCTGCGCGCCGGCCCGCTGGCGTCATTTCACACCGTGCAGCCCCTACTGCGGCTCGATGCCGGACCGGCGGGAGCCGGGAGACTGCTTGAGGAGCTGGTGCGCCGGGGTGAGTCAGCGCGGCTTCAGGGTCACGAGATCCTAATCGATCTGCGCGACGATGCCTCGTACGATCAGGCGCGCGATGCCGCCGCCGACCTCGACCTGCCCCTGCTGCGCATGTCCCGCGTCACCAGCTCGCTCACCGATGTCTTCGCGGGGGATGGGACGTAGGTTGGGGGGTTGAGCAGGGGGTGTCTAGCATGTCGAACGCGAGTGATATCACGAGTGGGGGCGGCCAACCCGCGTCTCCATCCCAACCCCCAAACTCTAATTCGCGGTCCCAGCCGGCCGAGGGTCGGATCTACGATTTGGGTTACCAACGCTATACCGGCCCACGCGAGGGGCGGCCGCGCGCCGTTCGTGCGCTGGTGCGCGCTGGTCTGCGACGGGCGTGGGGGATCGGGCGGCCGTTTCGAGCCAAGCTGGCGCCGTGGGCGCTATTCGCGATCGCGCTCGTACCGGCATTGGTCGCGCTCGGGATCGCGGCGCTCATCGGTGAGCGCTTCAGCCCAATCCGCTTCGAGAACTATTACGCCAACATCGCCCGCATCCTGCTGCTGTTTTGCACGGCAGTCGCCCCCGAACTCGTCTGCCCTGACCTGCGCCAGCGCGTGTTGACACTGTACTTCTCCCGTTCGGTGGGGCGGCTCGATTACCTGCTGGCTCGATTGGGCGCGCTCTTCATATCGTTGTTGATTATCTCGCTGACGCCTCAGATCGTGTTGTTCGTCGGCAATGCCCTGGCCGCGACCGATTCCGCGCGGTATGTGCGCGATAATCTGGACGCGCTGCCGCGCATCCTCGCGGCGGGGTTGCTGATCAGTCTCTACTTCGGCAGCATCTCGCTGGCGGTTGCCGCGCATACAACGCGGCGGGTGTTCGCCGCGGGCGGTTTCTTCGCGCTGATGCTGATCAGCACGGCGGTGGCGGCATCGGTCCACGCGACGCTGGAGAACGACCCCAGTCGGGCGCTGGCGCTGCTCGCCTTGAGCGAGGTTCCTATCGCCGCCACCGCCTGGATCTTCGATGCGCCCCCGCCGGCCGGGATCGCGACGCGGGTCGATCTGCCGCCCGGACTGTGGCTGCTGGCGGCCTTGACGTACAGTGCGCTCGCGCTTTTGCTGCTCGTCCGCCGCTATCTACGGCTGGCGCCGTGATGGGTGATGGGGTTGGGGGTACGATGGACAGGGATAGGATGAACAGTGGCGGGAATGCGGACGAAGCCTGGCGGCGGCCGGAGGAAGGCGCGGCGCCGCCTCCCCCCGGCCCCGCGCTCCCGTTACCGGAGCGTTCACCCACGAGTTCCTCACCGCCGCCCGCGTCCCCGCCGACTCCCGGCTTCCCCCCCCAACACCCAATACCCGACACCCAACACCGCGCGACCGTGGCGGTCGCGCACGTCTCCCGTTGGTATGGGGCGGTGGTGGCGGTCAGCGACGTATCGTTCGCGGTCGGGCCGGGAATCACGGGGTTGCTCGGGCCGAACGGCGCCGGCAAGACGACTCTCCTGCGGATGGTCGCCGGGCTGCTGTCGCCGTCGCAAGGAGAGGTTCAGGTGATGGGCCGGCCGGTGCGGGGCAATCCAGATATCTACCGCCACATCACCCTGATCATGGACCGGGACGCGATCTATCCTTTCCTCACGGCGCGTGAGTTCGTGCGGATGAACGCCCGTCTCCAGGGCATGCACGACGAGGCCGCGGTTGAGGCGGCGCTGGTGACGGTCGATTTGCTACCGGCCGCCGACCGGCGGATGGGCGGCTTCTCCAAGGGCATGCGTCAACGGGCGCGACTGGCGGCGGGATTGGTGCACCGGCCCGAGGTGCTGCTGCTCGATGAGCCTTTCTCGGGGGCGGACCCGCGTCAGCGGCTGCAACTGATGGATCTCGTGCGCCGGCTGGCGGATCAGGGCAGGACCGTACTGTTCTCCTCGCATATTCTCGAAGAGGTCGAGCAACTGGCGCTCAATGTGCTCGTGATCACCAGCGGCAAGCTGGCGGCGGCCGGCGACGTGGGCGCGATTCGGCGGGCGATGCTCGACCGGCCGCACCGCGTCCGTATCATCGCCTCTGATTCCCGTACCCTGGCGGCGGCGCTGGTGTTTGATCCGGTGATCACCGGCATCGAGCTGGGCGATGACGGCCGGCTGGTCGTTGAGGCGCGTGAACTAGGCGGCTGCGCCCGCGCCATTCCGCGTATCGCCCGCTCGGCCGGCGTCCGACTGTACGAGGTCGTGCCCGAGGACGAATCGCTTGAAAAGGTGTTTGCCTATCTCGTCGGCCGCTAGCGCGGCCCCACAATCGGCGCTTCGCGACCAGGCGCGGCCGCTGGCACATATCTGGGCCGCGGCGTGACCAATGAACATCCCAGCGCACCGAGCCGGCATCCGGTCGACCAACTGATCCGTGAGTTGATTGATTCGCGTCGTGCCGCGACGCCGGACGAGGTCGCGCGGATCGTCGAGCGCATGGCAGTCGCCCCGTTCGATGACCGCGTGGTACCTGTGGCGATGGAGCATCGGGGACTCGCATACCAGGGAGGGCTGCTCGCTAATCGCGCGGAGTCCCTTCATTACCACTTGATGAAGAGTGTCGTCGTGCAGGAACAATGGGTGCACGGTACAACGGCCGGTGAGTACATCGACGACCTTCGCCAGGCGATCCGTGATCCGCGTGCTCGCGTGGTCGTGTACCAACGGCGTGGTGGACCGCTCGCGGCAACCCTGACGCGCAACCGCGTCCCGTGGGTCCGTCTGGGTGTCAAACCGCGACCGTACGTGTTCGTTGTCTACGCCGTTGATCGTGCTAGGATCATCTCGGGCTATCAAGTCAGCGGTGAGCATAGCGTCAGCATTCCTCAGGATGCACGATGGATAAAGTGAGCAAAACCGCAGCCGCGGATGTAGACCGGGTATTGGACCGGCTCATGTGTGAGTGGGAACGCCTGCCCGAGGTCGAGTCCGAAATTGGTCGGTGGGATTGGCTTGACCAAATCGTGTTCATCGAGGAATGGCCGATCCAGGAAGACGCCCTCGCGGACATCGCGCGCCACGCGGCGGCGGGTGCTCTCACCACCACCCAGCTCGGCCGCTACGAAGAGCTAAAGCGCGTGGTCGCGCGCAACCGCCCCATCATCCAGCGGCTGCAAAACAGCTAACCCACCGGCTGGTTGTGGCGGCAGGGTCGAGGTAGCGGGTAGGTCGCGTAACAAACTAGGCGCCGACGGGGTCAGTGGCAAGCCGGCGGTGGACGTGTATGGAGCGAGCAGTAACAGCCAAGCCTACCTGGGCCGCGGCGTGACTAATGAACGTCCTGGCGCACCGAGCCGGCATCCGGTCGACCAACTGATCCGTGAGTTGATTGATTCGCGTCGTGCCGCGACGCCGGACGAGGTCGCGCGGATCGTCGAGCGCATGGCAGTCGCCCCGTTTGACCCCGAGATCGTGCCGGTGCGGCTGAAGGACCGCGGTATCGTTTATCAACAGCGTGCCCTGACGAACCGCGCGAGTTCGCTCTTCTACCACCTTGTCAAGCGTGTGATTGTGGAACAACAATGGAGCGAAGGAACAACCGAGAGCGATTACCTGCATGACATACGCGATGCTATTCGGAATCAGCCGGCACGTCTGGTAGTCTATCGGCGTCACGGAGGCGCGGTCGCGGCTGTTTGCGCGCCGAACACCGTGGTCGCATTGCGGCGCGGCCCAGAGGAACATCCCTGGATCTTCGTGATCTATTCGGCGGATCGCGGCGTGATCGTCTCGGGTTATCAGGTAAGCTCACTGAATACGGTCAGCATCCCGGAGGACCGACAATGGCTCTTGTGAGTCACGACCGTGAGAAACGAATTGGCGAGCGCCTCGACCGGCTACTGTGCGAGTGGGGGAGTCTGCCCGCGATCGCCGCCGAGATCGACGATTGGGACATCGTTCGCCAGCTAGACTTCATCGAGGAATGGCCGATCCAGGAAGACGCCCTCGCGGACATCGCGCGCCACGCGGCGGCAGGTGCTCTCACCACCACCCAGCTCGGCCGCTACGAAGAGCTAAAGCGCGTGGTCGCGCGCAACCGCCCCATCATCCAGCGGCTGCAAAACAGCTAGACATGCCGTCTGCGGCCTCGAAACCGTCTCCTGCCAGGATGGAGTGATCGAGGAGCGTGGGCCTATCTCGCGGCTGGACCTGGCAACGCTCCCCCCGCGCCGCGCACATGCTCATCGAAGAACGCGAGCGTCCGGCTGAAGGCGTCGGTGGCGGCGTTCTCGTCATAGGCGGCGTTCATGAACGAATGGCTCGTGCCGGGGTAGATCTTGATGTCGTGCGGAACGCCGTATCGTTTGAGGGCACGGTCGAGCTTGACCCCGGCACGGCGGATGATCGGGTCGTTCTCGGCATAGCTGCCCACGATCGGGCAGGCCCGCGCGACGGCGGCCAGGGGTCGCGGATTCATGCCGTAGAACACCGACGCCGCGCTGATGTCGCGCTCGACGCAGGCCAGCGCCACGGCGTAGCCGCCGCCCATGCAAAAGCCGATCACACCGACTTGTTCGCGATTAACCTCGGGCCGGTCCTGCAACCATGAAACCGACGCCTGCAACTCGCGGATGCCGCGGTTGTCGAGTGGTCGTAGGAGCAGGTCGGCGAACATGCGCATCAAGCACAGATTGCGGTTGCCATGCGGGGAGAAGAGGTCCACCGCCAGCGCGGCATAGCCAGCGGCGGCGAACCGGCGGGCGATCTCGCGGATGTTGTCGTTAAGACCGAACAGCTCGTGGATCACCACCACGCCCGGTACGCCCTCGGCCCCCTCGGGCCGTGCCAGATAGGCCGTCATCGAGGCGCTACCCGGCAAGTTGACACTGACCGCCTCCGCTCGGATCTGCTCACTCGTTGAGGTCATGTCGCACCCCCGCGATCATCATGCCACGCGCGTATCGTGCAACTTATATCACAGTGCGCTGCCAGCGGCCGGAGGCGAAGCGGGCGGCGATTAGACCGGCGCGCAGGGCGTTGTCCAGCACGGCGCCGATCCACGCGCCGGGGGCGCCCCAACCGAGAGCGACGGCGAAGAACCAGGCGGCGGGGATGCGCACCAGCCAGGTGGTGCAGGTGGTCACCGCCATCGGGTAGCGCACGTCGCCGGCGCCCCGTAGCGCTCCGGCGAGCGCGGCGTGCAACCCGATCGCCGGCAGCGCCAGCGCAAAGATCCGCAGAAGTGTCGTGGCGGTGGCGGCGGTATCCGGATCGCGGACGAACAGTCGCGCCGCCCAGGGAGCGGCCAGCGCCAACCCGCCGGCCAAGACGGTCATCAAGACGACCGCGGTGCGCCATCCTAGCCGCGCGACCGACGCGGCCAGATCCGGTCGTTCGCCGCCCATCGCCTGACTCACCAGCGCCGTGGTCGCTGTCGCCAGCGCGAACGCCGGCACGATCGCGATCTCCATCGTCCGCAGCGCGACGGTGTGCGCCGCCGTGGCGTCCGTGCCCGTGCCCGAGATGATCCGGGTATAGACCAGGAAGGCCGCGATGAACTGCAACTCCTCGATTGTCACGGGTAGCGCCAGCGTGAGAAAGCGGCGCATCGCCACACGGCCGGGACGGAGCACCGCCGGCGACAGTCGGTAGCGGAACCCGCCACGACCGTGGACGATCAGCGCCAGCGACAGCACGCCGCCGATCACGCCCGCCGAGCCGTAGCCGATGCCGGACGCCACCAGACCCAGTTCCACGCCGGCCACGCCGCTGATCAGCACAAATGTGACCACGAGGTTAACGGCGTTCATCACGAGCAGCGCGAGCATCGGCCGCACCGAATCGCCCATCCCGCGCAGGGCGCCGTTTGCCGCGTACATCATCATCGCGAAGGGCAGACCTATCGCTGCCGGCTGCAAGAAGCGTACACCGAGCGTCACCACCCGTGGCTCGACGCCCATCACGCGCATGAAAAGCGGCGCGCCGGCCGCGATTACCACCGCCATGCTCAGGCCCCAGATCAGCGCTACCAGCACCGCCGCCTGCACCGACCGCTCGGTCGTGCCTCGATCGATGGAGGCGCTGACGCCGGTCGTTGGGCCGCGCAGCGACGCACGTCCGACATCGCGGGCCACCAGCGCTGTCGCGCCGACTTCCGCACCCATCGCCCCCGTCAGCGGCAGCCATAGCAGCAGCGTACCGATACCCACGGCCGCGACCCCGTCCGCGCCGACGTACCAGCCAACGAGTACCGCGTCCACCGCCGCCAGCAGCGCCAGCGCGACGCGCTCCGCCACCACCGGCCACGCCAGCCGCGCCAGCCGGCCGCCCATGCCATCGCCGGAGGACGAAGGCAGGGTGTCGATACCGGCCGGAGAGGTCGCGTGCTCGGTCAGGTCAGCCGTCATGTGAGTGCTCGTGGGAGTAATGCGCCCGCGTGCGTCGCGCGGTGTTGATGCGCGTCCGCGTTGTGGCTGACCGTATCACGCCGTGGATGCAGCGGTCACGGTTTACGCGGAGGTTCCGCCCAATGGAGCGGGGAGGGTCACGACCAGCGCCGGGGCGAGGCCAGCCCGAGTCATGAGGTGGCCCTGTCGTCATCTCGCCCACCGTTCGGTCAGGCGATGCCGACCGAACGGTCAATGGCCTTGGCAACGGCGCTCACATCAAAGTAGCGCGACACCAGCAGGCTCCCAATGCCTGCTGGTGTCGCGCTGTGAACCGTCTTGCCGGTTACGGTGATTAGCGGACGTGTGTATCGACGTTGCGGGTGGTGGTCTGGACGGCGGTGCGATTGTCGCCCATCACCAACCAAACGAGCTTTGCCAGCAGCCACGCGATCAGTGCGTACACGATGATGGCCACGATGGTGTGGATCTCGAGTACGCTGCCCTCGGCCGTGGGAGTGCCAAACATGCCGGCGAACGGCGCGAGCAGTGGAGCCGTGATGTTGTAGACGAACGACGTGAAACCTGCCGTCTCGTTCGCGCCCAACAGCTTGAGAACGAACCGGATTGCCAGCAGCCCCTCGAGGATGCCAAACACCAGGTAGATCGCCTGGACTACCCGGCCGGCTGCATACCGACGTGGGGCATAAGGATCAGTCGTGACCATGTCGCTACGCTCGACCCCTGCCACGCCCACCGGCGCAACGCCGCTGGTTACTTCTCGCCGGGTCACTGTTTCGCTTTCGCGGTGCTCGATCGCCATGTCAGTGCTCCTCCTTGGAATGATGCGCCGGCCCTCAACAATGCGACCGGTGTGCTCGGCAGTTCAGTCAGTTTCATCTCTTTTACAGTGCGGCCTTGACCAACCCGTGCGAGTGACTCAAATGGACGATTTACATGTGCACCACGGGAGCTATCTTATTAGAAGAGGCACAATGCGCTGGATTAGGAGGAATTACGGAATGGATGATACGCGGGAGCATCAAGCTGCCTGGACGAACAATGATCGCCCGCTCGCCACCGGTGAGTCAGGCGGCGCTACCTCAGGCGAAGCAGGCGGTCCGTCCGATTACCACCATGAGACGGCCGGCCCCAGCTTCTCGAAGGGAGGGCACAAAGCCGGTGACCCCCTACCTGGCAACTTTCAGACCGGCGACCGTGAACTGACCGACGCCGAGCACGCCGAGCGTGCGGAGGCGCAACCCGATCGACATTGACCGGCGATGAACGTGAGGATGGTCAGCGCCTGGGATAGCGCTGCCGGCGCGGGCGTGAATGCTGGTGGGGGCGCCGCGGTCGGGCAACCACCAGCATTCCCTGTCCGTGGTCCCTACTGCCTCCGCGGTCCCGCGACTATGATTCTCTGCATGGGCACGATGACTCGCCGCGCCACGCGTGGACAGCCGGGGCAGGGGATCTACTACGGCTGGGTGTTGGTGGTGACGCTCGCCGTCACGGAAACCACGTCGTGGGGCGTTCTGTACTATGCCTTCACCGTCTTCCTGGCGCCGATGCAGACGGAGATGGGTTGGTCGCGCGGGGAGATGACCGGCGCCTTCTCGCTGGCCCTGGCGATCTCGGCGGTGGCCGCGCTGCCGACAGGTCGCTGGCTTGACCGGCACGGGCCGCGGGTCCTGATGACGGCCGGCTCCTGTGCGGCGACCGTGCTGGTGCTCGCGTGGTCGGCCGCTCCCAACTTATTCGTGTTCTACCTCGTGTGGGCCGGTATCGGCGTCACCCTGGCGGCCGTGCTGTACGAACCCGCGTTCGTGGTCGTGGCGACCTGGTTCACGCGCAAACGCGGTCGGGCGCTGACCATCCTCACATTCATCGCCGGGTTCGCAAGCGTGATCTACATCCCCCTGGCGGGGTGGCTGGTGCAGGCGCAGGGGTGGCGGGGGGCGCTCGTGACGCTCGCGATCCTGCTGGCGGTGGGCACGATCCCGCTCCACGCGCTGGTACTCCGCCGCCGGCCGGCCGATCTCGGACTCGCGCCCGATGGCGCGTCCCTCGACACGGCGCCGGTCGATAGTGGACAGCCACCCTCCGCCCCTCGTGCCGCCGCTGCCGCCGGAGAGCGGAGTATCGCGACGCGTGTGGCCGTGCGCGGTGTCACCTTCCGGCTATTGACCATCGCCTTCTTCTTGAACGCGCTGGGCCAAATCGCGCTGACGGTTCATCTGGTGCCCTACCTGACTGACCGCGGTAACGGCGCGGCCTATGCCGCCGGGATTGCCGGCTTGATTGGCATCATGGCGATGCCGGGCCGGCTGATCTTCACGCCGCTTGGCGACCGCGTACCGCGCGGCATCCTGACGGCATTCATCTTTCTGTTGCAGGCGATCGCGATTGTCGTGCTGTTACTGACCGGGAGCACGCCCGGCATCCTGGTGTTCGTCGTACTGTTTGGCGCCGGCTTCGGCGCGATCACCCCGGCACGGGCGGCGCTCGTCGCTGACTTCTACGGTCCCGCCAACTACGGCGCGATCAGTGGCGTCATGATGCTGTTTGTGACCGGCGCACGCGCGATCAGCCCCGTTGGGGTCGGCGCGATATACGACATCATCGGCGGGTATGAGCCGGTCTTTTGGGTCTTGGTCGGGTTCTCCGTGCTTTCGGCTGCCGCCGTGCTGCTGGCCGAGCGCAGCGCCGCAACCGCTCCGAACAAGCGACGGCGGGAATAGCCGCCGGCCGGTGATCGTCAGCGGCGCCGGCGCGACCCATTCACTGGCGTCCTGGCGCACTCTGAACATGAGCCGGCGTGACGCCGAAGTCATTCCTCCACGAATCTGACGCGGCTGGGTCGCCCGCTCCGCGCCCGCGTGATCCGCGAGCGGCGCCTTTTACTTTCGCGGACTCCGCGGGGCGGTCCTGTTATGCTATCGTCATGCAACCGGACATCATCCGGCTCACGGTCCGTCAGGTACTGACACGCGGGCGGCTGGTCGTGCTGTTGATCGTGACGGCGCTGCCGCCGTTCCTGGCGGCGCTGTTCGCGGCGAGCGATGCAACCACACGCCCAGAGCTGTTCCTCTCCCGGCTGTGCGATGGGCTGGTGTTGACCACCGTGCTACCGCTGCTGGCGCTCGTGATTGGCGGCGCGGCGCTCGGCAATGAAGTCGAGGACGGGACGATCATCTATCTGCTGATGAAGCCCGCGCCCCGTTGGGGAATCATCGCGTCAAAAATGGTCGTGACGGTCACGATTGTTGCCGCGCTCACGGCCCTGAGCGTGCTGCTGTCGGCGGCGCTGGCGGGGCGTGATGGGGGAACGTTGCGGGTGGGGCTGGCGTTCTCCGTCGCCGCCGTGGCCGGTGCGCTCGCCTATACCACCGCGTTCCTGTATCTCGGCCTGCTGACCAGCCGCTCGTTGGTGGTGGGCCTGCTGTACGCCTTCTTATGGGAGGGCGCGCTCACCGGCCTATTCGCTGGCCTGCGGCTGCTCAGCATCCGTCAGTACGCTCGCGCCATCGCCAAAGCGCTCGCCGGCCTGCCCGCCAACGACCTGAGCGTGCGCCTGACCGCTCAGTCGGCGTTGATCGGCGTGGCGGTCGTCACCGTCGCCGCCTTCGCGCTGGCGGTGCGACGCCTCAACGTGATGGATGTGGACTGACGCGGCGCATGGTGATTGGCTGGTCATACTCGGGTGAGCATCTAACCCCCCGCCCCTTCCCCGCGAGGGAAGGGGGAGCACGGATCCCCGGGACACACCAGAGCAGGCGTTCGGCACGGTCGTACCCCATACTCGCCGCATCGACTAGGGGAGACAGATCTCGGCGGCAAATCGGGGAGAGTGCGCCCGCGACTCACGCGTTCAGCATCACCGGGCCGAGCTGGCGGCCGGCGAGATCGCCGTGCTTGGGAAGGCCGGCGCGGGCGGCGGAGGCGACATAGGCATCGTACTGGCGGCGACGCAGGCCCGCGAGCCGTTCCTCGCCGATCGCGCGTCGCTCACCCCGCGCCAAGAGGATGACCAGCGCGTCACGCAGCGGAATATCCTGCGCGATATCGGTGGCCATGCCCTGATCGGCGCGGAGGAAGCCGAGGTCGAGTTGCCGGCGGCGGTCGGGGTAGTGTTCGAGGTGGTAGGCGACGTGTGCCTCACCGTAGGCGGCCCACCGGCGCAGGTCGCGGCGGGCGAGTCCATACAGCGCGCGCTCCGCCTCGCTGGTGGCGGCCGCCTCCAGATCGTCGAGCAGCACGATGTTCATCGAGGCGAGAAGCACGTCGATCGCGCCGGTCAACTCCGTCCATTTGAGTGCATCGGTGAGGGCGCGGTTGAGGTAGCCGGGCGATTCCAGCCCCAGCCCACCGCCATTGGCGAGCGCCCGCTTGCGGAACGCCTCACAGTGCCGGCCCGCGTCGAACACCTGCGTCGCGAGGAAGCTTTTCACTTCAAGGAAGCCGTAGGCGATACGCTCCAGCCACTTGGCGATGATCATCTGGACCGCGTAGCCCTTCTCGCTCAGGTAGGTCGCCACCTGGCAGACGGCATGCTCCTGCTCATCAGGTAACTCGACCAGCGTCTCCCACGGGATCGCCACCGCGCTCGCCCACCGCTCCTGGATTGCCTGTTCGTACAGGTCGGCGGCGTTCTCTGCCCACACGTCCGCCTTATCATTGATTGAGTACGACGCGGCAAAAGCGACGGGGCCGCCCGATGATGCGCCACGGGGAAAGTCCGTCAGATGGGGCCAGTGATCCGGCACCTCGCCGTAGCGCCCGACCATGAGCCGGCGTAGTGTGAGGCCGTCCGGCCCGGGCAAAACCTTCACCCGCTCCACGTCGGCGTTGTACCAATCAAACGACGGTTCACGATGCGGGACAGTCACGACCCCTCCCTCTATGCCGGACAGAGATGTATCCTTGCCGGTATCATCCCGTGCTCCTGCCCATGATGTCCGGCCGGCAGGTACCCCTGGAAGAACCATCCGCACCCTGTCCTGCACTGACGGACGGGGTGTGGATGGTTGGTGTCATACCAGCGCCGGCGCAAGCGTGCGCTCGGATCACCGCTCCGGCGTCTAGGACAGATACATCTTCAGTGTCGGACTCATCCGCTCGCGGCGCTCGGGCATACCAATCACCTCGAGGCGGTGCATATACTCCGTGACCTGCTTCTTCCGGACGGCGAGCAGCTTCAACATGCCCAGGTCGTAGTGCTTCTTGCCGCCGCCGAGCAGCACCGCCAGCGCCTCGGACACATCGCCCTCGGTGGTCAGTCCGCCTTGCGACAGGGCGATCGCCGGCTCGAAGCGGTCGAGATAGGCGTGCAGCTCCTCGCGCCGGTCAGGCTCGGTCTCCAGCAGGTACTTGAGGTGGGTCACGCCGAAGGCAACATGGCGCGACTCGTCCTGCGCGCACAGGCGGAACATGCGCTTCTCGGCGTCGTTCTGGCCGACCAACTCGCCCATGCGGAACATCGTCTGAACGAAACCCTCACCAACGAGGTGGATCAGCGCCGTCATCTCGGTGAAGTCCTGCACCGACAGCAGCGCCGAGGAGCCGATACCGGGGCGCATCAGTCCGCCGCCGTTGGCGAGCGCGCGCTTGCGAAAGACATCCTCGTGCCGCGATTCGTCCATGATCTGGGTGCCGAGGAATAGTTGCACCTCGTAGAAGTCGGGACTGATGTGCTGAAGCCAGCGGCCCGGCAGATCGGCGGCGATGAACTCGACTTGGGTGAGGAAGGTGCACAACTGGCACATCGCCAGTTCGAGGTCATCGGGCAGCGGGCCGAGTTGGTCCCAGGGGATATCAGTGGCCGACGACCACTGGCGCAGCGTCGCCTCCTCGTACAGCATCGCGACCGAGGCGGACCAAGCTTCGGTCTTCGACTCCCAGCGGCGGCCGACGCGCGGCGTGTTGGGGCGGGCGGCGGCGCCGCGCTGACGCATGGTGGCGTTGTAGCTGGTGTCGAGCGTGGGCGCGTAGCTGCCGCGATCCACATCCTCAATGGTCAGTCCCTTGCGGCTGCGCGTGGCCCGCATCCCCCACTCGCCGGTGGGATGCATCCAGCCGGTACGCGCGTCAGTCGCGCTGGTGGCGTTGATAGGTTCAGCGACCATCGGCATCGCTCCTTTTCGCGTGGTTCCGACCTGCTCAGCGGCCGGCTGTCTGCCGCTACCGGAGGCGTGTGCATCACGCGTCCGGCTCATGCGGCGTCGCGTGGACCGAGCATACCACGGATGGGCGGAATTGACAGGATCGAATCACTGGTGTTGGCGATACATATGTGCACAATAAAGCGATCACTGCAACGGAGGAAACGCGTGAAGTATTTCCGCATCTACGCCGGACCGGATGGTGAATCGCACTTCGAGGATGTTCAGGTGCCAGGGGCGCCGGGAGGGGGTCAGTCTGACTTGTCGGAGATGATCCCGGTCACGGGTGTGATCTTTCGCCGCAGCCCGGCCGACCAGTACGTTGATTGGCATCCCGCCCCACGCCGTCAGTTCGTGATTACCCTGTCGGGTGAGGCCGAGATCGAGGCCAGTGATGGCGAGGTGCGCCATATCGGCCCCGGCACAGTGATGCTCGCCGACGACATCAGCGGCAAGGGCCACATCACCCGTGGCGTCGGTACCGCGGAGCGGATCTCGTTGTTCGTGCCGTTGCCGGACTGAGGCGGCGGTCGTGGCTCGTATGCCGCCCCAACACGCGGGACCGGCGACGGGTGACTGGCATGCTCACACGGCAGTACGCTGAGTGCGAGCGAGGAGGTGCTGCCGTCATGACCACCATCCGCAAGAGTCAGGTCGCGCGACACGATCACGATGCGAACCGCGATGGCGCCGCGCGGGAGATATTCTACCCGGAGAGAGACGGTAAGCCGATGGCGGAGACCGAGGTGCATCTCTTTGAGATGATGCGCCTGATTCTTACTCTTGTCGATTGGTTTGCCGCCCGCCTTGATGTGTACGTCGTGGGGAACATGCTGCTCTACTACGAGGAGGGCAATCCCCGCGCGTCGATTTCGCCCGACGTGATGGTGTCGTTCGGTGTGCCCAAGGGGCCGCCCCGCCGGGTGTATAAAGTCTGGGAGGAAGGCACGGCGCCGGGTTTCGTCCTGGAAGTCACATC